>NZ_JABSUZ010000019.1:0-107193 GCF_013284345.1 Brevibacillus sp. MS2.2
TTCTCGATCCTGATCTGGAGCGTTCTAGCAAACGAGGACTCGGCGTGTACAACGTCGATCAGAAGTTCAAACTTCATTTCCGTATGGAGCACGGCATGAAGATTTCATCTGTCAGAGGAGAAGGAACCACAATTCAAATCACATGGCCGAAAAGGGAGGAACTTCCTGATGAGCATCAAGGTAATGATTGTGGATGACGAAGTGCTGGTGCGAAGAGGACTGAAGGCAATGGTGCCGTGGAGTCGCTACGGGATGGAAGTGGTAGCGGATGCACCGAATGGTCGGAAAGGCTGGGAGGCTTTCCTGCAAATACAGCCCGAGCTGGTGATTACGGACATCGTTATGCCGGAAATGGATGGATTGGAGCTGTGCAGGCGGGTGAAGGAGCACGCTCCACAAACAAAGGTGCTTCTGCTGAGCTGTCACCGCGATTTTTCTTTTGCCCAGCAAGGAATCTCTCTCGGGGTGTCCGGATATTTGTTGAAGACCGAGTTTCAGGATGAGGAATGGGGTACGTTGTTGGAAAAGCTGCGGATGGAGTTGGCAGGTGAGAGTACGCGACCTGAAAAAATCCATGAACGCCCTGATGAATGGAAGCGGGAATTCGGTGCGTGGTTGACTGGTTTGAGCCGGGATTTCGAGCAAAGCTTGTCCTCCCTCCTGCAATCACACTGGTCGTGGATGAACGATTCCATGCGAGTATGGCTCTTGGAAGGAATGGGCAGCAGTGCAAACGGCGAGGAGCAGGAGCGGGCATGGATTACACGGGAGCTGGACAGCCAATGGGAATGGATCGTATGTGGCGATATCCGTTTTTTGTTGACTCCCGCAAGTACCGGCAGGCAGGTAGAATCATTGCTCGTGGAATGGAAGCTGGCTGGGAAGGTGACGAGCTGGGAGACAACAAGCCCGTTTGCTGGACTCGAACCGTGGATGCAGACAGTACGGATGCTCTACCAACGCAAGGAGCGGGCGCGCAAGTATGGCGTCATTCAAGACCCGTGGCAGGAACCGATCAAGCAGGCCGTTCATTACGCGCTCGATCGTCTGGATACGCCATTGACGGTCAGTGAGGTAGCTTCACAGGTGGGGCTGAGCCGCAGTCATTTTAGCGTGATGTTTAAAAAGGGAGTGGGCGAGAGCTTCGGCGAGTTTCTCGACAAGCGCCGGGTAAAAATGGCTCGAGCGATGCTGGATGAAACCGCTCTGTCCATTCAGGAGGTAGCGGAGCGAGTTGGTCTTCCTGACGCGAAATACTTTAGCAAATGGTTTAAAAAATATACAGGGATGACCCCGAGTCACTACCGTTTCAAACAAAAGGAGGAGTCCAGTCGAACAATCGTCCACTCCACCGCGCAAACCTGAACAAAGCGAAAAAAAGGAAACAAATTCACACACTATTGCGAACAGTTGGCGGTTTCACCGTTTTTTTCCCTTCATTAAAATAAAGAAAAATGAGGGGTAAATCTAGGGGGGATCACAGATGAAAAAGGTTGCGTCAAAATGGATGGCAGCTGGCATGGCACTACTTTTGGCCGTCGCGGCTGGTTGTTCACAAGCCCAGCCATCAGGTACAGACGGCACGTCTAGTAACACAGGTACGACAACGCCAGCATCGTCTGATAAAAAGGAAACGGTTACATTGCGTTTCGCGACATGGGATACGGACCAAATGCTGAAGATCCAACAAGATATCGCGAAACAATTCGAACAGAAAAACCCGGGTGTGAAGGTACAAGTCGAGGCATATGCAGATGGATTTGATCAGAAGCTGGTAGCGGCATTCGGAGCGAAAAACCCGCCAGATGTCATGTACATGTGGGATTTCCCAACGTACAACGCCTCGCTCGAGCCATTGGATGAGTACGTAAAGAAGGACCCATCAGTGGCAATCGACGACTTTTACCAAGGCCTCTTAAACTATAATCGCTTCGATGGAAAATTGTTCGGTCTCCCAGCGGGCTTCTCGACGCGGGTCGTCTTCTACAACAAAAAGCTGTTTAACGAAGCAAATGTACCGCTTCCAACAGACAACTGGACGTGGGACGATTTCAAATCGGCAGCCAAACAACTGACCGTTCGCGACAAGAAGCAGTACGGCTTCGCTGTTCGTTCGGAGCCGGATACGTACGATTTGCAGCAGTTCGTGTGGAGCAATGGCAGCAGCTTCATCAGCCCTGACGGAAAAGCCATCGAAGGCTACATGAACAGCAAGGAAACAGCAGAAGCCCTGCAAATTTTCAGTGACTTGGCCAAGGACAAGAGTGCTTTGCTCGTCGGTGGCAAAAACCAGCAGAGCGGAAACGACTTGTTCAAAGCTGGCAAGCTCGCGATGTATGACAACGGTGTCTGGTCGCTCGAGTCGTACAAGAAGGCAAATGTCGACTTTGGTACGGTCGTAATGCCGCAATTCCCTGGCAAGCCTGGTAAGGGTGTCATTGCAACCTCCTCAGTATCGATCGCCAAGGATTCCAAAAACAAAGAACTGGCTTGGGAGTTTTTGAAGTTCTTCGTTTCCAGTGATGCGATCAAGATGCGTACATCTGACTTGCCTGTGCGTATTAGTGTCGTACAAGAGAAGAAGCTCGATCAGGACCCGCTCTACGCGCCGTTCTACAAGACATTGGAGCAATCGACTGACACGCCAGCCTTCCTGTTGAATCCACACTGGAACGAAATCAATCGGAACCTTTCCGCAGCAGTCAATGCGATCATGATGGGACAAAATGCCGAGGAATTACTGAACAAGGCAGTCAAAGACTCCCAGAAATTCTTGAAATAACGGGAAGGGGTCAGGAATTTGAATACAGAGAGTGTCGTGACACATAAACAGCCTGCCATGACCGTTCAACCGAAAAAACTCAAGGGAAGGGCGTTTCTTACGCCCTATCTTTTTATCTTGCCTTGGATTCTCGGCTTTCTCGCTTTTACGCTGGGACCGATGTTGTTTTCGCTCGTCATGAGCTTTTTTGATTGGCCTGTCGTTGGTGAGGTTACGTTCGTCGGCTTGGACAACTACGTCAATATGTTTACGGATGATCCACTGTTTTGGCAATCACTCTGGGTCACCATTAAATTTGCGCTGTTGTTTGTACCGTTAAATTTGTTCATCGCGTTGTTTTTGGCCATGATGCTGAATCAGAAGGTAAGAGGCAGCGGCTTTTTCCGCACAGTGTTTTACTTGCCGAGCGTGATTTCTGGTGTGGCGCTGGCGATGATTTGGGCGTGGGTGTACGACGGGGAATACGGTATTTTCAACTATTTGCTCAGTCTGGTTGGGATTACAGGTCCAAATTGGCTAAACGATACGTCATGGGCACTTGTTGCCATGGTAATCGCCAGTCTGTGGGGGCAAGGCTCCATGGTATTGATTTTCCTGGCGGGGCTCAAAAGCATCCCGGAGAGCTTGTATGAAGCGGCTTCGATTGATGGGGCAGGGGCGGTGCAAAAGTTTTTCCGGATTACACTGCCGATGGTTAGCCCAACGATTTTGTTCAACCTGATTATGACGATCATTAGTGCGTTCCAGCAGTTGAGTCTAGCACTCTTGCTCACAGGAGGCGGACCGTTGCAGTCTACGTATTTCTATGCCATGTTCGCGTATGACAACGCCTTCAAATACTTCAAGATGGGATATGCTTCGGCGAACTCCTGGTTTATGTTTGTGATCATTTTGGTATTGACCTTCCTCGTATTTAAAACGTCCGGCAAATGGGTGTACTACGAGGGCGACAATCGCAGGGGAGGGGAGGAAGCTTGATACGCAAAACGATCGCTTATGCGAGCTTGATCTTTTTCTCTTTCCTGTTTCTCGCACCGTTTTACTGGATGATCTCTACTGCGCTCAAGTCAGATACTGAGATTTTGCAGTATCCACCCAAATGGATTCCGGATGTGCTGCATTGGGAGAACTTCGGGAATGCGTGGATGTCGCAGCCGTTTCATCTGTATTTGGAAAACTCGTTGACGGTGACGATCCTGACCACGATTGGTCAGTTGATTTCGTCTTCGCTGGTCGCGTACGGCTTTGCCCGGTTTACGTTTAAAGGGAGAGATTTTCTGTTCATGGTCGTTTTGGCCACGATGATGATTCCGTGGGAAGTGACGATGATCCCGCTGTACATGGAATTCAACTATCTGGGCTGGATCAACACGCTCAAGCCGTTGATTGTTCCTTCGTTCTTCGGGTCAGCGTTTTATATTTTCCTCATGCGACAGTTTATTTTGACCATTCCTCGTGAGCTGGATGAAGCCGCACGTATTGATGGGGCTGGTTCGTTTCAGATTTACGCACGGATTATTATGCCTTTGATGATGCCTGCTCTGATTTTGGTGAGTGTATTCAACATCTTGGGTACATGGAACGACTACTTGGGTCCACTCATTTTCTTGAATGACCAAAGTCAGTACACGCTGACGCTGGGACTGGCGCAATTTAAAGGGATGTATGAAGTAGAGGCTACCGGGCTGATGGCGGTAACATTATTGATCTCGCTTCCGCCGTTACTCCTCTTTTTCCTCGCACAACGATATATCGTAGACAATTCAGCCGGCGTTGCTATTAAGTAAGAGGCTATCAAGTAAGGAGGGAGCTACAGTGGGGAATCGGGCGAAATGGGAAGGATGGGCATGGTCATTTCATCAATTTGGTGAGCGATTGTTGCGGATGGCGGCAGCGCATCTCATGTGGGTGGCATGTACGCTCATGGGAGGCATCGTCTTTGGAATTTTCCCAGCGACAGCCGCTCTGTACGACGTAGTTAGCGGCAAGTGGAATGACCGTGGGCTTCCGTCCGCCTTCTGGCATGCTTTTCGCCACTACTTCTGGAGGAGCCAATGGCTTGGTGCAGGGACGGTGCTAACGGGGGCCATCCTGTGGGTCGATGTGGTGTTTTTCCTTCGCTTTGGTACACTGTGGGGGCTCTCGATTGCGGCTGTTTTTGCGGGGATCGGATTCTTGCATGCGGCTACCTCTTTCCACGCTTTTTCCCTGCTTGTTCGGGAGAATTCAGACGTGAAGAGGACGCTCAAGCAATCGTTTTGGCTGGTTGCGGCCTTTCCGGTGCATTCGCTCGTCACGATGGGAGGCTTGCTCCTTCTCTTGATTCTCTTGCTGGCGATTCCCGTTTTGCCGATCTTGTTGGGAGCGAGCCTGCCTGTCTGGTGGTTGAACGCCAGAATGAATCGTCTGCTGGAAAAGCGCGATCGTAAACGATCGACGAAGCAACCTCGAGGTGAGACATATGCAGTTTGATTTAGGAATCGTTCCTTTTAGCCGATACGGGTCATATCTCGTACTCTCGCGACTGGGGAACACCAAACGAGCAGAAGGGCTGTATTTGCGCAATATTCGTGGAGGAGACAACCACGATGGCGCGATTTTTCGAATCGAAATGGTAGCCGATGGTGTGGCGGTTCCATTTGAGACGGAGGCTACGCCAACCTTGCTGCGTCTCTACGGAGATAAAGGCGAAGTAAAGCTGTGCATGAGCGAGCCGCAGGTGGTGCAGATGCGTGGTCAAGGCGTTGGTTTGCGACTCGTGCTGGAATCGACGGCAGCAGACTACGCGATTCAAGCAGGAGCCGGATGCTGGGAAATCAATCACTTTTCCACGGAAATTCGCTTGCGAGTGACTCCGCTTGCTGGAGCGCTGGTGGTCAACCCTACGAAGGCATCACGTGAACAGCAAGTGAGCGTAACCTTTCTTCCCGACGAGGAAACTGGTGTACTGGAAGGCGTTTTGGAGGAGTTCCACACGGTATGGAAGGAGCGCAGCTATCCTGCCTTTGCCGATGGATGGGAGCAGGTAAAAAAAGAGTACGACGAGTGGCTGGAACGGACACTTTCTGTATCTGAGGAGCATCGCGAAGGCTTGAATGAAGCACGAGAACTCGCGGCGTACATCACCTGGTCTTGTGTGGTGAGACCTGAAGGCTATCTGCCGCGGTCTGCGATGTACATGTCCAAAAACTGGATGACGAATATCTGGAGCTGGGATCATTGCTTCAATGCGATGGCACTGACGCGAGCAAACCTGCCGCTGGCGTGGGATCAGCTCATGATTTTTATTGACAGGCAGGACGAAAGTGGTGTCTTCCCCGATTTTATCAATGATCGGTATGCGCTGTGGAATTGCTGCAAGCCTCCGATTCACGGCTGGACGCTGCGCTGGATGCTGGATCGGAACGACGCGATTACAAACGAGATGCTAGAAGAGGTGTACGAGCCGCTTTGTCGCTGGACCGACTGGTGGTTCCGTTATCGCGATGATGATCAGGACGGAATTCCGCAGTACAATCATGGCTATGACTGCGGCTGGGACAACAGCACGATTTTCCTCGATGGGGCACCGATTGAAAGCCCGGACTTGCCTTCGTATTTGATTCTGCAAATGGATGTGCTGGCGGATTTGGCGAAGAGACTGGGCTGTCCTGAAGAGGCAGCGAAGTGGCAGGAAAAGGCGGAAATGACGCTGCAACGCCTCCTGGAGAAGCACTGGAATGGCGAAAACTTCTACGCGACCCACTCTGGCAGCGATCAGCCTACCCAAGGAGACAGCTTGATTCGTTATATGCCTCTGGTGCTTGGTGAAAAGCTGCCGCAGGACATCCGGGCCAAGCTGATTGCGGACTTGCAGGAGCGATTTTTGACCGAGAATGGTCTGGCTACGGAGAGTCCAACCAGCTCCTTCTACCGCACTGATGGCTACTGGTTAGGCCCGATCTGGGCGCCAGTAACGATGCTATTGGTCGATGGATTGCGGCGAGCAGGTGAAGTAGAGTTTTCCCAGGAGATTGCCAGACGTTTTTGCCGAATGGCAGCACGCAGTGGCATGGCGGAAAACTTCGATGCACTGACAGGTGATGGCTTGAGGGATCGGGCATTTACATGGACGTCCAGCGTGTTTTTGATGCTGGCGCATGAGTATGTGTGAGGTAGTTTCATAGAAAAAACAAGCGGGCATGATGGATGAAAAATCGCATCATGCCCGTTGCTTGTCTATAGCACCTTACTGAGAAACGCCTTGGTTCTCTCATGCTGGGGATTGTCAAAAAGCTCGGCAGGCGTGCCTTCTTCGACGATGTATCCGCCATCCATGAAGATCACGCGATCGGCTACTTCACGGGCGAAGCCCATCTCATGCGTAACCACGACCATCGTCATTCCTTCTTTGGCCAAATCCTTCATCACCTGAAGAACTTCGCCTACCATTTCCGGGTCGAGTGCAGAGGTAGGTTCATCGAACAGCATGATATGAGGGTCCATGGCGAGCGCACGGGTAATGGCTACGCGCTGCTGTTGACCACCAGACAACCGATCTGGATACACGTCTCGCTTGTCCGCCAAATCTACTTTTTTGAGGAGTTGCAGCGCCTTTTGTTCATTTTGCTGACGCTCTGAATTTTTGACGTGCTTGGGTGCGAGCATAATGTTTTCCAAAACAGTGAGATGAGGGAAGAGATTGAACCGCTGAAACACCATGCCGACACGCTCTCGCAGCTTGTTAATGTCCACTTTGGGGGAGGTAACCTCCATGCCCTCAATGGTGATTTTGCCGGATGTCACCTCCTCCAACTGGTTCAGGCAGCGCAGAAACGTACTTTTTCCCGAGCCGGAGGGACCAATGACACAGACAACTTCGCGCTCTTCAATGGTAGTCGAGATGTCTTTTAAGACTTCCAGCGAGCCAAAGCTCTTTTTCAAATTCTCTACATGAATCATTTCGCGAACCTCCTCTCAAGGGAACGGGATAGCAGACTGAGGATGTATATCATCAGGAAATAGAAGACCGCTACTACAGCCCAAATTTCGAATGAACGGAAGTTGCTAGAAATGATAATCTCACCACTGTTCATCAGTTCACGGATACCAATGACCGTTAGGAGCGAGGTGTCTTTTAGCGTCACGATGAATTGGTTGACGAAGGCAGGAATCATGCGGCGAACAGCCTGAGGCAAGATAACCAGGCGCATGGCTTTTCCGTGCGTGAGTCCGAGGGAGCGAGCTGCTTCCATCTGCCCTTTATCGATGGAGAGAATCCCTCCGCGGAAAATTTCAGCCAGGTAGGCTCCGGCATTGAGGCTGAGCGCAAGAATACCTGCGGTTGTCTCTGGAATTTTGATATCAAGGACGGGCGGCAAGCCAAAATAAATAAAGAAGATTTGAACCAACAGCGGTGTGCCGCGGAGAAAGTCAACGTAAGCGGTTGCAATGCCACGGAGTATTTTGGAGCGGCTGGTGCTCATTAAACCAAAAAGCAATCCGATTAAGAGAGCAAAAAACAGGGAAATGACCGTTATTTTTAACGTGACCACAGAGCCTTGGGCCAAGACAGGAAGAGCATCGACAATGACATCCCAACTACTGCTCATTTGGACAACTCCATTCTTTCTAAGGTGAAAAAAAGGCGCGTCTTGCGCCTTTTACTTTTTCGTGTTCAAGTATGTGTTGATGATTTCGTCGTATTTCCCGTTTTCTTTCAGCTTCTTCAGACCGGAGTTGAGTTTGTCTTGCAGCTCTTTGTTCCCTTTTAATACCGCGATGCCGTAGTGGTCACCATTGAGACGATCGCCTACAATTTTTAGTTTGGAAGCAGGGTCTACCGCAATTTTATAAGAGATAACCGGATAGTCTTCGATGGTTACATCAGCGTTGCCGTTCTGAACCTCTTGGAACATGGAAGGGCTATCGTCGAAGTATTTGACAGTCGCTCCGTACTTTTTCCCGAGCTCATCAGCAAAGGTCGCGCCAGTCGTGCCTTTTTTGATAGCAATCGTTTTGCCAGCCAAGTCTGCCTCTCCATTGATCGTTGTGTTGTCCTCACGTACGACCAAGGAAAGACCTGCTTGATAGTAAGGTTCAGAGAAATCTAAAATTTCTTTACGCTTATCTGTGATGCTGATCCCTGCAATGGCACCGTCCAATTGCTTCGCTTGAACAGCCGGAATGATTCCTTTGAAGTCCATCGGCTTAATTTCTACCTCAAAGCCTTCTTCTTTGGCGATCGCATTGATCAGGTCGATGTCAATTCCCACGTATTTTCCGTCTTTTTCAAACTCAAAGGGTGGGTATGTTGCATCTGTACCAAACACGTACTTCGTCGCACCGGATTGCCCAGATGTCGAGGCCGCCTGATCCGTGCCAGTGCCACACGCACTTACCGTAAGTGCCAACAAACCAGAAACAACAGCAAACATTAGTTTTTTCATAAATTACCCCCAAGTATATTTATGATAGATATGATATGGACATGAATATAGTAATATAGAAAAGTCTGCAAAGTCAAAAGAAACTGAAAGTAATTATTACCCATAATTGTATGATCAAGCTCTACGTGTGATAACAGAAAAGTTATTTCATACCTGCTATAATGGTAGGAAATGTATACAAGGGATGGGAAAAACGATGAAGCAGGTCACCATATTGATCGCCGACGATGAAGCGGAGATTGCTGAGCTCGTTGCCTTGCATGTGAAAAAAGAAGGTTACCACACAATAATCGCAGCGGATGGAAAGGCAGCACTCCAAGCTGTACAGACCCATTCGATTGATTTGGCGATCCTCGATATCATGATGCCTGGGCTGGATGGCTATGAGGTCACCCGGCTCATTCGCGAACAGCACAATATGCCGATCATCTTTTTGAGTGCCAAGACATCCGATCTGGATAAAATCTCGGGCTTGGTGATGGGCGCAGATGATTATATGACCAAGCCATTCAATCCAATGGAATTAGTCGCTCGTGTGAATGCCCAACTGCGGCGCTTTAAGCAGTTGAATCAACCAGCAGTAGCAGTAGCGAGTAACAAGGTCGTAGAGGCAGGTGGACTTATCATTTATCCAGAGCAGCGAACCGTGAGCCTGTACGGAGAAACGATTGAGTTAACGCCAAAAGAGTTTGATATTCTCTACCTGCTGGCCAGCTATCCAAAGAAGGTGTTTAGCGCGGATAATATTTTCCAGCAGGTGTGGGGCGAAGCGTACTATGAAGGCTGCAATACAGTCATGGTGCACATTCGCACCTTGCGAAAGAAGCTGGGAGAAGAAAAAACCAAAAACAAGTGGATTAAAACGGTCTGGGGAGTAGGGTATTCCTTTCATGGCTAAGATGATACGGAGCTTTCGGTTCCAAATGGTCAAGCTTCTGGGCCTAAGTCTGCTTCTATCTGGTGCGGTTACGTATGTGATTTTTAAAACGCTACAGTTTTACTATCGAACACAGGTAAGGTTTGAAAGCTTGTTGACGCCGATTCGCTATTTTATGCGAGAAATAGGGGACATTTACTTCTTTCTGATTATTTTTGTTCCACTAGCCATACTGTTTTTCTTCTTGCTAACCAAACGGTATGCCGTCTACTTTCAGGAGATTTCCAGAGGAATTCATCATCTTGCAAACGGCGACTTTACCCACCATGTTCAAATACCGTCGAACGATGAGTTCGGAGATATTGCCAAGGACATCAATCTGGCGGGTGAAAAATTGCAAGAAGCCGTACAAAGAGGAGATTTTGCCGAAAGCAGCAAGGATCAGTTGGTTTTAAACCTGGCGCATGACCTGCGGACGCCACTGACTTCTGTTTTAGGGTATTTGGACATCATTTTGCGGGACGAGCAGTTGACAATGGAACAAGCCCGACATTACACGAATATTGCTTTTACCAAGTCGCAGCGTTTGGAAAAACTGATCGATGAGCTCTTCGAAATTACGAGAATGAACTACGGCATGCTCACCATCCAACAGAATCTGATTGACCTGAGTGAATTACTCATGCAGTTAAACGAGGAGCTATATCCTTCTTTGGAAAAAAATCAGTTGGAAACCAGAATGAATGTGGCTTCACGATTGACGGTTTGCGGGGATGGCGAGCTCTTGGCACGTGTTTTCGAGAACATCATGACCAATGCCATCCGTTACGGGCACGATGGTCAGTTTGTTGATATCAACGGTTTTCTTGCGGGTGACGAGGTCGTTGTACAGATTATCAATTATGGAAACGAAATTCCCGAGGAAGAGCTGCCGCATCTTTTTGAGATGTTTTACACGGGTGACAAGGCCCGAAGTCATCAAAACGGAAGCACAGGTCTTGGGCTGTTTATCGCCAAAAATATCGTCGAGCGCCACGAAGGGACGATTTCTGCGCAAAGCAATTTGATCCGCACCGTTTTTGAAATACGCTTACCTTACGAACAGACGACCTCACTTTAAAAAAATTTAAGGATTACCCCACTTTTTCTTTTAACAGTTTTTCTTATCCTGATCGGGTGACGAGCCAGGGTGGAACCTGTAATAGAAAAAGTGGGGTTTTTTGATTGGCTAAGAATGATCGGGGTTTAAAGTTTTTGGGGAGGTAAGGAATATGAAAAAACGTTTGTGGATCTGGCTGGGTGTGGGCGTGGGCGTGCTTGTGGCCGGGTTCGGCGGCTATGCAGCTTCTTCGGGAGAAAAGAAGAATGGCATTCCTGTCATGTTATCAACGGTGGTAACGGCCGATTTGGAAAGCACGATTTTGACGTCGGGCATGGTCAAAGTACGAAATGAACATACATTGTTCGCCAACTATGCAGGCGATCTGCGGAATTTCTCCATCAAGGAGGGAGACAAAGTGACGAAAGGGCAGGTGATCGGCAATATCGACATGTCCGATGTCAGCAATGAAATCATGGATATCGAGGCGCAAATCACCATTCAGGAAGCGAATATCGCAAGGCTCTCCAAAGGTGTGGAGCCTGAGGAAGTCACGAAAATGCAGGAGCAGCTTGCCCAGCATGAACGCGAGTACCAAACGGCATTAAAAGATTACCAGCGAACGCAATCGCTGTTTACCGCAGGCGTGTCTACCCAACAGGTTGTAGAGGAGGCGAAGCAAAAGCTCCAGACTGCGGAATCAAGAGTAAGAGTCGCGAAGCAAGATTTACTTTTGAAGCAAAAAGGGCCAGACAAGGCAGAGATTCGCTCCTACGAGGCGCAAATTCAAAAGCTGAATTTGGAAAAAGCAAAATATGAAAAGCAACGTGTGCAAAGCAGCATCGTGTCTCCGATTGACGGGACGGTGCTCTCCATGAAGGTGAAACAAGGGAAGTACCTAAGTAAAGGCGAGGAAATTCTCACGGTTGGAGATACCAATGATGTTATGGTCGAAGCAGGAGTCGGAGAATCTGACTTGCGTAAAATCAAAATCGGACAGGATGCGGTGGTCTCAGGCATTTCCTTAGGCGGAGAACAGTTGCAAGGTAAGGTGTCGCGCATATCTCCTATAGCTGTAACCAGCAAAGAGCGGGATGGAGAGAGTACGAGAGTGCCGGTCGCTGTCAATCTGAATGAGACGAGGGAGTATTTGAAGCCAGGTTTTCACGTGGATGTGAACATCGTCCTGCAAAAAGCAGCAAACGCCATGCAAGTCCCCATTGAGGCGGTCGTGACGGACCAAGATGGATCTTCTTTTGTCTGGGTAGCGGAAAATGGCAAGGCCAAGAAGAAAAAAGTGACGACTGGAATTGAAAGTGAATTGTTTATCCAAATTGAAAGCGGATTGGATGGCAGTGAAGAGCTGGTAGCGAATCCACCGGAAACCTTGCAAGAAAATGAAGTGATCTTCCAAGCATCTCCCGAAGAGTTTGCGGGGTAAAGGAGGATACATATGCTGAACATTGAGGGGTTAACCAAACAGTACAAGACGGATGAGCTGGAGCTGTTCGCTTTGCAAAATATCAATATCCACGTGGCTCAAGGTGAATTCGTGGCGATCGTGGGACCTTCTGGTTCCGGAAAATCGACGTTTATGAACATGCTGGGCTGTCTGGATCGGCCAACCTCCGGAGCGTATGTCTTGGATGGAATTGATGTTACGCAGTTGAAGGATAGTGGGCTGGCGCAAGTACGCAATCAAAAAATCGGCTTTGTCTTTCAATCGTTTCATCTGTTGCCACGTGCTACTTCGCTGCGAAACGTAGAGTTGCCGATGATGTATGCGGGCATCGGCATGACAGAACGCAAAAAAAGAGCGAAAGCGGCGTTGCAGCGTGTCGGACTCGGCCAGCGGATGGATCATAAACCAACGCAACTGTCCGGCGGTCAAAGACAGCGGGTAGCTATCGCCAGAGCGTTGGTTAACCAGCCAGCCATTTTACTTGCTGACGAGCCGACAGGGAATCTGGACAGTCGTTCCAGCATCGAGATCATGGCGATTTTTCAGGAGTTGCATGCGCAAGGGGTAACGATTCTCCTCGTCACGCACGAGGCGGATATCGCTCAGCATGCCGAGCGCGTCATTACGTTTCGAGATGGTCATATCATCCGAGATGAGCGAGTGGAGAAGCGCTTGTTTGCTACTCCGTCCGAGGAGGTGATCCTCACGTGAATTTACTCGAAAGCTTTCGTACGGCTCTAGAAGGGATTGGGACAAATAAGCTGCGTGCTACCTTGACGATGTCTGGGATCATCATCGGAATCATGTCTGTTATTGCTGTGATTACACTAGGAAACGGCAGTCAACAGGCCTATAACGATCAGTTGGAGAAGCTGGGTGCAACTAATTTCAGCGTTTATTTTGGCTGGGACCCGAGGCAAGGAAGCAAACTTACTGATTTGACAGTGGAGGATGCTTATGCACTTCCCCAACAATCGCCCTACATTGAAGCGGCCGTGCCGTTCGCCTCTTATTATGGAACGATTCGTGGCCCAAAAAAGGGGCAGGACGCAAATATACAAGGAACAAATGAGGATTTGTTAAAGGTTCAACCAAACTTGAAAATAGTTGCAGGCAGATATTTTACTAAGAGGGAAGTAAGAGAGGGGAAGCCTGTTATCGTTTTAACCGAAAAGTTAGCGGCAGGGCTTTTCGGGCGTGAAGACCCGATTGGCAAGCGTTTGACTTATGAAACAGCATCAGTCGTCGTTATTGGCGTGGTAAGGGAAGCCAAGCTGATGGTTGACAATGGTCGATCCGAGGGTGCCTATGTGCCGATTACCTTTCTGCACAATAAAGACGGGTTGAAGATGGTTCATACGATAACCGTAAAAGCCAAGTCGAAGGAAACGATGGAAGCAGCCAAGAGGCAGACAGAGAAGTACTTAAACCGCAGGCACGATCGCGAAAATTACTACCAAATCGATAGTATCGAGAACGCACTGGGGGAGATGGATTCCTTTTCCGGTACGCTCACCACGATCTTTAGCGTCGCAGCCGGGATTGCGCTGTTTGTCGGTGGGATAGGCGTCATGAACATCATGCTCGTATCCGTCACGGAGCGGACGCGGGAAATCGGCATTCGCAAGGCGTTAGGGGCGCGTTACGGAGATATTATGCTACAGTTTTTGATCGAATCGATGATCGTCTGCCTGATTGGCGGAACGATTGGCGTGCTGCTCGGTATCGGGACAGCCATGTTTGCCTCGCAATATGTCGAAGTGCCGCCGCTACTATCGTGGGAAAGTATCGTAATCGCCTTCGGGTTCTCCAGTGCCATCGGGATTTTCTTTGGGCTCTACCCGGCTCATAAGGCAGCCAGGCTCCATCCGATTGATGCGTTGCGATATGAGTGAGGAACGAAAAAGAAATGACTAGCAGATATCGCTGCTAGTCATTTTTTTAACGTATAGGAATTTATAAAATAAATTCCGGAGCGCATGGAAACTTTCCGCTAAAACGCGGTCGCTCCTCCTTGTAAAGGCCTCGATAGAGGTTTTCTTATTAGTCTCGAACTGATTGTAATGCCGTTGACCAACTGATCACTTGATTTAACATGTCGTTTACATGTGGGATGTGCAATTCGGATGGTTTAAAGACCGTGTAATTTTCAAAATCCGTAAATAGATTGAAGGCAGGTTGTGTACGAACGTCGGCAACCTGCAATTCCCCTAGGATTCCACGTAAGTGCTCAGCTGCACGAGTTCCGCCTGATGAACCGTAGCTGACGATACCAGCCGCCTTGTTGTACCATTCCTTGCGGGCGAGGTCGAGTGCGTTTTTTAATACCCCTGTGATGCTGTGGTTGTATTCGGCGGTAACGAATACGAATCCATCCAGACTGGATAGCTTTGCCGCCCATGCGGCTACTTGTTGCTCACCGCTCGGATCGCCAAAGAACGGTAAGTGAAAGTCCGCAATATCAACGATCTCATACGCTGCGTCTCCTCGTTGATCGGCAACTCCTTTGAGCCACGCACCTACTTGGGGACTGACTCGGCCTGGGCGAGAGCTGCCCAGAATAATCCCGATTTTTAAGCTAGAAGTACTCATTGTTCGTTCCTCCTTATGCGGCTTAGTTTAATGGTAGTTCTTTGGATCAAACATTATGCTTAAAAAAATGCCGCAACTGTAAAGCTCAGTTGCGGCCTCGGAGTCTTATGAGTAATGAATCGAAAGAAAGTTCCAGTAAAATAAATAGCCAGTATACAGGATAGAGAGTACCGCTGCTGCGCCATTCGCTACCTTCCAGCGATCGCGCTCCTTGGCTGTTCCGATTCGCAGGATCAAATATGCGGCGGCGGCCAACGAAACAATCGGTAGGGATGCAACCACGACTTGGTAGAAGGCCGGATAGCCATAGACAAGCTCTGCGTTTGCATAGGTGAATTGGATGATAAAAAATATGCCATGAAGTAGAGCCATAATCGGAACGATCTTCGAAATGGCGTGCGATTGTTTGCGCCATTTGCGTAGCCCGTAACGAGCGATCCAGACGAGCGAAAGAAGGATGAACACGATTCCGGGAATCACATACAGAGCCAGGAGAACAGGTGGACTTTCGATGAAGGAGATACGAGGGAGCGAAAAGTTCATCGGTCCTGTCATATAAAATGTCCCTTGTTCCTCATGAAAATATAGCTGCTCCTCGCCGCCGATCTCTTGAAAGAAATGATCGTCTACCTGTACAAACTTTTTCTCAAGGGATTGCTGTCCTTCATTCTGGAATAAACCAGTCACGGATATCGTCTGCCCATCCAATGCCTTCACTGTGTACGGGTAGCTACTGAGCAGCCGAAGCCCTTTGCCCCAGCCATTCTCAGGCGTCAGGGTAAGCAGATATTGACCTTCCAGCTTTTTTATTTCGTCTATGGTTCCAGCAACAGGAGTTAGGGGCTTGCGGACTTGCTCGGTCAGTAGCTTGTCGGTAAACGCGTTCACGACCTTGCCGTGCAGCTCCAAGCCCGGATGCGTGGCGTTCACCGTAACAAAGATGCCGATTGATTCTGAAGGAATTAGCACCATTTTCGAGATAAAGCCATCAATCCCACCGTTTGCCCATAGGGTAGGAATGCCGTTTTTCGTCTCTCCTTTAAAAAAGCCGTAGCCGATTCCGTACATGCGCTTATGGGCCGCGAATTGCTGGGCATGCATAAGCTGGACAGTTTCTGGTTTGAGCAGAGATGTGCCGTTATAGCTGCCGCCTGAAAGATGGGCGATCATATAGGGGGCGAAGTCGACGGGTGTCATATTAGCAGCACCACTCCCTGGGAAAATAATCCCCGAATAAGGAATCGTTTGATAGCCGTTTCCGTCGTAATAATAGCTTTTAGCCAGCTTGCTACTGTCTTGTGGGAGATACAATTCGGCGGAATCCATACCTAGCGGGCGGAAGATATTCTCCCGCATATAGTCATGCAAAGATTGGCCGGAAGCTTGTTCGATTACACTTCCTAACAATCCGGTGCCCGCATTACTGTATTGAAATTTGCTCCCTGGCGTGAAAATCGTCTCCTGCATCTGAAGCGTTTCATTTACGGTCTCGGTCGAGAATTCCGGTATCACACTCTGGCGGTTGTCTCTTTTATAAATCTTTTCATCTAGACCGGCTGTATGTGTGAGCAGGTGGTGAAGTGTGATCAGGCCGTAACGAGTATTGGTAATTTTGTAGTCTTTTAGGACAGTATTCAAATCTTCGCGTAAGGAAAGCTTGCCTTTTTCCACGAGCTGCATCGCTGCAGTAGCAGTAAGCGACTTGGTCACGGAACCGATTCGAAACACCGTACGCTCAGGATCAACGGGGATTTGCTGTTCGACGTCGGCAAAACCATAGCCTTTTTTAAAAATGATGCGATCTCCCTGGGTAATGACAATGGCTGCACCTGGGATATGCAAGTTGTGCATTTCCTTTTTCATGAGGGGATCAACTACTTGTTCGATGGAAGGAGTAGTAAGAGGGGAGCGAGCATTGACCACAGATAGGGGCTGTATCAGCATGAGGCAGGATACGAGCAGAACGGCAAACCATTTTCGTAGAGCAAATAATGTCATGTTTCATCACCTTTCGCGTTTTGCGTCAGTCAATTGTTGTAAGCCAGCGACAGGGATGAGTATAGGACGATGAGTGTCACGGTGAGAAGTAACAGAATGTCATGGTTTATCGTGATAGTAGCTGGGCGTCATCTGGGAATATAATAGAGAGAAAGTTTGGGTGTAGATGAGGTGTGCGAATTGCTTGCATTTGTTAAACGATGGTTATGGGTCGACTGGATGATCTTCACCATCCACTTTATGTGGGGATTGACGATTATTCTCGGTTTTGTCCGCCATCACGATCAATTGCCTTATCCGCTAGTGATTACATTGATCGTTTTGTTCTTCGTGCTTGTCGTCCCCAGTTGTTTGCGTCGATACTCTCGTAACCTATATTTGTTCGCTGAGATTATTTTGAGTGGAGGCTTGTGTATTGCCTTGAACTTCTTTTTTGAGGGAGTAAGATGGCAGTTTATCCCCATCGCTTTTCTCATCGGATATCACAGTGTGGGACGATCTTATCGCTGGACGGGACCATTGGCGATTTTGGCGATTCCGGTTCTTGTGGGCGAGGCAATTGGGTTTGATTTCGAGCCTATAGCCGTAAGCGATCTAATTGTGTACCATTTCGCGGCATATGCACTTGGTTTTGCCTTTCAATTGCTTAGCCGTATGCACAAGCAGAGCCTGATTATTCAAAACCAGAACCAGATATTGGAGCAATACGCTTCCCAGGTGGAGGAAATCACGCTGCTGGAAGAACGAAACAAAATGTCCAGAGAGCTGCATGACACGATCGGACATACGATGACATCGCTCATTATGGGGATGGAGATGCTTCGGTCTAAAATACCGGATACGGAGGCTAGCCGGCTGGACATGCTTTTGCAGATGGCCCGACAAGGTTTGGACGAGTCCAGAGGGATTTTCCACAAATGGGCTCAGAATGGCTATGAATCTGCTACGACCATGGAGTCCGCCTTCGTTGAATTGATCGGGCAATTTCAGGTGGCTACAGGGGTGTCCGTCAAGCTGCGTATGTACGGCGCTGAGTATGCGTTGAGCCGTTCCATGAAGCTGACTTTGTACCGCTGCTTGCAAGAAACACTGACCAATGCTGTGCGCCACGGAAAAGCATCACAAATTCAAGTGGGGCTATACTTTGAAGAAGCCCAGATTCGGTTGCAGGTAGAAGATAATGGGGAAGGAAATGGGACGATCGAATTCGGATTTGGTTTGCAATCGATGAAGGAAAGGCTGGAAGCACTTCAGGGACGATTATCGATCCATTGTATGGACGAGGGAGGTGTGACGGTCATTTGTAGTCTGCCAGCTATGCAGGCTGTACCAAGTGCAGGCATACGTATCCTGATCGTCGATGATCAGCCCTTTGTGAGGGAAAGTTTGCAGCTTGTTTTACAGAATCAGCAAGATTTGCAAGTTGTCGGGGTCGCAGAGAACGGCTTGATGGCACTAGACATCATTCCAAAAGAAAAGCCCGACGTCGTGCTTTTGGACGTTCAAATGCCTGTCATGGACGGGGCGAAGACATTACAAGCGATACGTGAGCGGTGGCCAGACATGCGTGTCATTATGTTGACGACCTTCGAAGAAACAGCCCTTGCGACGGAAACGCTAGGGAGTGGCGCGAATGGCTACTTGTTAAAATCGGTTAGTCCGGTCGAGCTCGTAGAGGCGATACGAGTTGTTCATCAGGGGGAAGCGTTGATTAACCATAAGATTGCGGATGTCCTTTTTAAAGAAATGCGCTTGCAGCAAGAAGAGCTGAATGGACTTCGCCAAAAGCAAGGACGCGAGTGTCCCTATGGGTTGACGGAACGGGAAAGAGGCATACTGGCCTCGTTAGTAGAGGGGCTTCGCATGAAAACAATCGCGGAGAAAATCTTTCTTTCTGAAGGAACGGTACGCAATTGTACCACAGTGATTTATGCAAAACTGGGTGTTAAGAATCGCGAAGAGGCCGTTAAAAAAGCACGGGACGAAGGGCTTACTGGTTAGGCCAGGTTTTCAGGCTAGTTTATGATAGAATGGACAGTATCGAATGGAGGTTATATCAAAGATGAGTCAATTGCCAAATTGCCCAAAATGTCATTCAGAATACACGTACGAAGATGGAAGCTCCTTGGTATGCCCGGAATGCAGCCATGAGTGGACGCTCCAAGCAGGCAACGATAACGGTGAAGATAACAAGGTCATCAAGGATGCGAATGGAAATGTCCTTAACGATGGCGACACAGTAACGGTCATTAAAGACCTCAAGGTAAAAGGAACTTCATTAGTTGTAAAAATAGGAACAAAGGTAAAAAACATTCGCCTGATTGATGGAGACCATGATATTGATTGTAAAATCGATGGTTTTGGCGCGATGAAGTTAAAATCGGAATTTGTGAAAAAGGTGTAATGGACGAGGAAAAGCTGACTGCATGGTAGAGTGCAGTCAGCTTTTTTCATAATGGCAGGGCCTCGTTAAGTGAGACGATGAATGGACCAGACGATACCCTCGCCGCCTCCACCTAAGTTGAGGTTGATGGTCAATCCATTGGCAACATAGAACAAACCGAGTGTATCATCTGCATTGAGTTGAACGTCACCCGCGAGTGTGACGGTTCCTGTCCCCAGAATGGTTCTTAATGTGAGTACGAGCGCAATGTTTACGTTGAGAACAGGGAAATCACCGATAATGAGACTTGTTGCAGTAGGGGTAAGTCTCCGTACTTCAAATGCAGGGGTGATTTCCGGGTCTAAACTAACGGTAATAGCTGCGCTTGTTTCATAGTTAATGGTTGCTTTGATGGCGTAAGTTCCAGTCGCTGGTACGGTGTAAGTGCCAGTCACAGGGTTGAAACCTGGACTACTATAGTAGGGGCTCGCTGTTGACCAGTTAACTAATTGGGAAGATGCGCTAAGGGTTACCGTTGATAAGAAGGCGGAGAAGTTTTCAGTGGTGAAAGCAGGTCCAGTTGCCCCTGTTGCCCCGGTAGCGCCAGTTTCTCCGGTGGCACCAGTCGCTCCAGTAATCCCCGTCGCACCTGTATCCCCGGTGGCACCCGTCACACTAATGCCTGTGGCCCCTGTCACGCCCGTCGCTCCAGTAATACCAACGCCTGTGGCCCCTGTCGTGCCCGTCGCTCCAGTAATACCAACGCCCGTGGCCCCTGTCGTGCCCGTCGCTCCAGTAGTACCAACGCCCGTCGGCCCTGTGGCCCCCGTATCCCCCGTTATGCCAACTGTGCTGCTGGATGGAACAGACAGGATATTGTCCAGTTTCGATTGCAATAGCATTTCTTTTCTCGTAACGTCTTGCAAGGTTTGGCGTACACTTGCATTCACCAGAAGAAGATCACTTAACGAAGCAGGAACAGTCAAGCCTGGTAGTGTACCAATGGCATATTGCAATCTTTCTGCTTCTGCATGAATAATATGCCCGAGGCTAAGCTCTTCGATGGCGATGGAAGTAAGGAGGAGATTGATAGCATCGTCTCTCGTTACAGTAATGGTGGGAGTAATATTGGGAATATTGGCTTGAGACATGGCATTCATCCTTCCTGTTCAAAAACTCATCACTATGGTATGAAGCCTTATCTGTGCGCGTGCCTGGCTGTATAGAAACAGAAAAAAGCCAATCCGATTTCCAGTTTGGCTGTTGTATTAACCGGTAAGCACCGTGCTCATCAAAAAATAGACCACCATTGCATTCACCCACAGGGTGGGTAACTTTTTCATGGTCACGAGGGGAGTCAGGTCAGAGACTCAAAATATCTTTTGTTGTAAAGAATGCTAGGGTGAGTTGGGTTATAAGAGTAGGCAATATCATTGTGGTGACGTGATTTTTCGTTATCCCCCATTTGAGAATAGCACAAGCAGAGTTGAAGATGAGGTAGCCAGGTCCAGGAAACGTGGTCGATGTGTGCGAGCTTTTCAGCAGGTCGCTCTACTTTTGTAGCGAGATCATACCAAAAAATTGCCAGCGGCCAATTTTTATCTTCGACGTGAAAGGCTCCGATCTGACAGCACGCTTCCGCCCGTGGGCGATCGTAGTTGAACGTACGATAGAGCGACGACAGAACATTTTGTCTCTCGTATAGATGGGAATAGCAACTCGCCAACTTCAAGCAAGCGTTAATGTTGTCCTCTACCCAGCCTTGTTGGGTGTTCAGGAACTTCGTGTAAAAAGTAATGGCTTCTTCATGATACTGATTGTCGCGTAATTCATTCGCATAATAGTACAAGTCCCGTGGAGAGAATTCTTCCCCTTTGGCATCCCTGCGTCGATAGATTTGCAGATTGCGGTCCGTGTATTCCTTCTGCTTGTTATGCGTGATGGATATGTCACTGTTGATGACGTTTCCGCTCACTTCCAAATACTCATGGACAGGTCCGATCCAGCGAAAACCGCGGTCGCGTTTTACGAGGCGATTGCGGCGAATGCTGTATGCCACATTCCCATTGCTGTCTACAGAAAGGTTGTAGTTCATCGTGACACTGTCGATGCTGTAATTCAACGTAAACTTCAACTCGCGGAAGAGCTGCCGATCTTTCTCCAGAAGGATATCGTCTGCATCCAGCCACAAAATATAGGGGCATGTTGCCTTGCTGAACGCATAGTTGCGTGCGGCTGAAAAATCATCAATCCACTCAAAATCATAAAGGGTGCAGCCATAGTTGGACGCAATTTCTTTCGTGCGGTCTGTTGAACCCGTGTCGACGATAATGATTTCATCGACGAGATCCGCAACGGTGGAGAGGCAACGCTCCAGAGCGTCTTCTTCATTTTTGACGATCATGCATAAACTGATTGAAATCTGACTCGATTTCCCCGCTGTCATACCATTTTTTTTGCGATACTCACTTACTCCTGCCAGATCCGACTGACGGTAGATGTGGTACCCAGGAAGATGCGTATCCACATGTAAAGAAAAGCCCATAGCTACAGCCCGAACGCAAAAATGCCGATCTTCTCCCCAGAACGACAAGTTCGCTATTCGTTTAAAGCTGACGCCTGCCTCCAAGACCTTTCGATGGATTAACGTGCATGCACCGAGGCCGCCTACCTCATACACACCCGGTTTACGCAGCATCTCTAAAAAGTTTTGGTTCTCCGCTGATTCGGACGCGCCTTCGCGTGTCAACGTGTATTGGTCCATCAGCCAAACTTGAGGAAGCTCAATCGTATCAGGCTGCCAACGTGTCCAATAGATGTTGGAGATAATATCTTTATTGGCTTGAAGCAATTGTTGCAGGGTGTGAGGGTGTAAAACGAGATCGGAATCGATCAAAAACAAGTAATCGAACCCCTCTTTGAGCGCATAGGAGATAATCGTATCTTTCATTTCCGCTACTTTCCAAATATTTCGTTCCGTCCAATAATGAGTCATTTCATTTCGGACATACGTGTCATCGTCTGTGTTTTTGAGGATGACGGTTCGTTTGTTCTCCTTCTCGAAATCAGCCAAGAGTGTACTGGATAGTGGGTCTTTGTTATCGTCAATGAACATGTAATGAACCAGTTCGTTTTTGGTAGTCAGCTCCGTGAGGGATGGAAGGAATTCCTCCAAAATGATCGGGAATTGTTGAATAGGACTACCGATTAAAATACGTTTTTTTCCCATGGTACACCCCCATATATAGCCTTTGTTCACGTGGTTGCCGCAGGTTTGCTAAATAGCAGTAAACCATTGTCCACTTTTGCGACAATTCGGTTCTCTTGCTGTAGCTCTTTTAAATAAGAACGGATAATCGAAGTAGTCAAACCGTAGCGGTGCAAGTCATCTTCAAACTCATACTTTTTCATGACTTTTTGGACTACTTGTTCGAGAGTGCTTGGCTGCTCATGAATCCATGCTTCAAGAAAAGCAGAGGTGTCTTTCATAAGGGTGAGATGCTTGTTAATTAAACCTGTGACTGTCTTAAAGGGTCCACCATGGTACAGCACATAAGCGTTCAATTTCATCGTCGAGAGCTTCTTGAAGCTTCTTCTGGCAGCACTCGGATCGTTAAAAAAAAGGAGATCCTGCTTGTTCAATGTTTTGGGACCAAATAAGGCATCGCCGCAATAAAGGACATGATCAGGGGTAATAATGCCGACCATTCCCGGCGAATGTCCAGGCAAGGAGACGATTTTGAATGGAATGGAATGGACGTGAAAGATACCATCGGTAGATGGCAGATAATCTGTTACTAGCGCATGAGCATTCCTTTTGTTTTGATCAGGCTCCGTATCAGCCCCTCTACCTGCGTCGAAAACGAAGGGCTCGAGATGCGGATTTTCAATGAGATAGGAGGCGAGATGTGTCGCGTAGATGCGAAGGTTGGGGAACCTCTTTTTCAAATAGAGATTGCCACCATAATTAACAGCGTGACCATGTGTATGAACTACGGCAAGGATTTGATACCCTCGATCGCTGATTTTCGTACATACTTTCTCGATAACAGTGGCATTCGGTCCGCTATCAATGCAAACAGCGGTTTTGCTGGACCTATCCAAATAGACACCGATCCCGTATTTACCGGAGACTACATAACTATTGCCGGCCACTTCGATCAATTCCAAACGATCCATATCCCTTACTCCTTCATTAGATTCAGGTTCATATGTGGATGACCTTGGTGACATTGCCGATACGTACCTTTACGGAGTTCGGTACAAAGGGAGGCTTTGCAGGTGCAGACACTCGCTTTGCCTGCATTTTTTTCTGGCCTCGCACTTTCGCCACGTTTGTTACAGGCTTGGGACGCTTGGGTTTGCTTTTGTTTTTATCGAGAGTAGGGATGGAGGCAGCCTGTGCTACTAATGGGGGTTTTGAACGTACTGATTTCCGGTTGTTGGCTGTATCAATGCGTGCGTTGTTTGTGAGCAATGGAGGGGTTGGGGGAGGCATAGGTGGAGCGTCAGTAGTTTTCGTTTGCTCACCTGGATCCAGCAGTATCGGTTCGTCGCATGGTAATTCTTCTTCCAGCTCCAATTGGATCGGCTTGTCGTAGTGGGAATTCTCTTCCGGTTCCATAGACTTTGCTTGGTGATGGGAATGGCCTTCTATCGAGTAAAACGATTGTAATTGCCGCAGATGATTTTCAATCAAGGTGGCGATTTGTTTATGTGGAAACCCCCATGTCTTTACCAATTCCGATAACTGGGCAATCGCAGCAAGGACATGTGTGTACATTTCACTAGTGGGATGGAAAGGGTTACGCGATTCAAATAGGAGGCTGTGAGCAATCTGCTTGTTATGTATGTGGGTATGCAGTCTGACGAGCAGATTGAACATCGTTGATATTTGGTAGCCAAACAGCATGAGCTCGTAATCTTTGGCATGATGAAAGCGGGATTCCAATCCTTTGACCAACTGGACGATGGAATAGGTCAGCTTTAGAACGGTTTGGTCATCGATACCTCTGTTCTTCATGGCAATTGACCTCGAATTCTGAAATGATCAATCGTTAATAGTCGATGGTGAAGTCGTCTTCCAATTCATCCCCGAAATCGGATTCTTCCATCTCAAAATTTGATGTAAGCGCCACAGGGTACATGTGAATGGCTGCATCCAGCTTTTTTAACAAAAGCCACTCAGCCATCAGAACCGAATCCAGAATCGAAATGACTGTACGATTAAAGGTGATGATCTCATCATTAGAGGGGGTGTTGGGGAAGTCCAGATTTTTGCCAACGAAAGCAAGGGCTTTGTCAGCTTCGGCGTTTAGCAATCTGGACAAGGCTTCTTCCTCTAGGGCAATAGATTGCAGCAAATGACTCAAAGCTTCTTCGCGTGTAGGCACAGCGTTTGATGGAACTTTATCCCGTAAGGTCATCATCATCCCTCTTCAATAAAATTATGATCCCGTGAAAAGCAGTGTAAGTAGTGAGGGCTATTCTTTAAAGGCATGGAAGGTCGGGTAAGTCATCGTGCTGATGCTCATGATTATTTTGCATCTGTTGCATCTGCTCCAGCTTGATAATATCCTCCAGCCTGAATTGTAGGAGCATCTCGGTCTTGATGACATTGCGCAGCATTCGTTCTACGCTGTTGTTTAAGGTAAGCGCATCATTGAGCGAGAGGCATTGCTCCTTCACTATCTTTTGGATCTTTTCTCCCTCTGCATTAATAATGTGAGAAAGTCCGATTTCCTCCAGCGCAATGGAGGTGAGGAGCAAATTTAATACTTCGTTTCGTTTCAATATGATTTCCGGTGTTATATTAGGGACCGTGGGCATTGTCATCCGTTATCTACATCCTTTATGTGTATGATTTTGGATACAAAATAAGACTAGCCCAAAGAAGAAGGCGATCTGCTTCCCTTTATTTGCACAGAACGCCTTCGGGCAAGTTTCTTGCAACAAAAACGATAGAATCGTCATAGGATCGCGTGATTGATAGTGAATAAATGGAAACTTCCTCGCAGTACATGTTATGTAACCGCGATCTTAATATGACAACTTAATCGTATTCAGGTGCCCGGGATAATGTTAACCACACTTTCCAGCTTGAATTGCGAGAGCATATCTTTTTTGATGACATCTTGCAGCGTTCTGTGAACACTGTTGTTAACGGCAAGAATGTCAGAGATGGTGGGGACGACCCCAGGCGTAATCCCTAATGTACCTACCACAAATTGGAGTTTTTCTGCCTCTGCATTTATGATTTGCGCCAAAGCCAATTCTTCCAGAGCAATGGATGTCAGCAGTAAAGAGACGGATTGCTCAATCGTAACGGAAATTGTGGGGGTAATGTTAGGAATGGTAGGTTGAGACATGAGATCACCTCTTTGAAGTAATGGGTAACTATTTTACTCGTTCGGCTATCGCTTATTTCTAAAACGTGAGCGCTAGCTATTCCCCCCTTCGTTTTAACTACGGTAAGTGTATGCATAGGTGTGTGTCCCACTGAACTGTTTATTGGTACACCATGCGCAAGGAAGAGAGGAAAAGGAAAAGCCCGGATCGATTGACCCGGACCAGTGGTATTCTGATAGTTTCCAATTTGAATGGCAGGAGCATATCTTTTTTTTATGATATTTTGTATCGTTTGACGAACGCTTGCATTGACGAGCAGGATGTCGGAAAGTGTTACGGCTGGTTCGAGCCCTGGAGCCTTACCAATACCCAGCGACGATTTCCGACTATCTCGCGAAAAAGTTCTTCGTAGTGATAGATTTTTCCGAGATGAGCCAGAAAGGGATAGTGATCAAAATCATCTACGAGCACAAGCGCATCTGGTTTGAGCGTGTCAACAAATAGTGGATAGGCAAGAGAGCGACCGTTGCCATGCGGACCGTCTACAACCATGACATCTACAGAATGACCGGAAAGCGATAGTTGGTCCAAATCGGCGTAAAAGGCATTTTGAATGGAAAAATGATCGAATTGATTCTCGGGCACACGCTGTCCGATGGCAGGCCACAAGCTCCTGCTCTTTGCAGGATTGTCGTAGACCTTGTTCCATTCCTCTTCGGATAGTTGCTTCAAAGAGCTGGTCACCAAAGCGACATGCGGTACATCCCCTAGGCTCTCCTTGATTTCCTTTGCACGAATCGGATGATGCTCCACAATAGTTGCTTGGACCCGGAGCAGCTCAAGCTCGCCAAGTGATTTCCAAAACAGAGCGGAGTCACCCCCACCCAACTGAAGCACCTGGCACTCCTCATTTTCTTTGTTGATATGACGGCATGCATGTACGAGTGCCTGTTTATTCAACGTGAGTGAGTTGTATCGCCAGTGATTACAATTGGACTGCTGCAAGGCTTTTTCAATATCGCGAATGATCATCTTATTCAACCCATTCCAGCAAATTGGGATGTTGATCCAAGATGGATTCATACTGTTCCTTCCAGCCATATCTGGCGTCGGGGTCGAGGAGCTGATAACGGTTGTATTTGCTTTGTCTGTCTTCGAGTCGGGCCCAGCCGAAATGTTTCACACGTGATGGATGGCACAAGTAAGGGAACTGGTTGATCGAGAGAGGAAATCTGCCGCAATGCTGAGGGGTTTCCCTCCATATATATAGGAAGTCAGGGCGGTACTTGACCATAAAAGGACGGTAGTAATGATGGGCGTTCCAATACTCATCTTCGCGATAATGCGCCTCGCTCCACATATCGTACAAACGAAAGTAGATCGCCTCGTATGTCTGCTGTTCCAAAATATCGGAAACCTTCGAAGGGAAGGAGCTATCCATGATTTCATCGGCGTCCAGATTCAAAATCCATCCTGGATCAGTCTGGATCGTTTCTTGCCATTGTTGTTTGCGCAAGGAGACCTCATTGGAAAACTGAGAGATAGCGTTTTGAACCAGATGAAGCGGAATGTCCTTGAGAACCTCTCTACAGAGATCCACGGTATGATCGGTACTGCCATCGTCGATGATGACGGCTGCGTCAATAAAATCTTTATGTGCTTCCAACGCGCGTCTCAAATAGCGATTGTCTTCATTTTTCACAATCATGGAAAGAGTTAGTTTGGCTCTGGTCATCTACGTGCTGCACCTCCTGCGCTTGTCGTGTTGCAATGCAGAAGATTTCATGGATCGGTAAAGGTGTTTGCGTGGTCTTGCGCAGATGGTTTTCCAAGCGGTTTGTTTCTTCTCGAGAAAAGATGGAGAGAACCTCCCAGCCACCTTGATGAAGCAGTGAGATCAGATTGTCACGGGAGTAATGAAAGAGGTGGTCATTCTCGGTATACAGTGGGGAATACACCCCAAACAATTTATTGGTGAACGAATTTTTATTCGGCACACTAAAAATGATCTTTCCTTCTGGTTTCAGAAACCCCTTCAATTCTTCAAGGTATTGCTTCGGATGCGAAATATGCTCAAAGACGTGACAAAAAACGATGGCATCAAACGTACCCATGTGTTCGGGGGCGAGAACAGAGGAGTTCCATAACGAATGAACCAGTTGTAACCCATACCGGTCTTGGGCGTATGCGCATGATTGGTGTGACGGCTCCACTCCAACAACCTCCCACCCAGCCTCACGAGCAAGGAATAACAACTCTCCTGTTCCTGGACCTATTTCGAGCAGCTTCCCTTTTTCCGCAAACCACATATCGAGCAGCAATGTATGAAAGATCGCATGTTCCGTAAATGTATTTTTGGCGTATTGATCCCGCATGGAAACCCTACTCGCATCATAAATGTCGGCAACCAGCTGTGTCACGTTGACTTGATCGAGGTGAGGTTGAAAAACGAGATCACAATCTTTGCACGTAAGTAGCGAGAAGGTAGCGTACTGGTGGAAAAGCGCAACCTGAGAGCTGTTGCACAAAGGACATGAGTCATGCATGGATACGATCCCTGCTTTCTTGTGATATCTGCCTACAACTGCCTATGCGCGGCTCCAGCAAATGGTTCGAAAACCAAGGGAATGGTGCCGTTCTGAAAGGGGCAGTCCGCTCATAGAGTAAAGGGGGGATAGACACGATCTCAGTGATGTGGGTCAAAGGAGATGAGCAGCATGTCTGAGGCGCCCAAAATTTCCTTATGTATGATTGTAAAAAACGAAGAAGAGTGCCTTCACAAGTGCTTGGAAAGCGTGAAAGATCTTGTGGATGAAATGATTATCGTAGACACGGGGAGTACCGACAAAACGGTAGAGATAGGCAAGTCATTCGGAGCGGTCGTGCATTCGTATGAGTGGCAGGATAACTTCGCAGAAGCGCGAAACTTTGGACTGGAAAAAGCAACAGGCGACTGGATTTTGTGGATGGATGCCGATGAGGAAATGAATAAGCAAGACAGCACGAAATTAAAAGAGCTGCTTCGCGGTCAAGAGGATTCTCTTTTTTATATCCATCTAATCAATTACATTGGAGATGAATTAAATGAAGACGATGCTTTTCATATCGCTCACTCACGTTTGTTTCGCAATGGCATCGGTTTTCGCTTCCATTTTCCCATCCATGAAACGCTCAACGTAGAAGAGGTTCTTCCCAATCTGACTGAAGATCTCCATATTCAAATCTTGCCTGTACGGATATACCATTACGGCTACATGAATGAATTTACTGGCAGAAAGAACAAATTCGAGCGCAATATTCAGCTACTCATGAAAGAATTGGAAAAGGAGAACCACTCTCCATGGATTGAGTATCATCTTGCCAGTGAATTCTCACGGATCCAGGAGCATGAGAAAACGTTCAAGTTCGTGAATCTGTCTATTATCGGGTTTCTCGAAAACCATATGATGCCGCCTTCGCTTCTTTATAAGCTCAAATACTCTACGTTGATCTCGATCGGCAGTGCTGAGGGAGCGTGGCCAGGAATTGAAAAGGCCATCGAGATTTATCCTGACTACGTTGATTTGCATTTGTACAAAGGGATCATTCAGTATTTGAAAAAGGACTATAAACGAGCATTGATGACGTTCGATCATTGCTTGGAGCTAGGTGAGAGCAACATTCGGCATCTGACCTTGAGGGGATCGGGAAGTTTTCACGCCTGGTATTACAAAGGGCTTTGCTACGAAGGATTGGGTCAAGTGGAGGAGGCTGTGGCAGCTTATCAGTCGGCGATGGCGATGGCGGGGAATCATGCGCCTGCCAAGGAAGCACTGGAGAAGCTGAGCGCGACGACTAAAGTAAGTTATACGCCAAACAACAAATAGTATCGTGGCGAAAAGCCGTTTACGTCGATGGTTCAGGCGTAACGGCTTTTTTTCGTAATGGCAGAGCGTGAACAAAATGACGTTAATCACCTTTATTGCGGTAAAAGGTTTAATTAGCATAATGTTTCATTTGCGGGAGTGGATTGTTACAATAAAAAACGCATTTCGTCGGTAATAATAATCATTATCAATTACATCGAGTGAGGGACAAAAGATGAAGCGAACAAACGGAATAAAACGTCTCGGTCATATGCTTTGGACGCTTGCACTGGCAGGTACGGTATTGCTGACCGGGTGCGGCAGCGCAGAGCAAAAACAGCCAGCAGCAGGTCAAGATAGTGCACAAACCGCACAAAAGCGCATCGTGAAACACGAGCTGGGCGAAACGGAAATTACGGGAGACCCGAAAAGAGTCGTCGCGTTGGAGTACTCCTTTGTAGACGGGCTATGGGAGCTGGGAGTGACGCCTGTAGGAATCGCGCAGGAGAAGGATAAGGACGTAGAAGGATTGATCGGCAAAAAAATCGAGTATACCCCTGTGGGGACTCGCCAGCAGCCGAGTCTGGAAGTCATCAGCTCGTTGCAGCCGGATTTGATTATCGGTGATTTGAATCGACACAAGGACATTTACAAGGAGTTGCAAAAAATCGCACCGACGATCATTTTGAAAAGCCGCAACTCGACATATCAGGAAAACTTGAGCTCGTTTGCCACGATTGGGGAAGCGCTGAACAAGCAAAAAGAAGCAGAACAACGCCTGATCAAGCACAAGGAGATCATCGCAGAGTTTAAGAAGAGAGTACCTGCCGGGGATTCCCGCAATGTCATGCTGGGTGTATTCCGCGCAGATTCGCTGTCTGCACATGGTGCGAAATCGTTTGATGGCGAATTGCTTGAAATGATTGGAATCAAAAATGCGATTCAGGATGCGGCAGAACCAACGGTAAAAATCAGTCTGGAGCAAATGGTGCAGTGGGACCCAGATGTGATTTTCCTGGCGGAGGCTGATGATGCGCTGTTGAACGAGTGGAAGCAAAATCCGCTCTGGAACAATATCACCGCTGTCAAAAATCAGGAAGTACACAAAGTAAATCGTGACCTCTGGACACGCTATCGCGGACTGAAATCCGCAGAACGCATTGTGGAAGAGGCAGTGAATCTCTTATATAGCAAGGCAAAATAACATACGATGCAAATTCTGGAAAGACCGATCTTTGATCTGGTCTTTTCCGTGTTCCTGCACGTGGTAGTTGATCGAGGTGGCTTGTATTGCAGAAAACAACAACACGACAACGAAAAGGTACCTTTGTCCTCGTTACAATCGGGTTGGCAATCCTCTTGTTCATTGGGTTGTTGCTGAGCTTGTTTACCGGAGTAGCTTCGTTGCAAATTCGATCATTGGTGACGCATTGGCTATCGGGTGAATACTCCAAGGAGCTCTTGATTTTCCAAACCATCCGCGTTCCGAGAGCTGTGCTGGGAGCCATCATCGGGGCGAATTTGGCTGTGGCAGGAGCCATGATGCAGGCCGTTACTCGCAATCCACTGGCATCCCCGCAAGTATTTGGCGTGAATGCAGGGGCTTGTCTGGTGGTCGTACTCGCGATTGTGTTTTTACCGGATATCGGGAAGGCCAATCTCATCTATTTTGCATTTGCTGGAGCGATTCTCGGGGGACTTGTTGTCTTTGGATTTGCAGCTTCCCGCGGGATGACCAATCTCAAGATCGCTTTGGTAGGAATGGCCATCCACCTGCTGCTCACCTCCATTACGAAGGGAATGATTATTTTTAACGAACACATCTCGAATGTATTGTACTGGTTGTCTGGCTCCATCAGCGGAGCGGCTTGGACGGATGTGCAATTGATTTTGCCGTGGTCGATGGCGGGACTCCTGCTGGCGATTTGGCTTTCCGGCTCTTTGTCTGTGTTTCGACTGGGGGAGGAAGTCGCGATGGGGTTGGGACAAAAAATCGCCCGCGTCCGACTGCTGTCTTATGTTGTGGTCGTTATTTTGGCAGGTGCCTCTGTTGCTGTCGCCGGAGCTGTCGGATTCGTCGGACTGATGGTTCCGCATATCGCAAGGAGGCTCGTGGGTACGGACTATCGGGTCGTTATCCCTGTGTCTGCGCTTGGTGGCGCTGTCTTGGTTACTTATTCCGATGTCCTGGCTCGCTTGATTTCCTATCCGTTTGAGTCTCCTGTAGGAATTGTAACGGCTCTTCTGGGAACCCCGTTCTTCCTGTACTTGGCGAGAAAAAAGGGGAGGGAAATGGTATGACTTCGAGAAAAAGCCCCCTGCTCCTGATGGGCCTCGGTGCCTTAGTCTTAGTGGCAGCATTGCTTAGCATGGGAATCGGCCCGATCTTTATCAGCCCTGATCAAATGATCCGGGTGATCATGGGAGAATCATCGTCGCTTACGTTTATGATTGAAAACTATCGATTGCCGCGGGCGTTGCTCGCGATTCTTGCCGGAGCGGGCTTCGCGATCGCTGGTGTGATTTTGCAAGGAATGATCCGTAATCCGCTGGCATCTCCAGATGTCGTAGGGGTAACCAAAGGCGCGGGCTTGTTTGCGGTTGTGGTCATCATTCTGTTTCCGACCGCTTCACCGCTACTTCTCCCGATTGTCGCGTTTTTGGGAGCACTGGCAGTAGCGATCGCCCTCATCTATTTCGCTCGGAAAAGCGGTGCACAGCCAACTACGTTTGCCTTGGTCGGCATGGGAGTAGGGGCGATCTGTCAAGCGTTGACGGAATTCATCATGGTGAAGTATCCGATGCAAGCCAATGATTCTCTTGTTTGGCTGGCAGGGAGCTTGTGGGGGAAAGGCTGGGATGAAATTTACGCTTTGCTGCCGTGGTTGCTCGTATTCATTCCCATTAGCCTTGCTATGCATCGAAAGCTGGACATTATCAGTCTGGATGAAGGTAGCTCCACGGGGCTCGGACTGAATGTCGTGCGAACACGCTATGTACTCTTGCTGCTCGCCGTTGCATTGGCAGGCGCCTGTGTAGCGGCGATCGGCTCGATCGGCTTTGTGGGATTAATTGCGCCACATATGGCGAGGAAGCTGTTCGGTCATCAGCATCGTTATCTGTTGCCAGGTGCGGCTGTTTTGGGAGCGTTGATTCTCGTCATTGCAGATGCATTGGGGAGGGGATTGAATCCTCCGATCGAGATTCCTGCGGGTATTGTGACGGCGGTCATCGGTGTTCCTTACTTCTTGTATTTGGTGCGTCAAGAGAAGAAAAAGTAAAATGAAAAGCCATCTTTTCCTCTAGCTTTGGAGAGGAAGATGGCTTTTTTCTATTCGGGCTCTTCTTCGAAAAAATCACCTTGTTCCAAGGCGTACACAAAGTTTTGCAACCATTCGTAATACTTTTTTGCATGTCTGAGCTTGTGCAAATCTTGGAGGGCGAGCTTTCGTTCCTCATCAGAGGTACTTTCCTGAAGGACTAGCTCGGTTAATTCAGGCAGTGCTTGGTCGATGGCACCGGTCATCACATCGACTTCGCGCTGTAGCTTGAATGTGAAGAAGTTTTGAAACGCTGTGAAGAAGTTGGTCTCCGCCGCATACAGCTCTTTTCGCTCCTGTTTTTCCTCGAGCTTTTTGACCATGCGAGATTCCATTAAGGATCTCACCGCATAGCTCATGTTGCTTTTGCTCATGTTCATCTGTATTTTCATTTCGTCGAGCGTCATCGGACGATTCTCGAAGAACATGACACCGTAAAGCTGACCAGAAGAATGAGTGGCTCCATACAAGTCCATCGTTTCTGCAATGGCTTCGATCATTTGCTTACGGATATGGAGGCGTTTTTCTTCTGGTACATTTTCCTCGTTCAAAGACATTCGATTATTCACTTCCCTCTCGTGCCACCGTCATCATCATTTCGTTCAATTCTTTTTGTATGATACTTCCATTATAGCAAAAAGTTTTACTACACAGTGATAAAGCTATTGTTAGGAGTATTTACGTAATCTTAATGCTCAATTAACAGTGGTTTCATGGGCGAAACACAATGCGAATGTACAATATTTTTTGAACAGAGATGGTTTTTATCCGATACTTTCTTTCAGAAAAGGAGAATCACCATGAAAATCAAGTGGAATGTGATGGCAGCAACTTTGGTCGTTACGAGTTTGTTGGCAGGCTGCGGAGCACCGAAGACAGAGGGAACAGCATCGAGCAGTGGGCAAAACGGTTCGGAGGCTGCTGTAGCTAACGCATCTGGAGAAATCAATGTGTACACGGCAATTGAAGATGAACAGATCAAGACGTATCTGACTTCTTTCAAAGAGCAGTATCCGGATATCAAAGTAAACATCGTTCGTGACTCCACTGGCATCATGACAGCCAAGCTGATTGCCGAGAAGGACAACCCGCAGGCTGATGTGATCTGGGGACTGGCTGCTACGAGTCTCTTGGTGATGGATGATATGCAAATGCTTGCACCATATGCACCCAAAGGCGTAGATCGTGTACTGCCTGAATTCAAAGACAAGGCCAACCCGCCAAAATGGGTAGGCATGGATATTTGGGAGACAGCCATTATTGTCAACAAAGCAGAGATGGAAAAACGCAATCTGGCTATCCCACAGTCGTACGAAGATTTGGTCAAACCAGAATACAAAGGCTTAATCGCGATGCCTCACCCTGCTTCTTCTGGAACAGGCTACCTGACCGTCAACGCCCTGCATCAGTTGTACGGCAAAGACAAGGCTTGGGCATACATGGACAAGCTGCATGAAAACATGATGGTCTACACGCACTCTGGCTCCAAGCCAGCGAAGATGGCGTCCGCAGGTGAAGCGCCAATTGGTATCTCTTATGGATACAGCGGCATTCAGGAACAGAAAAAAGGAGCTCCAGTCGAAGTCGTGTTCCCGAAAGAGGGATCGGGCTGGGATATGGAAGCGAGCGCGCTCGTAATGAAAAAGGACATCAAGCCAGAAGCTAAATTGTTCCTGGACTGGGCGATCAGCGATGAGCCAATGAAGGAATACAACAAAAACTACGCGATTTTGAGCATCAAGCAAGAAGGAAGTCAAATTCCGGAAGGCTACAAACAAGACCCTGTATCGCAGTTGACCAAGCTGGACTTGTATCAAGCAGCAAGAGACCGCGAAGGCATTTTGAAAGAGTGGGAGCAGAAGTACGGCTCCAAGGCTGAACCGAAAAAGTAAAGAATAAAGGGGCATTTGTGATGGAGCAAGGCTATTTGTCATTACGCAATCTCGCCAAGCGATTCGGGAAGCACACAGCGCTTCAGGACATTCAACTGGACATTGCCAAGAATGAATTCATCTGTCTGCTCGGACCGAGCGGCTGCGGTAAAACAACGTTGTTGCGCATCCTCGCAGGACTGGAAAAAGCGGATCAAGGGAGCGTCGTCATAGCCGGGAAAGACATTACCTCGCTGCCAGCAGGGAAACGGAATTTTGGCATGATGTTTCAATCATACGCTTTGTTTCCGAATTTGACGGTCAGTGAAAACATTGCTTACGGATTGCGTAATCGCTTCTCCAAGGCACAAATTGCTGATCGGGTAGAGGAAATGCTTCAACTGGTTGAGCTGGTAGAACACCGCAACAAAGTCCCGGCTCAATTATCAGGAGGGCAGCAGCAGCGGGTAGCGCTGGCGAGGGCCTTGGCGTTTTCGCCGGACTGCTTGCTATTGGACGAGCCATTATCTGCGCTGGACGCCAAGGTTCGTACCAAACTCAGGAACGAAATTCGTCGGCTCCATCATCAATTCGGGATGACGACGATTATGGTGACGCACGATCAGGAGGAAGCGTTGACGATGGCGGATCGCATCGTGGTGATGAACCAGTCGCGCATCATTCAGGTCGGTACGCCAAAAGAAGTGTACGAGCGTCCCAAAACGCCATTTGTCGCTGATTTTATCGGAGCAATCAGCTTTATCCGGTCGGATAAGCATTCGGAACAGGCTATGCTCGCCATCCGCCCGGAACATGTCCAGTTGCTGCGTGACGGTCATGAAAAAGGTAGACAAGGGATCGTGCGCGAGCTGGAATATCGCGGTACGCATTATCGGATTGTGGCAGAGTTGATCGGTCCACAAGGTACGTTGTTGCAACAGTTTGTCACGATTGATGTCCCGGCACATGCTATGGTGTCTCATCATGTTTGGCCGGATCAAAAAATTGCCTTCACTCTGCCGCCAGAGCATGTCATCCGTTTTGATGATACGGCAGACCTGGCTGTTGGCTAAGGAGCGTACACGATATGGACACCTGGTTAAAACGAATACGCCCTGATGCCAACCAATGGAGCCAAAACGCGATCATCGTCTGCATGACCATCGCGCTGTTGTTCGCCATCCTGCTGCCGCTTGGTGAGCTGGTAATCAAGGCAGTTACGGATCAGGAGGGAAACTTCATTGGGCTCATGCACTTTGCGAATTACTTCTCGACCCCGGCCCTCGTGATGTCATTGTGGAATTCCATTAAGGTGTCGACGGTCACGACGATTATTGCCGTTACGCTAGGCTTCGGATTTGCTTACGCACTGGAGAGGAGTGCGATTCGCGGCAAATGGTTTTATCGGTCTGTTGCGCTCTTGCCGCTATTCGCACCCTCTATGCTGCACGGCTTGGCGCTCACCTACTTGTTTGGCAATCAAGGTCTGATTTCTACCGGATTTTTTGGTCTGTTGCCGGAATTCCGCATAGAGCTCTACGGGCCTATCGGGATTGTGATGGCGGAAGTACTCTATACGTTTCCGCAGGCGTTTCTGATGCTGTCTGTGGCACTCGCAAGTGCAGATTACCGGATGTATGAAGCGGCAGAGACGCTCGGGGCGTCCAAGTGGCGCAGATTTTGGACGGTTACGGTACCGGGTACGAGGTTTGCGCTGATCAGTGCCATTTTTGTCTGCTTCGTCTTGACCTTTACCGACTTCGGGGCTCCCAAAGTGGTCGGCGGGCAGTATAACGTGCTGGCGACAGATTTGTACAAGCAGGTTATCGGGCAACAAAACATGCAAATGGGTGCGGCAGTTGGGGTACTGCTGTTGATACCGGCTGTGATTTCATTCGTGATCGATCGCATCTCCCAGCGTAAACAGAGTGGTTGGTTGAGCGCGAAGTCCATCCCTTACCGAATTGAACGCAACAAACTGCGGGATGGGTTGTTTTACGTACTTTGCTCCGCCGTGTCCACTGTGATTATTAGCATCATCCTGGTTGCTATTTACGGCTCCCTTGTAAAAGTGTGGCCGTACAATCTGTCCATTTCCTTTACACACTACGAAGACTTTTTGGATGGGGAAGGACCGTTTGTGACGAGCTTGCTTATCGCGTTTGCCACGGCTTTGATGGGCACAGTCGCTACTTTTTTGTTCGCGTATCTCATCGAGAAGTCGCGCGGGCATCGTCTGCTGCGTCAGTCAGCGTATTTTCTGTCCATGCTGCCGCTTGCATTGCCAGGACTCGTGCTCGGTTTGATCTACGTATTCTTTTTCAACAATCCGAATCAACCGCTGCACGGCATTTACGGCACGATTTGGATCGTCATTTTGTGTAACATCGTTCACTTCTACTCGGTTTCTTTCCTGACGATGACGTCTGGTCTGAAGAAGCTGGATAGCGAGTTCGAGGCTGCATCGGAATCGATGAATGTGCCTTGGTATCGGACATTGCTGCGCGTTACAGTTCCGCTGTCATTGCCGACGATTTTGGAAGTATTCCTCTACTATTTCATCAACAGCATGGTGACAGTCTCGGCCATTATTTTCTTGTATGCCCCAGATCTGAAACCGGCTGCCGTTGCGATTGTGAATAAGGAGGACTCAGGCGATATCGCGCAAGCTGCTGCGATGTCTACGTTAATCATCGTAGCGAATCTGCTGGTACGTACCGCGATCATGTGGATTTCAGGCAAGATTCAGAAAAGAACGGATGCGCTTCTTGTCAGGACGAAAGAGTAGAGCCAAATCCGATTCAAAATGGAATGCAGGTGGAAAAAAGATGCCCGACTTACTTGTTAACAACAAGAGATATACGGTCAAAGCGATTTTGTTCGATAAGGATGGTACTTTGCTGGAGTTTGTGCGGCTCTGGGGGTACTGGAGCGAATCCGTACATCGTCATTTTGCCAGCCAGCTACCGCAGCCGAGCCAGATCGCTCCTCTTGCAGAGCTGTGGGGAACTGTTCACGACGAAGACGGGCACGTATGCGACTACAGCATCAATGGTCCGTTAGCGATGGGCTCGACTGGCGATTTGCTTGCGATCCTGGCATGGCAGGGATATCGTCAGGGACTATCGTGGGGAGAATCCATGCGACTCGCTAGAGAGTGCAAGGACCGAGCTTATCAGGATATGGAGCAGACTCGTCCTGCCTATCCCATTGGGGGGCTGATCCCGTTCCTCGAACAATGTCGCGACCACGGCATGTTTATGGGGATTGTAACCGCAGACGAAACAGAGGAAGCGATCAAGCATATGGAATGGATGGGCATTCGCTCTTATTTTCCAGTCATTATCGGGAATGATCAGGTAGAGCGTGGCAAGCCTTATCCGGACATGGTGCTAAAAGCTTGTACCCAATTGGGCTTGAAGCCGAGAGAGGTCGCTGTTATCGGTGATACGAGTGGCGACATACGCATGGGGAAAAGTGCAGGGGTCTTGGTGACCATTGGCATTGTGAGCAAGGAAGACTCGTCTGACCGTATGCAAATCCTGGAGGAAGCAGAAGCGGTGATTTCCTCCTATGCGCAACTGAAGGTTGAGGCATCGCGGCATGAATGAGGGGATCGGGTGGGGATGGGTTCTCCTCGCATTCGCTATTCTGTTGGAGCTAGCAGGTACGACTTCGATGAAGCTATCTGCGGGCTTTACCAAGCTGTGGCCATCCATTCTGATGTTTCTGTTGTACGGTGCCAGCTTTACTCTGCTTAATTTCGCACTCAGCTATATACAGGTCGGAGTCGCTTATGCGATCTGGTCTGGTGTCGGGATTGTTTTAATTACATTCGTCAGTATTTTCTTATTCAAAGAAATGATCAATCTTCAGCAAATGCTCTGGATGTCACTCATTGTGATTGGTGTCATTGGTCTGAAAGTCAGCAGCAAGGTCGTGTAAAAATCATCAGTCGGACTCTATCAATCTGATCGAAATGAGGTGTGCGTTTATTATGAAAGTGATAAACAAAACGATGTCAATGGTACTGGGTGTTACGGTTGCCTTCATGGGAATGACTCAACCTTTTATGATCCAAGGCGTTCAGGCAGCAGGAGAGCAAACCGTCACGATGGACAAGCAAACCTATTTGTATGGTCAACCGATTTCCTTGGCGTATACAGGAGCTTCTCTGAAGGATTGGATCGGACTGTATAAAGCAGGTGCCATTCCACAGGGAAGCAATCCTTCTCTCACTTGGCAATACACGAGTGCAAACGGTCAGCCAAATGGTGCGATGAGCTTTACGAAGTCATTGCCAGCAGGTGAGTACGAGGCACTGTACATGCAAAATGACGGCTACAACATTTTTCAGCGGGCTCCTTTTTCGATCATTACCTTGAATCCTCCTGCGGGCATTACTTTTGTCGATACAGATGACGATGCAGACCAGATCGCAGGCGATGTGAAAATCAAAATCCCTGCCGATCCTGCGAATGTGACTCATTACAATCTGTACTGGGGAAATGATGTCGGAAAGCTGCCAGGAGAGCCGATTATCGCACAAGTGCAGCCTCCAACTATGCCTGGTGAAACGTATGCGACCTATACAATCCCAGCTAACACGGTCATTCCAAAGGGCGCGACGAAGCTCCTCGCTTACTCGGATTCAACTGCGGGTGAAACGACTGCGAGCGCAGAGTTTACGATCCCGGGAATGGTGAAAGAGAAGCCATTGGTCAGCTTTGAAGTCATCACTGACATGCATGTGCAAACCAGCAAGGATCACGTTCATAATAAAAACCTCGAAGATGCCTTCAAAGATATGATTGCGCTGAATCCGGACAGTGACGGTCTCATGACCATCGGGGACAATACGGAGAACGGAACCGAAGCGCAATATATGGAGCTGGCCCGGATTTTTAACATGTACAAGGACCAACTCCCGGAAACGTATTTTGTGCAAGGGAACCACGATGTTCGCTGGGGGGACTGGACGCAATTTTCCGAGCTGTTCCACAAGTACACCAACATGAAGTCCAGCTACTACAATGTGTGGATTAATGGCTACCAATTCATTTTTCTGGGCACGGAAAAAGGGTTAAAGGACTACTCGTACTTATCAGAAGCACAGTTGAAATGGCTGGACGAAAAACTGTCCGAGTCTGGGGGCAAGCCGACCTTCATCTTCCACCATCAACCGTTGAAAAATACGGTAGCAGGTGCGAACGTTGGCTATCTCAAAAGCAATTACTGGTATGGTGTCAGACAGGATAAGGAAATGAAAACGATCTTGTCCAAGCATCCAGGGGCCTTCCTGTTCAGCGGACATACGCACTGGGAGCTGGGTGCGAAGGATACGATGTACAACGCCAAATACGCTACGATGTTTAATGCGGGCGCTACCTCTTATTTGTGGACAGACGCCAATACAGGCAAGGACGGAAGCCAAGGATTTTTCGTGGAAGTGTACGAAGATAAAGTGCTGGTAAAAGGAAGAGATTTTAAAAACGACACATGGATCGCCAATGCGCAATTCGAAATCGATCTTTCCGAGAAAATACCAGTGGTAGACCCGGCTACCGACCCGGATTTGACCATCAGCAATCCTACCGTTCATATGGTCAAAGAAAAATATCTGCCAACAGAAGCTGTTGAGGTTGCTTATACCAGCTCTGTACTAGAAGACTGGATCGGTATTTTCCCTGTAGGAACCAAGCTCGGGAAAAATGTTAAACCAATCGCGATGCAAAAAACGAAAAGCGTCAAGCAGCCGGATGGAACGATTTCGTTCAAGGATTTGAATTTGGCTCCTGGCAAGTACGATGCCATTTATGTCGGGGAAGCAGAGTATCGAACAGATAACGACAATCTGGAGCTGGGCCGCGTCACCTTTACTATTATCGATGAGACGCAGGCACAAGCACCACAGGCGGTATCCTTCACCGATGCGGACACGAACAAGGGCGTGATTGGCGGGGATGTCACGATCACTCCTGCGGCAAATGAAACGAACATTGACGAGTATGTACTTTACTGGGGCAGCGATGAAGGCAAGCTGTCCGGGCAATCTGCAATCGCATCTGTAGCCAAGACAGGCGATAAGGTCGTCTACGCGATCCCGAATGGTACGGCGATCCCAAATGGCGCGACGAAAATTCTCGCTTTCTCCAAGCAAAAGGACACAGAGTCTGAGGACTTTGCCCAAACAGCTCTGAAGGATGCTTTTACCCAAGTACCACCAGTCACACCACCAGTAGAACCGCCTGTCCTCACGCCAGATGAGCAGTTGCGCCAAGCCAATCGCGCTGCTGCTGAGGTGATTAAGAATGCGACAGATGAAGATGTAGTAGAGAAGCAAGCAGAGAATGCGATCAAGCAATTGTCCAAGCTGATCAAGGACGACCAGCTCAGTGATTCTACGCATCTTGCTTTGGTTTCCGACGCAACGAATACTGTGTTGGCCGCAATGGTTTCCAAATGGAAAGAGGATATCATCGATGAGGATCAAGTGTTAGAACAGACCTACTCGTTGTTGAAGGATGCTTTCTTGCCAGTGGTAGATGAGATCGAGAAAAACGATCAAGAACAATGGGAGCAAGCAGTCAAAGTCATGGCTCATGTAGCAGAGACGACGATTGCCAAGCTGGATAAAGACGATCTCTCTGAAAAATGGGTGAAAAAGCTGAAAGAACCGATCGCGGAGCTTTTGACACAAGTCAGCACAATCGAAGCAGACGATAGCGAAAATACGGAGAAGGTAGTCGCTCAGATCGAACGTTTTGCCCAAGCAGTAGAGACACTTGAGACAGCACTGGACGAGCAAGCATCACTGTTTGGTTTGGAGAAGACAATCGAGATTCGCATGGACGGTACTCGTCATGAAGTGCGTACAGCGAAAAAATCGAAGGAAGAAGAAAAATCTTCGCTGACACTAAGTGGTGATATCGTAGATGCATTGGCACAAAAACAAATCAATGTAGCCTTGGTGAACAAGGATGACGTAGGTGTGTGGCTGTCCAGCGAGCTTCTCGCAGAGCATGACGGTGCGGATATCCACGTCGAGATATCGAAGTCGGAAGACATCAAAAAGCCTTCGAAATCGGGCAATGCCAGCGACATGTACGAAGTTCGCCTGGAAGCAGACAACAAGGAATTGAAGCGCTTTGACAGCGAGACTGTCCGCATGATTTTGCCTTACGAGAAAAAGGATAAGTATTTGACGGCTCATCATTATGATGAAGCGGAGAAAGAATGGAGCAGCCTCAAGACTTCCAAAGGAAAAACAGTAGAGGTTATCAAAACGGGGGACCGCGCAAGCTTTGATATCGAAAAGCCAGGTATCTACATGGTAGCGAGTGCAGGTCTGCAAAGCGTGAGAGTTACGCCAAGCAAAGCAACACTGTTGCCAGGAGAGAATCTCCAGCTTCAAGTAACAGGATCGTTCTCGAACCGCACCAGGCAGGATCTGACCGATGGCGAGAGCGGAACGGTTTATGAATCTGACAACGATAGCGTCACTGTTGACGAAAACGGATTGATTGAGGTTTCCGAGGATGCGCGACCGGGCAAGAAATTTACAGTCAAGGTGACAAACGGAGAAAAATCGTCCAAAGTGACCTTCTCGATTGCGGAAATCAAAAGTATCAATCTATCCACCAAAAAGAGTTCAGTGAAGCCTGGTGATACGGTTCAAATGATCGTGTGGGCTAACATGACAGACCGCAGTGGACGAGAAATGACTAAGGAAAGCACAGGAACAACTTACCATGTAGTAGAGGAAGAATATGCGGTGATTAGCGAGGATGGTCTGGTAACAGTTCATGAGGATGCACCAGAAAAAACCACGTTGACGATTGTTGCACAGAACGATGGTCATACGAGCGAGTACAAGTTAAAAGTGAGAAAATAGAGGTACCGATTTACTAGGAAAAGCCCGACCAGTGATGGTTGGGCTTTTTTCCATTATAAATTGGCGTGCAGCAGATCATGCTACTACTGACAGCTCATTCCCGACCATTTCCTTTCATGGTAAACTGTCATGTAAGTGTCATGCTTCATCCATTCTTTCCTACCAGGTGGTACATACATGCGGTCTATATGGAAGATTTACAAAACGGACTGGATTAACATTTTCAAGGTCCCAACCGGGATTTTTCTGATCATCGCCATCATTCTCCTGCCTTGTTTATACGACTGGATCAACATCAAATCAGTATGGGACCCTTACGCCAATACGCAAGGTGTCAAGGTGGCGGTGACAAGCGAGGATCAGGGAGCCACGGTTGGTGATCAAAAGGTCAACATCGGAGACGAGCTCGTAAAAAGCTTGCATAACAACCAGAAACTAGGGTGGACCTTTGTGGACAAAGAAGAGGCCAGACGGGGAGTGGAGCGGGGCGATTACTATGCCAGCATCCTGATCCCGGCTGATTTTTCCACAAAGATCACCGGAATTGTCCATGGCAACCTGAACAAGCCCGAAGTGATCTATACAGTCAATGAAAAAGTGAACGCCGTCGCACCCAAAATCACCTCGTCAGGTGTTTCAGCGATTGCCAAGCAGATCAACGAGAGTTTTACGGAAAGCGTCAGTGAAGCTTTGCTGACGAAGCTTACAGAGATCGGTATTAAAATTGAAGAGCAATTGCCGACCATCCGCAAAATCGAGAGTGGCGTTTTCCAACTGGAAAAGAACCTACCCGAGATTCGTGCCGCAGGGCAAAAAGTATTGGAGATTGAACAGAAACTTCCTGAGATTCACGAGAAAGCGCAGATCATTCTGGAAGTGGAAAAAAGAATCCCGGAGATCAATCAAGCTGGGCAGGCCGTGCTCAAAATTCAGCAAAACTGGCCGAAAATCAATGAAGCGGCGTCTGTCATTATCGCGATGGAAGACAAGCTGCCGGTAATTGAGCAAGCCGTTGGACGAATGGAAGAGCTGGATCAAAATTTTGATAAAGTCGCAAACGCCGTGACTACGGCCACAGAAAAAGCGAATAAGGCTATTGAGATCGTTTCGGCTGCGCAACAAGCGTTGCCGCGTATCGCTGATCTGACTGATAAGGGCGCGGCTGTTGCCGATCAGCTCAATGACTTTTTTGCGAAGCATGATGGTGCCTTTGAAACGATTGCACCGCTGATCAAGCAAAATCTCATCTTAGCTCAGCAAGCATCGGATGCGCTCACACAACTCACAGACAGGCTGTTGCAAATCAATCCGGATCGCCTGCCTACTGCGAGTGAGGTAAATGCCGTAAAAGACAGGTTATCCAGAGCCGTGAATGTTCTGGGGCATACCGCATCGCTCGTAGAGAAAGTAAATAGTTATATTCCTGGACAGCCATTGAGTCATTTCACAGAGAGGCTGCGCACGATTGAGAACAGAATGAACCGGCAAATCGAGATTCTCGGCATGATTGCAAGCGCGCTGGAAAACGGCAAGCAGCCGGCGAAAGATTTGGTGGAGAGCTTGAATCAGCTCTCGAAAAACACCAGCGCGGAATTGGGAGACATTCTGTCCCGTTACGATAGTGAAATCGTCCCGAAAATATCCGAGGGCATTGATAGGCTGAAGGTGATCACAGGAGAATCCGCCGATCTACTGCATAAGGCCCAAGAAAAACTTCCGGATATCGAAGCGATTCTCCAAGAGACAAAAACGGGCTTGGAGCTGGGATTGGCAGAATTGAAACGAATCCAGCAGGAGATGCCGCAAATACGGGCGCAAGTCCACGAGCTCGCACAAACGCTCCGAAGCAAGTCGGATGCTTTTGCAAATGCCATTCGCGTAGCAGCGCCATTCCTGAAGGGCAATCTTCCTACAATTGGGAAAAAGCTCGACGAGGCAGCGGCATTTGTCCAGAACGATCTGCCCAAAGCGGAGGTGGATTTGACCAAGCTGGCTGATTTTGTGCGCTACAAGCTCCCGGAGGTGGAGGCAGGAGTCCACAGAGTTGCTGCATTGGTTCGCGATGATCTGCCTAAGCTGGAGAGTGCCATTGGGCAAGCAGCAGACAAGCTGAGAGAGGTCGAGGCGAACAACAACTTCGCCGACCTTGCCAAGCTATTGCGCGGCGACATTAAAAAAGAGAGCGAATTCCTCGCAAGTCCCGTGCAGATCAAGGAAAACCGCCTCTACCCGATACCGAATTATGGTTCAGCCATGTCACCATTTTACGGTGTGCTCTCTCTTTGGGTAGGTGCGACCTTGTTGATTTCCTTGTTGAAGCCGAATGCGGAAAATCCAGACGGAGTGTACAAGCCGTATCAGTTGTACCTGGGTCGCTTGGGAACTTTTGCGACCATCGGGCTGCTTCAGGCGTTGTTCGTCACGCTCGGTGATATTTACATTCTGGGGGCCTATGTAGCGGATAAAGCTCCGTTTGTGTTATTCGGTATGCTGATCAGCCTGGTGTTCGTCACGATTACGTACACGCTGGTGTCCGTGTTCGGCAACGTGGGTAAAGGCATAGCGATCATCTTCATGGTTTTCCAATTCTCCAGTTCGGGGGGGACGTTCCCGATCAGCATGACTTCACCGTTTTTCCAAGCACTGAACCCATACATGCCTTTCACGTATGCAATCAGCCTGTTGCGTGAAGGGGTGGGCGGCATCCTCTGGGAAACGGCGATCCGGGATATACTCGTACTATTCGGCTTTATCGGTATCAGCCTGTTTGTGGCGCTCGCGCTGAAGCGTCCGTTGAGCGGAATCATTGAAAAGTCGATGGAGAATGCGAAGAAGACCAAGATTATTGGGTAAAGGATACACGGATATAGTTGTACAAATTGGTAAGAGGACACCTACTGCTGGTGCCCTCATCTTTTTTTATGAGATAGGCTGATTCGCGCCAAATGGATGATCGACAACATACAGCCAACTACCATCTGGCTGCTTTCGTACGATTTCAGAGGTGTGCCCTTCTATTTTCATGGCATTGCCTGCGTCATCTGTGGTATGAATGATAAAGTGAGCCCGTAATAAAGCAATATTTTCAAACGGAATACAAAATACATTGGTGGAAACCATCTTACCTTGTACTTGGAGTAATTGCTCCAGTTTTTGGCGGATTGGCTCGATTCCTTGGCTCTGCTCGTTGTCTTGCGTAATGAGGATAGCCTGCGGTTCATAGAGAGTAAGAAGATTCATGATGTCCCCGGAATTGAACGCTTCTGCGAAGGCAGGGTTCATATCTTCCGGGTTTATGACTGGTTGAATGCGTTGAGAAAATGGCATAGGAACGCTCCTTTTTGGCATCGTTAAGCTTCCTGTTAAGCATAGCTCGAGGCAATCAGAGCGAAAAGTACGCACAAAAAAATGACCTAGTCATAAAAAGCTGACTATTGGGAGGTCGAGATGCCGTATCAAGATGACCAGTTTGGATGTCCTGTCGAGGTAGGGCTCCATTTGATGAGTGGAAAATGGAAGCCTCGCATTATTTATGAACTGCTCAAGGACAAGAGACGATTTGGAGAATTGCAAAGGTTGATCCCGGGAGTATCGCGACAAGTGCTCACCGTGCAGTTGCGAGAACTGGAAAACAGCGAAATCATTGCACGACATGTGTACCCGACCGTGCCGCCAAAAGTAGAATACTCGTTAACGGACTTTGGCAAAAGCTTGGCTCCCATCTTGGAGCAGATGATAGGAGTCGGAGAACAGTACATATCCAGACAAAAAAAGAAAGACATGCCACCTGAAAAATAACAATAGGAGGCATATCCTTTCTACACGAGTAAAGGACACCTTTTTAAGGTGTCCGTTTTTCTTGAACAGGTACGGAACGAGTCGCCAGTCGTGCAGCAGATGCCAGCCCGAGTAGAACGATGAACGTCTGAAGGAGCAGGGAAACGGTAATACCAACAGAAAGTGAAAACGCAAAGGCAGTCATCACAGACACGATGGCTCCTCCTACCCCAATGACAATCGCTGGTGTGAACGTATCAGCAATAGATATTTCAGCAGATACTTTTCCTTCTTCACCAGGCTTTGCAAGAGAAAACGCAATGGCACCGCTTGTCGGGTGAGCCAAACCGATTCCGAAGCCCATAATGATCTGGCTAACAATCGCGACCACGATACCGAAAAGGTCTTGTTGAATCAACGTCAGCGGTACAGTGCAAGCGACTCCGATGAGCATAATGACGAGACCGATGATGATTCGTTTTTTTCGACCGGCTCCTTGGTCTTTTTTGTCCAGCTTTGCTTGTACATTGGCTGCCAGCGACCAACTGATTGCTGCCGAGGCAACCGCTAAACCAGCTTTGTCCGCGGTTAATCCTAGAATCGAGGTAAGTCCCAGGACGAGATACGTTTGTGTGCCGTAATAGGCAGCGACAAAAAGCCCCCGGGACGCGATGACAGCAGGTAAGCCTGGACGTGCGAGGAGCGTTCCTTTAGGCATCAGCTTATACAATGGGACACTAAGGGTGAGCAAACCCGCGATGGATAACAGGAAACCGTAGATCGAGGGAATTTTGCCGAGTCCAAAAAGCAAGGCACCAGTCCCTAGGGCCAAGAAAAAAGGCAGAAGAAGACTACGATTGTTGGCCGCGCTTGCTTTTGGCGGCTGTAAGCCTCGGAAAGAGGGGGTGGTTAAGAGTGCAGACAGAAAGATAAAGGGAAGGATCAACCAGAAGACATATCTCCACGACAACTGTTCGGCAATAATCCCGGCAACATACGGTCCGAACAGGCCTGGAAGGATATAAGCGCTGGAGAAGACAGCAAGAATCTGTGGGCGAAGGGAATCAGGGTAACGCAAAGTAATCATGGTATACACGCAATTGACCAAGGCACCGGCTCCGAATCCTTGCATCACTCGCCCAAGCAGTAAAGTAAGCATGTCTGGCGCGATTGCAGCAACTACAATGCCAAGAGCAAAGAGCACGATCGTGACAATAAAAGGCTGGGCAGGCCCTTTTCTATCGACGAATTGACCTGTGACTACGGTTCCAATCAGTTGAGCCAACAAATAAGCGCTGAATACCCACCCATAAAGATCCTCACCCTGTAGCTCTCGGGAAAGACCGGGGGCGATTGTCGTGACAGCCAAGCCTTCAAATGCTGTAGCAGTCACCACAAGAATAATACCAATCGTCAACGCTCGGTAATGCGTGCTCCAAATCCCTTCTGTGCTCATTATTTTCACTCCTTTTTTGTATATAGTTTGTTTTGAAAGTTGTTATAAAAACTGTTGCTACAACAACTAATTATATACAAAAAGTGACATCCTGCAATGGTTTTTATTTTTACAAGTTTTTTACGTTCTCATAAATGATATTGAGTGTTCTTCGAAATTGGTTCACTTCTTCTTCGGTCAATCCTGCAATGGTTTTCTCGTACGCTTCAATGGAGGGAGGAAGCACCTCGTCTTTTAAAAGTCGTCCTTTTTCCGTCAGATAGACACGAAGGGAGCGGCGATCCTTTTTATCTGTTTCGCGATGAATGAACCCTCTTTCTTCCATGAGAAAAAGCATCCGCGCTATATTCGTTTTATCCTTGTAGGTGCGATCTGCCAACTCGTTTTGGGTCAGACCTTCTTCTTCCCATAACACGACAAAAATCATCCACTGATCGATGGTGATGTTATACGGATTACATACTTTTTGGTAATAGTTGTTCAGTTTTAAATCCGTTCGTTTCACGATGACGCCGATATACTCATCCAATTTCATTGAGAAACCTCCTAGGTTAGGCAGTCAGGGCAACTGTTGATAAGACAACTATAAGGATGCTTCCGACAAGTGTCAATTTGCAGGGCTGATATGTTGAACGCATGAAAAAGCCAAATTTGCTCAAAATAACAAGCGGGATTCACTACTTACCAAAAAAGGAGAAGGAATAGATGACTTCAATGCTCAGGAAAGCAACATTGTTGATGATTTGCATGGCATTACTTGGTGTGCCGGGTATGGCAGCAGCCAAGGAATCACAAGGAAATGTACAGCAGGCAGAATGTATAAAGCCGAAAGAAGTAAAGCTTCAGGGTGATATGCGCAGGCTCTGGATCGACCATTTGCTGTGGGATCACACCTATATGGTCAGCGCCTTGGCAGGGCTGGAAGACAAAGACGCCGTACAGGCACGTCTCTTGAAAAACCAGGTGGATATCGGGAACGCAATCAAGCCGTATTACGGAGAGGAAGCAGGTAAAAAGCTTACCGAATTGCTGACGGCTCATATTACCATAGGCGGCAAAATCATTGACGCAGCCAAAAAAGGTGATCAGGCTGCTGTGGCAAAGCTCGATAAGGACTGGCACCGGAATGCGGATGAGATCGCCAAGTTCTTGAGCAGTGCCAACCCCAATTGGAACGAGAAAGAACTAAAAGAGATGATGTACACGCATCTGAAGCTACTCACTGATAATCTCCAGGCGAGATTGAAAAAAGACTGGGAAGCGGATATTGCTGCGTTTGATAAAGGTGAGGATCATATCATCTCATTCGCTGATGTGCTGACAGCAGGCATCATTAAGCAGTTCCCGAATCAGTTCTAACAACAATCCAAAAAAGTACGCCAGCTCCTGGTGCAATCCGAGCTGGCGTTTTTCTTATTTCAATAGACGCTTGATAATCTCGTTCGTCACAGAGGGAACCACTTCTGTCGAATACGTAATCTCCATCCGTTCAAAACGGTTATGAGCATCGTACCCATACGGACCGATGTTGATGCAAGGTACATTGATGTCCCGAATGTCCTGATACTCGACGTAATGCTTGCTGCCCCAGCTCGGGTTGTTCTCTTCGATCGCGAGAATGCCTTCCTCATCGTCTGAAAGCGCCACGCAGCTCATATCGCAAACGTACGGGAAAAAGTTGCGCGTCACGATTGGGTGTGCATAATCCGGCTGGACAGCCGCAACGGCTTGTTCCAATGCCTCTATCAAGTTTTGCTCCCAGTCGTCCTTGCCAACGAGTTCGATGCGGGGAGAGTAGAGTGAGGAATAGAACAAGATGATGGCGGGGCTTCTGTCCTTCATCCACTTGACCTCCTCCTCAACCACACGAGCTGAGAACATGCGTACATCCAAGGTTTTGTCTTGCAAAAGGGCCTCTTTAAACTGCTTCATGTGCGAGAGGAAGGCGTCCCCATGCTCGGCGATCAGCTCTTTTTTCATATCCTCGTAGATCAAAACTCGGGTCTTCCAAGGGAGTGGAGTCCAAGCTTGACCGCTCTTCTCACAGAAGCGGCGATGACGCTCACGCAACAGAGTCAGTGCGTTTTCGAAAGCGATCTCGGCTTGCTCCTTTAGTAGTGCCAAGACTTGCTTCGGAGACCAGGAATGGATGAAGAAATTGTAATAGACATAGGCTGACAGGGCGGTCTGGATCGTGTAGGTCGGCTTGAAGTCTGTCTGCTTCAACGATACAGGCGGCACAGGTGTCTCGCCGTAGGCTTCGTCGCACAGGTCAGGATTGTAACTGATCTGGCGAGTCAGCTCTGCGGCGATAAAGTTGGGATCGAGTCCCTCAAAAGCAGAGCCCGCATGCGTCTCGTAGCCCGTGATATAAAAGGAGGGCAGCAGCTTGCCGACAGTACCCTTATAGATATAGCGATTCGGGTCCCCATCGTAGCGCGGGGCGACGAAGTCGGAGTTGATCAGCGCAATATAGTCAAAACTGTGCTCCTCCCGCCATTTTTTCAAGTTCTTCAAGGAGGAGAGGACGCCATGCGAGCTGTCTTCTTCGTCGCATTCGGCAAGCAGCATGAGATTGCCCGCCAGTTCTTCCGGGTGCTCGGAATAGTACTTCAGCAAGTAAACGTGGCTCGCTACGCCGCTTTTCATATCGAGCACGCCACGCCCAAAATGCCAATCACCTGACTCCATTTGCTCACTCACCAGTGCAGGCAGTGGCTCGTTTTTCAAGGCGTCCATGAGTGCAGTTGGATGGCAGGCTTTGTCCTTCAGGTGGTTGTAATCCTCGATGCCGACCGTATCCGTGTGCCCCATTAAAATAACGGTTTTGGCGCTCGGCTCCTTGGTTCCTCTGACAAAAGCGAGGACGTTGTAGCGCTCCACCTCGTCGTTGACCGTGCGGGAGAGAATCAACTGATCTGGATGCTTTTGAAAATAGGGGAATGACTTCAGATGCTCGTATAGATGGGTAGCAACGGCGATTTCTCCGGTCGTGTTCACGATACTTTCAATGCTGACTAATTCATCGGTCAATTGCAGGATCGATTCACGGCTTTGTAGCATGGGTTCCACCTCGTCTTTGGCTTACAAAATTTGTTGTAAAAATCGCTTGGTACGTTCATGCTTTGGATTGGTGAAAAGCTCATGAGGATGGGCTTCTTCGACCATTTCTCCGTCCGCTAGCATAATGACTCGGTCAGCTACCTCGCGGGCAAAGCCCATTTCGTGCGTTACGACGACCATTGTCATGCCATCGCGGGCGAGGTCTTTCATTGTAGCGAGCACTTCGCCTACCAGCTCAGGGTCCAGGGCAGAAGTAGGCTCATCAAACAGCATGACATCCGGCTCCATCGCCAGAGCACGGGCAATCGCGACACGCTGCTTCTGCCCGCCGGAGAGCTGCTCGGGATAGGCGTTTGCTTTGTCTGTCAATCCGACGCGCCGTAATAGCTCCATGGCTTTTGCGGTCGCTTCCATCTTGGTTTTCCTTTTGACGTAGATCGGTGCTTCAATCACGTTTTCCAGCACGGTCATATGCGGGAACAGATTGAAATGCTGAAAAACCATGCCGACATGCTCGCGTACTTTGTTCAAGTCACTGTTTTTGACATCGATGACCTGATTGTTGATCTCGATATCACCTTTGTCTTTTATTTCCAGAAAGTTCAGACATCTCAATAGCGTGCTTTTCCCTGACCCACTCGCTCCGATCAGCACAACCACTTCTGATTTTTGAATCGACAGCGTGATGTTTTTAAGTACATGCAGGTTCCCGAATGACTTGGCCAGATTGCGTACCTTGATCATGCTGCCACCTCTTTTGGTTTTGGAGTGCTGACGGACGCCCTGCCAGTATCGAGACGTTTTTCCACACGGTTTAAAAGAAAGGAAAAGATGGCGACGAGTGCGAGGTAATACAGTCCGACGACGAAATACGTTTCAAAAGGCATGAAGTTCTCTGCTTGTGCAGACAAGGCACGGTTAAACAGCTCTGTTACGGCAATGTACGCGACGAGTGAAGAGTCTTTCAGTCCGATGATGAACTGATTGCCAAGCGGCGGAATGGCACGTTTGAAGGCTTGTGGCAAAACAATTCGACGCATCGCCAGGCTATACGGCATCCCGAGCGAACGTGCTGCCTCCATCTGTCCACGGTCAATCGATTGGATGGCTCCCCGGAAAATCTCGGCAATGTAAGCGCCAGAGTGGATGCCAAGCGCGAGTGCCCCTGCCGTAAAGTCAGAGAGCACGATGACACTGGATATCCCGTAGTAGAGGAACATGAGCTGGACGATTAACGGCATGCCGCGCACGATAAAAATATAGGTGTCGGCCAGCTTTTGCAGGACGATAATCCCGGATACTTTGAAAAAGGCGAAGACGAGTCCGATCACAGAGGCCATCGCCAAGGATACAGCCGTGAGCGAAACGGTAATCCAAGCGGCCTCCAAAAAAGCTTTTCCATGAATCGTAAATATATCAATGATACTGGTTACAAAACCCATGGCTGCTCAACCTCCCACGTTATTTCAACAGGTTCGATCCGAACCATTTCACGCTGATTTGCTCGTAGGTGCCGTCTTCAATCATGGCTTTGATGGCTTCATTGATTTTTTTGGTCAGCTCAGGGTTGTCTTTGGTTACGGCGATCGCAATGTTTTCCTTGTTCAAAACCTCGCCTGTCGCTTTGATTTTCAGACCTTGATTCTTGATCGCAGAGGTTCCGACGACACGGTCTGTGATTACGGCGTCGACCCGACCGGGGACCAGATCCTGCAAGGCGTAGATGTCTGTGGGATAGCCTTTTACTTTTGTCTTATCCGTTAAGGTTTCGGCTACCTCCTTGTGAGTGCTTGCCTGGACGACACCGATGACTTTGCCTTGCAGATCGTCCTGCGTTTTGATCGAGTCATTGGTCTCGGCAATGAAAATTTGCCCGCCGGAGATGTAATAGGGCTCGGTGAAGTCTACTTGCTTGGCACGTTCTTCTGTGTGCGTCATGCTGCCGATAATGGCATCGTATTTGCCGCCCTTCAGCCCTTGCAGAATCGTTTCCCACGGATTGGTTACGGGATTGGCTTCGAGTCCGATCCGTTTGGCGATCTCATTGCCGATCTCCACATCGAATCCGGTCAGTACGCCATTCGTGTCTTTGTAGTTGAGTGGCTTGAGCAGACCGCTCATCGCAAATGTCAGTTTTCCTTCATGGACGAGCTTGAGTTTCACATCAGAAGCAGGCTGTTCTGGTGTAGTGGAGGGAGTAGAGGGGGTGGTGGAAGGGGTTGCATTTGTTGGCGATTGTGGTGGGGCGGCATTGGAAGCACAGCCTCCCAAAATAGAGAGCACGAGCGAACTGACCAAAAGAGCGACAGGAAACAAACCTTTCTTCCTCATACGAGAATCCCCCTAACAGATATGGTGTGCAAAACGTCTTGCTGACCCAGCTAGGAAACAAAAAAGTATGCTGCCTCTAGAGGAAAAGGGGGAGGGCGGACATGCCGCCCTTGCCCCTGGATGAACTAATTTTGTGCCGTCTTTTTCAAATAAGCTCTCCAAGTGATGCACCATTGATCAGGATCATCGAGCACGGACTCTAGGACACGGTGACCTGTACTATTGTGCGGCGCTGTTTTGACGATCTCCGGATTCTCATAGGCTTCCTGTGAAATATGGGTCAGTGCCGCAATGTACTCGTCGAGCTCTGCCATGGAGTAAGACTCCGTCGGTTCCAGTGTGAACGGCTCTGGCACGACGTACGGGTGGTGACTGGTCCAGTAATGGTGGGCAAAGTCGACCATCCGACGCTGAACATCGTATGTCGTGATGCCGGTGTCTTCTTTTAACTGCTGCCAGCTATAGCGAACCTGCTCCAGGCGTCGGCCTTGTATATAGGGTGCGCTCGCACCGCGGATTTGCAGGATTTTGTGATAGAGATAGTTGTTGTTGAGGCAAGCGATTTCGGCAACTTCTTTCAAGCCGTCAGCACCAAGCGCCCGGACCCAAGCGTAAGAGCGCAGGACAGCAGGTGGTACGCCGTAAAAGCTGCGGACTTTCCCGATACTGTTTTTCAGGTCACGCTTATAGAAGTAACGCTCTCCGTCGAAGTCTACGATCGGTCCTGGCAGGAATGGCGCAAGCTCGGCAGTGACCCCGATGGCACCTGTTGCAGGTCCGCCGCAAGCGTGTGGGACGGAGAAGGTTTTGTGCAGGTTGAAGAAGCACATGTCAAAGCCTGCTTCCAGCGCGCGTGTAATGCCGAGCAAGCCGTTGGCGTTTGCTTGGTCGTAGCAGCACAGCCCTCCTGCGGCGTGAACGACGTCTGTGAACTCCTTGATGCGGGAGTTGTAAATGCCTGTATCCTCTGGATTCGCTACGGCAAAGGCGGCGGTGCGCTCCGAGACGAGGCCCTTTAGCGCTTCCAGATCAGGGTAGCCGTTTTCGTCAGCAGGTACATAAATGATTTTAAAGCCTTTGACTGCTGCCGTCGCGGCTTGGGACGGGTGGGAAAAATGGGTGGTAATAAACTCGTTGCGCTGCTCTCCTTCGCCGCGAGATTCGTGGTATTTGCGCACGATAGAGGCCTGGGTAAACAATGCCTGTGTGCCGCTGCCCGGTTGGAACGAGAATTTGTCCATTCCCGAAATCTCGCGCAGGTACAGATCGAGCTGATAGGTCATCTCCAGCATCCCTTGGACAGTGGATTCGTCTTGCAGCGGATGCAGCTCCGCCATTTTCGGCGAGCGTACGAAGCGTTCATTGATTTTCGGGGAGTATTTCATCGTGCAGGTGCCTTGCCCGATCTCGACGTTGAAATCTGACCCCAGAACCTCCTGCGAAATGCGGGAGTAATGACGGATCACGCGGTACTGACTGATCTCGGGAAGATTCGGTCGTTTTTTCCGGCGTAGGTTGTCTGGCAGCGAAGAGATGCCATCACCTACGGTCTCCACGATTTGTGGCTCGACGGGTGGTACTTCGACGCCACGCTCGCCGGGCTGGCTCAGCTCGAAAATGACAGGCTCATCCCATTTTGCTTGGTGGAAGCGGCGTACCTTATGATCTCTCGGAATCCGTTTCATTTTGTCGATTGTTCCTTCGGATGTTTTCATGGGCGGTTTCCTCCTTTTACACGATGTTTTTTATTGCGGCAACGAGTGTATCAATATCCTCCTGGGTATGAACCTCCGTGACGCAGTAGAGTGCACATTGACCCAATTCCGGGTAGTGTTCAGTCAAATCAACTCCGCCGAAAATTCCTTTGGCGAGAAGCGCAGCGTTGATGTCTTTGACGGTTTTGCCTGTTTGCGAAAAGTCGATCACGAACTCCTTGAAGAAAGGAGCGGAGAATTTGGCCTCGGCGCCGGGAATGGAAGAGAGCTGCTTGGCGGCGTATTGGGAGCGCTGCATGATGCCTTGCCCGACTTCTTCCATGCCCACGGGTCCCATCGTCGCCAAGTACACGCCTGCGGTAATGCCCCATAGCGCGGTTTGCGTTCCGACGGACTCCTTGCCTTTTTCGCGTTTGGCAAAAGAGGTGCGGTCGTACGCGACATCTCCGAAGCCGTATTCGCCTTCGACCTCTGTCGGAGCGATTCCAAAAAGGCGGGACGGATATTCCATGACGTAGGTCGGGTCGTCATGCGTCGCGATAAAGCCGGATTGCCCACCGCCGTAATGCATGTGTACGCCGAGCGGTTGCAAATCTCCGCACACGATGTCCGCGCCGTAATTCGCCGGAGATTCCATCACGCCAAGAGAGATGGGATCGACGCCAACTACGCAAATGGCACCGGCTGCATGAGCCAAGTCCGCAATCATCTGCCCGTTTACTTCCACGGAGCCGAGGAAGGTCGGGTTTTCGAAGTAAACCGCTGCTGTATCTACACTGAGCTTTGCTTTTAGATCATTCAGGTCAAGTCTGCCTGTTTCGTTCTCAAAATCGATCAAGGTGACGGTAAGATCAGGAGACGTGTAGTTTTTGATGATCAAGAGCTTGTCGGGATGGATATTTTTCGAGACCAAAAGTTCTGTACGGTTGGTAATGCGTGCTGCCATGCGCAGAGCAGTCGAAGCGGCCTGTGCCCAGTCAAAGGTCGGAACATTCACGACATCCATATCGACCAGCTCAGCTACGAGGCTTTGATACTCGAACAGCGCCTGAAAGCGCCCCTTGTCTTCGTAAGGCTCGCCAGCATACGCGGTCACAAACTCCGCACGGGAGTTGATTTCATCACAAACAACCGGAACAAAATGCGGCCAGCAACCTGCGCCGAGAAAGCTGATATTTTCTTTTGTGGTTTGGTTTTTGTTCATGAGCTGGTTGACGTGGCGTTCCAGCTCATATTCGGTCAAAGCTTTCGGGATGTTCATTTTTTCTTTTAGGCGCAGCTCCCCGGGAATGTCCGCATAGATATCCTCGATGCTGGAAAAGCCGATTTCGGCAAGCATTTTCTCTTTAACTGCAGGTGCAGAATTCGGAATATACGGGTGGGCATAACGCTGTACGCTCATCACATGGTTCCTCCATTTCTTCGTTGGAATATTCAGTCGAAATAACGATACATTAAGCCAAACCGCCGCCGTCGACGACCAGTACGGAGCCCGTCACCCAGGATGACAAGTCGCTGGCAAAGAATAGGACAGCATTGGCAATATCTTGCGGAGAACCGAGACGCTCCAGCGGACGCCCTTGGGCGGAGGAGACGAGGAATGCTCCTTCATCTTTTTCAAGCTGGCGCGCTTCTTCACGCAACAGAGGTGTGTCGGTATCGCCGGGTGACACGCAATTCACACGGATGTTTTCCGGACCGTGGTCAATCGCCATTGCCCGTGTCAGATTGACGACGCCTGCTTTTGCCGCGCAGTAGGCCGCCGCCTTGTCACCGCCCTTGATGCCCCAGCCAGAGCCTGTGTTAATGATGCTGCCTCCTCCTGTTTTCGCCATGACAGGAATGACGAATTTGGAGAGGTTGTAAGCACCCTTCAAGGAGACATCGACGACCAGATCCCAATCGTCTTCTTCCAGCTCGACGACTGTCTTTCTTCTGATCACGCCTGCGTTGTTGAACAAAATATCGATGCGACCGTAAGCTTCCTCGATCGCTTGCGTTACTGCACGACAATCCTGTTGGGAAACTACATTGCATGTAAAATAACGGGCTGACCCGCCATCCGCTACGATTTCTTGTGCCGCCTTTTCCCCGAGCTCCTCGTTGATATCAAGCAGCATGACGTTTACTCCGAATTGGGCCAGTCGTTTCGCTGTTGCAAGTCCGATACCGGAAGCAGCACCTGTCACCAAGGCTACCTTTCCTTGCAGATTGAATACCTCGTTCGTGTTTACCATGGTTGATCACTCCCCCTAGTTGAAAAGTTTATAATGCAATCACTGTGCCAAGTGTGGAATGAACCTCGCAGGGTAACATGCTCCTTGCTTGATCGTAAAAAAGCTGATTTTACGAGGTTCCGACTGTGTTTCGTACCGTCATGACAGTGACAAAAGTGGCAATAAGTTGTCATTATTGACAAACATCAGTGGTAAAACGTTTGTGAACTATCTAAATATTTCGTAAAATAGAGAGCAAGGACAATAAGCAGGGAGGATATCCATGGTTTCGTTGGATCTGTGCAAACCAGCCATCGAAAAGGTCATTACAAGCATTTCAGATATATTGAACGTAGATGCTGCGGTAATTAACGAGCGCGGCCTCTTGGTCGTGAGTACAGAGCGCTATTTGAAACAAAAAGGCGAAAACGTGCATGTGCCCTCGATTGAATTCGTGTTGGCAAAAGGTCAGTATGTGGTAGACAAACCCGGCTCCATGGAAATGTGTAAAGGATGCCGTTTTCTCGACAGTTGCCCCGCCAAAGTCGAACTGCTCTCCTCTATTAAGGTAGCCAATCATGCAATCGGGGTCGTTTCCCTCACATCCTTTACGAAGGAAGGTCAAAATCGCCTGTCCAAGCATACAGAGAGATACCAGCAAATCCTGTCAGAAGTCAGCGAGATGATTACGGCGATTGTACAGTCCCATGCGACGAGACAAATCGAATCGTCTCATGACTCTATACGGCTGTTGGAGGGAGCGCTGGATACCGTTGCCGATGCGTATTTCACCTTTGACCGAAGTGGCAATGTCATTCACACGAACGCCAGCGCGCGTAGACTGCTGTCCCAGCATGAGCTGCTGCCAGCGGAGATTTCACGGATGCTGCTGCCGTCGTTATCCGGGATGGCTGCGCATTCCTTGCCGATCGCCAATTGTCTCGTTGACAAGCTGGATGCTCCGACCGAGGCCACTCCGATCATTGTCAACAATCAGCTCATTGGCGGTGTGCTTCGCGTGCAGAGGGGATCGTTAACTGTTCCGCGTTTGATCGATCATCAAGGGAGTCGTTCGTCTGGTAAAACGGATAGCCTGGCTCAAATCGTGGGAAACAGCCCAGCCATCAAACAGGTCAAAGAAATGGCGATGAAAATCGGTAACAGCAGCTCTACGGTACTGATTACCGGAGAAACAGGGACAGGCAAAGGACATCTGGCAAAAGCGATTCACGAGGCAAGCACGCGAGCATTCTATCCGTTTGTCGCGATCAATTGCGCCAGCATTCCGGAAAATCTGTTCGAGAGCGAATTGTTCGGATACGAGGACGGTGCGTTTACCGGAGCCAAAAAGGGAGGAAAGCCAGGGCGGTTCGAATTGGCAGAGGGAGGTACGCTTTTTCTGGATGAGATCGGCGATATGCCACTCTCGTTGCAGGCCAAGCTGCTGCGAGTCTTGCAGGAAAAGGTCGTGGAACGCATCGGCGGTACACGGTCGTTTCCCATCAATGTACGAATCATCGCGGCGACGAATCAGAACCTGGAGGAGCTCGTGGAGAAAAAAGCGTTTCGTGCCGACTTGTTCTATCGGTTGAACGTTATTCCAATACACGTCCCGTCACTCGCAGAGCGCAAGGAAGACATCGAGCTCTTGGCTGTTTCATTTATGGAGAAGTACGGAGAGCAAGCAGGACGTACCTTCTTCGGAATATCTCGGGAGGCCATCAGCCTGCTCACGCACTATCACTGGCCGGGCAATGTGCGGGAGCTGGAAAACGCCATCGAGTACGCCATGAACATGGAGCAAGACACGGTTCTGACTGCGGACAGCTTGCCTCCGCGCCTTCGTGCTCGTCCTACAGTGGCTCCTTCGCATTCAGGTCCAGCTATCAAAGCAAGGGTCGCCGATGCACAAGCGGACGCCATTCGCGCTTCGCTGCAAAAGCATGGCAGCGATTTGAAAGGAAAGCAGCGGGTAGCAGAAGAACTCGGGATCGGGCTTCGCACCTTGTATCGGAAGCTAAAGCTGCTCGGTATTTAAGGCATTCGGGCAGGACCTGGTGTAAACTTGTGGGAGAAACGATGTGGGAGGAAGAAGCATGAGTGAGCTGAATGCCTTATTTCGGAAAAGAATCGGCATGCCAGAAAATGAAACGATTACCTTCGATACATTGGATCGCCTCCTTGATCTGACAGCATTGGCGATTCCTTTTGAAAACCTGTGCATTATGGATGAGAGAACGAGTGTAATCTCCAGACAGTCTGTCACGGAGAAGCTACTGGTCAGAAACGAAGGTGGTCTTTGCTACGAGCTCAATCCGATGCTCTATTTCTTCTTGCTGGAAAATGGCTTTGACGCCCATCTGACTCGCGGAGTTGTTTACAGGCATGACGTTGGCGAGTATTACACGATTGGTCGGACGCATGCCACGATTTTGCTTACACATGAGGGGCAAACGTATTTGCTCGACACGGGCTTCGGTTCGAACCTGCCGTTGAAGCCTGTTCCGTTAACTGGAGAGACCGTCTCTTCGCGCAATGGTGAGTTTCGGATCAAGAAAGAGCAGACGGAGTATGGCGATTATGTACTCGAAATGAAGCTGCGGCACAAGGATAAGGACTGGAGGATCGGCTATACGTTTGATTCGCAGAAGCTGGTGACGGATGAAACGGAATTAAACGAGATTCAGACGATTATCGCTAACCATGAACAGTCTCCCTTCAACAAAAACCCTTTGCTTACGCAACTGACAGAGAGAGGCAATGTTACGTTGACGAGTACGTCCTTTACGCAATGGGTGGATGGAGTCGTTACCAAAGAGGAAATCGACAAGGCGAGATTCAAAGAGCTGGCGAAACAGCATTTTGGGTTGTAACAAATCATGAATAACGTATGGCTGCTCAGCTTCGTCAGTTTTTTCACAGACATGGGTACATACATGGTTACCCCGTTAATTCCGATCTTTCTTGCCTCTTCGGGTCCGATGATTATCGGGATCATCGATGGAGTTTCCGAGGCTCTGACCAGTCTGCTCAAGTTCGTCTCAGGTTATGTTTCCGATCGTTCCAAGAAACGAAAATCGTTAGCCATACTGGGTTACGGACTATCCGGGATCGGCAGGATAGTCCTTGTAATAGCCAGTTCATGGGTAGGTGTTTTTGTCTGGAAGCTGATCGATCGTACCGGTAAGGGAATACGAACAGCTCCCCGCGATGCGATCATCTCGGAAGCAGGAGGAAAACGAAAGCAAGGACGCTCATTTGGCTTGCATCAAATGATGGATATGCTCGGGGCGGCGATTGGAATCGGCATCGCATATCTCCTATTAACGATGGATGGAAATAAAGATTTCCAGAGTGTTTTCTTGTATTCATTGGTTCCTGTCGGCATTGGCTTCTGCCTGCTCTTTGCCATCAAGGAGAAGCGGGAAAATACGAAGGTGATTTCGCGTGAACCGAAAACAAAACCAAGCTGGAAGAAGTTAAATCGTGAGACCAAGCAATTGCTTTTGATCATTATGCTGTTTACGGTTGCCAATTCGTCCAATTCTTTTTTATTGCTGCGAGCAACTGATCTCGGGCTTTCTGCTACGAGTGTATTGTTGCTGTATTTAGTCCTTCATTTGGTTGCTTCGCTGTTTTCCTACACATCAGGTGCCATTTCCGATCGGTTCGGACACAAAGTCATTTTAACCGTTGGCTATATCCTTTATGGCTTCGTATATATTGGATTCGGAATGGTGAGCTCGATAACAGGCTTATGGTTGTTATTCAGTCTGTATGGTTTTTATATCGCGTTGACGAAGGGAATAGAAAAGTCATTGGTTGCGTCCTCTGCACCGAAAGATTTGAAAGCAACATCACTGGGCATGTACTCGATGGTTACAGGAATCGGTTTGTTGCCTGCATCCCTTCTTACCGGTTGGGTATGGCAAGAGTTTGGCGCGGCGACCTCTTTTTATCTGAACGGTTGTATTGCCTTGGTGACTGCACTTATTCTGTACAAGGTGCTTTCAGGTAACAAACAAGATTTGTCTACGAATCAATAAGCGTAACAAGTAAGGCCACAGATGTTTTTTTCTGTGGCCTTTGGTCTTTATTCTTTTGCTTCTATGTCTACTAACAGCTTCGTCGGATCAACGGGTATACCATTTTCGAGAATCTGAAAAGCAAGATGCGGTCCTGTACTGCGTCCCGTACTTCCCAACAGACCAATGAGCTGGCCTTGGGTCACAGCAACTCCAGCGGTGACCTCCAGCTTTTCCAAATGAGAGTAAACGGTTTGATACCCGCCTTCATGCTCCAGAATGACCTGGTTGCCTTTCCCTGTCTTTGTATCGTATTCAGCCTTGACTACCTTGCCAGCCGCTGCTGCCTGAACGGGCGTATTCAGGTCGTTTACGATTCTCAAGCCGATTGCTTGATCAATAGGGCTTTTGATTGTACCTTCTGCGGGGACGGCGAAGGTAGCCTCGTTCCCTAGTGCTTTTTTTGCATCAGTCAAAGTGAAGACGCCTAAAGCCAAGACGACCACAATACCAGATAGGGTCCACGTATAAGCCCGTTTTTGAAAGTGACGAATCATTTCTATTCTCCTTTTCACCTGTTTTTTGGAGCTGGAGAACCCGGCTGTGAAGCGAATCTGTTTGGGACAGGCATACAGCTCGAGCATTTTGATCATGGTGTATCCATAGCGGGGTACCTCTGTCTCCTGCAAATAAGTCAAAGCCAAGGCATCACAAGCCATTTCCTGATCCTGACGCATGCGGGAAGCAGCGTACCATAACAGCGGGTTGAACCAGTTGAGGATCAGCAGTACGCTCATGACGCTGTTTACAGGAATATCTCTTCTTTTCCAATGCGCCAGCTCATGCAAAAAGATGTGGCGCAGCTCATGCTCGTTGAGCTTGTCCAAAAGATTTGCGGGCAGCCAGATTTGCGGTCGCCAGATTCCCATCAAGGCAGGGCTTGTCATCTGGGGACTCATGCGCAGGGGAATGGATTTGGAGATGCCCATCTGTTTTTGGCATTGGGAAAAGACGCGCAAAATGGCTACATCCTGTACGAACTCATCGTTTTTTAGCGGAGAGAGCAATCGGTATGTACTGAGAGTCATGGTGCCAGCGAAAATGGTGACACCGCAGATCCAGATGAGAGAAAGCAGGCTGATCCAGGAAAAGCTCGCTTTGTTTACTAAAGAGGCATCTGATTGGAAGGCAGATTCATGCCGATTTAGTGCCTCAGTTGCGAGAACAATCGGTTCTGTAGGCGGGTGTGCTTCCTGCATGGATGTCCAGGACGAAGTAGGTAGCCAGTTATACAAACTGATCGTGCTGTCTATCGACCAAGGAACCGCGAGCTTCCAGAGAAGCAGGAACCACACGGCATGGTGCCAGCGGATGGGGAAATGCTTTTTGCCGAGCTGCTGGCAGAGCAAGATCAGGAGCACAAGAAGACTGGCCTCGATGGAGTTATACAGTGTCCATGTAAATGCTTGATTGAGGGTGAGTGAGAGCCATTGCCAATCCACCAGCTTATTTCTCCTTTTCAGAAAGGATTTTTTTCAGCTCGTCAATCTCATGGGACGAGAGCTTTTCCTCTTTTAAAAAGTGAACCAGCATGGGCTTTAAGGCCCCGCCGTACACGCGCTGCAAAAAGGATTGGCGCTCTTGGCGTTTGCATTCTTCCTCAGTGAGCACAGGAGAGTAATAGTAGACTCGATTGACCTGCTCATAAGTGAGAATGCCCTTTTGCAACAGGCGGCTGAGCAAGGTTTTGATTGTGTTGTCTTTCCACGTCTTGTTGTCTCGCAGGGCGTGGATGACATCGGCTGCTGTAGCGGGTGACTTAGCCCAGATGACCTTCATAATCTCCCATTCGGCATCCGAGATTCGCGGTTGCTCGTCCAAGTAGGACACCTCCTTCGATTACATTTGTAGTCGTTGATTCTGTTTTAAAGATTACGCTTGTAGTCAAGTGGTGTCAACAATCATTTTTGTAAATCCGTTCCATGTGATCATCATTGGAAGATGAAGAGCGAATTGGTACACTGAAGAAAAAGTGGATAAAGGCTGTGATAAACATGAATCTGGCCGAGCAGTTTGGCGATATGGATATTTACTTGTTTGATCAGTTGTTAAAGGGAAGGGTTACGAAGGAAATGCAGATACTCGATGCCGGTTGCGGTTCGGGGCGGAATTTGGTCTACTTTTTGCGAAATGATTATTCGGTGTATGCGATTGACCAATCGGCAAAAGCCATCGAGGCTGTACAGCGAATGGCATCGCAACTGACAATGGACTGGTCAGCGGAGCGCGCTCGTGTGGAGCCGATTGAGAGCATGAGCTTTGAAAACGAAAGCTTTGATTTCATCATCAGTAATGCCGTTCTACATTTTGCTGAAAACGAAGAGCATTTTCGCCAGATGCTGGAGGAGCTGTGGCGGGTACTGAAACCAGAAGGCATTCTATTCATGCGTCTTGCGTCCTCGATTGGAATTGAGGATGTGGTACAGCCACTAGGGAACGAACGTTATTTGTTGCCGGACGGAAGCACCCGTTTTCTCGTAAATGAACGGACGATGGTGGGCATGACAGAAAAACTGCAAGGCGTGTTCCTGGAGCCAATCAAAACGGTGAATGTAGCTGGACAGCGTTGCATGAGTACGTGGGTAATCAAAAAGAATGCCTAAGCACAAAAGCCGCCTTCCTGTAGGAAAGGCGGCGTCTTTTTTCTCACTCAAAAATCACGTGTCTGATCAAAAATAGCAAAAAGCTCGTCCACATCTACTTCCACACCCGCTGTAGCCAAATTCCGTTTTGCCGACTGAAGCAGCTCATCGAGTACAACGAAAATTTCTTCCCGCTCAACCGTTTCGATAAAGCCAGTTCGGCGATCCATTTTGTTGAAAGTCTCTGTGTACTCCTTGACCAATGCACGCAAAGCGGTTTGTATTTCTTCCGCATTCGTCGCGTCTTCGCTGCTTTGTTTTTCAAGCGCACTGATCGTGGTGTTCATTTTTTTATAAAGACTGGCAGCCTTGTTGGCGTTGGTTGTTGTGATGTGCTCCCTGCCATCCCAATCGCGAAACGGATTGGTCAAATTATTCGCCAGCCATTCGGGCTTGCGCGGCTTGGTGATGGACAAATCCAGCCCATTTTTCACTTCTTTTTTGTAGGCGGCTTTAATGGTCTTGGCCGCTTCTGCCGGGAGGCTCGTCATCCAGAGCGAAGAGAGCTTGGGACATTGATCTGGCGAAGGGAATTCGTCCCCGGAGAAGCCAAACAGATCGTAGGTCGTAAACGTCAGTAGCTCCTTCAAGTGCTTGATACTGCCCAGATTGCTGAGAGTGCCAGGCTTGCCCCACAGACGGATGTTCTGAAGCGAAGGATAGCGTTGGACGAGTGGCTGCAAGTCCAGTTCCGTCACATTGCGCAGATGGAGACCTCCTAGCTGGTCGAGTCCGCGGTGAAGCGGTAGCGAATCTGAGAATGAGGCGGTCAGCCAATATCCATTCTGTTCGGCTTCTATGAACAGGTTCGGTGAAAGCGACTTACCCAGTATGAGCTCTTTTAGACAATCGTTCAGATGCAATGACTCCAGCCCGTCCGCGTTTTGGAGAGAGAATTTACTGAGATGGCTTCCTGTCAGATCAAGTGAGGGGCCATTGGCTTTTTCCAGGTGCAGCTCCAGAATAAAAGGATTGCTTTTGACAAAGGCAAGCAAGGAATCGGTGGGCTCCTCTGCATGGATGCGTGTCAGGCAAGGGAGCTTTTCCAATTCAGAGATGTCCGTCAGGCTTTGAAGGATATCAGCATGAATGACGTTGTTAGATCGGCGCAGGCTCTTCCCGCCCAGCGAAATCATCTTGTCATCATTTGCTGCCTGTTTGAACTGCTGGCGACGTTTCTCGGGAATTTGATTCCATTTGTGTTGACGGTAAAAGCTCCCTCCGACATCCCAACTGCCATAACTCCTTGTCTCTTCTGTCACGAGAGGTGGTACATTCCCTACTTTTATGTAGCCTTTGGGCACCGCCGGATCAACATAGATGTGATCGAGCTTGTTGTTCCAGAAGAAGTAATCGCAATATAAGGGCTTCATCTGGTGCAGCTCTGATTCATCAGGCAGTGTATCGCTGCTCCAGTCCAGCTCGAGGATACTGATGAGGTTGGATTTGCTCGTGTCAGGCTCTTTTATCGATGTGACCTGGCAAGCTGTGTACTTTTGCAGCTTCTCGACAAAAACACAGTAGATGTCTCCGACTGTGGGCGTCATTCCTACCATCCTTTCCATCTCGCAAGGCTTGTTAATATCGCTATTTTTACATATTTTTCAAACATTGTCGTTGTTCTTGCGGTTTTTATTAAAGCCAAAGGGACAAAAAAGAAGCTGGGATAAAACGAAACGGTTTCTCCTAGCTTCTTTGTTTTTCATTCATTTGCCTTTCCTTTGATTTTTATATTGAAGATAGGTCATCCAAAAAACCAAAACGACTGTAATGCTTACGGTAATCTTTCTGTCTATTCCCATGTTGATGTCAAGATCAAAGAAACGGAATGCCAAAAGCCCAAGAATAACAACTAAGAGTATTCTAATGATGGTATCGCCTCCCTTTTTTCTATCGTTAATGTAATAAAATCATTTGAATTAATGTTATAAATTGTAATTTTGAATATGAATTTTTTGTGAAAATCATTTTCTGCTAGAATGAAGGAAGGCACGTGTACATTGATGGGTATATAGATGAACATTAGGGGGATGTTTGCAGGTTTTACATGTGTCCCTCTCATATAAAACAGTCGTGACCAACGAGAGGCGGCGAAGAAATGAAGAGAGAAGAGAGCACACAGAAGTGGATGAGCCGCGTATTGGAAGCAATTGTTGAAACGTCTCGCGATCATTTGCTAATCACGGACCCTGAGGGCTATATCCGGCTGGTTGGCGATTCGTCCTATGAAATATACGGCATTGGAAAGCAAGAGCTCTTGGGCAAAAACGTCATCGAGCTGGAAAAAAGGAAGGTCTTTTCTCCATCTGTCACGCGAAAAGTCATGGATGCCAAGACACCGCAGACGATCATGCAGGAAATACCCGGCGGTCGAAAGCTGATGGTGACGGCATTTCCCGTCTGGAACGAGGATGGTAGTATGCATTCGATCATCAGCTATTCCCATGACCTGACTGAAATTATGGAATTGAAACGGCGCTACGAAGGTCTGACAGAGCAACTCAAGCAGTTTGAAACTGAGATTGAGGAGCTGCGCGAAAAGCATCAGGAGGGCTTTGTGGCAGTGAGTCAGCCGATGCAAGCCATTGAGCGTCTCATCAAGAAAGTCGCGGCTGTCGATTCGACTGTCCTGATCCTCGGGGAATCGGGTGTCGGGAAAAACGTGATCGCAAAAGAAATTCATCGCAATAGCCGTCGTGCAGGTGGACAATTCGTGGAGATCAACTGTGGCTCGATCCCGGAGGGCTTGCTGGAATCGGAGCTGTTTGGCTATGAGGCTGGTTCGTTTACAGGCGCCGCCAAGCAGGGCAAGCAAGGGATTATCGAGATGGCGAACCAGGGGACTCTCCTCTTGGACGAGCTGGGGGAACTGCCGCTGACCTTGCAGGCAAAGCTGTTGAAGGTGATTCAAGAAAAACGGTTGCAACGCGTTGGAAGCACACAGTACCGCGATGTGGATTTTCGTTTGATTGCCGCCACCAATCGCGATTTGGAGAAGATGGTGAAGGAAGGGAAGTTCCGGCAGGACCTGTATTTTCGCCTGAATGTTGTCCCGATCCACGTCCCGCCGTTGCGAAATCGGCCAGAGGATATCGCCGCTCTCCTGAAGCGCGTTGTGCGCTCGCTCAATGAACGATACGGAATGGACAAGCGTCTGGACCCTGCTGCAACACATGGCTTGATGCAGTATGAGTGGCCCGGCAATGTGCGCGAGCTGGAGAACGTCTTGGAGAGAATGGTGGTCACAGCGGACGAAGAGGTGATCACTTCTCAGCATCTGCCCGCGGAAATCAGGTTGGCAGGGGAAGAGCAGGCAGCGATGGAGCCGAATCTGGCTACTTCCAAGATGTCGCTTCGCGAAGCACTGGAGCAGGTAGAGGAAAAATGGCTGCGCTATGCATCCGAGCACTGCCGGACCACGGGAGAAATCGCGGAGTTTCTCGGCATTAGCCAGCCTTCTGTCGTACGCAAGCTGCAAAAATATCGGATTCGTTCCAGGTAATTCAAAAATGAATCGTTAATTCAAAAATGAATCGATCATTCTGGTGTTTTGATTCATTTTTGAATAATCCGATGTGACCGTAGCGCCGGAAACGCGATTTCATCAAGCTCTGGCGTTTGGCATAGGTATTGCTACATATCGTGGTTGAGTTTACAAGCAAGCCATTCAACTAATACCATCTCGAACGAGGAGAGGAAACGATATGTCCAAACAACGTCAATTTGTAAACGTAGCTGCTGGTGTGCCAGGTCCAAAGGGAGCGGCCCTGATTGAAAAAAGAAAGCAGTTCGTTCCAAAAGGTGTCGGCAACAACACCCCTGTTTTTGTAGAGTCAGCTTCAGGTGCATTGGTTACGGATGTAGATGGCAATACGTACATCGATTTTGCCGGAGCGATCGGTACACTGAATGCCGGACACTGTCCGCCGGAAGTAGTCGAGGCACTAAAAGCGCAGCTAGACAAATACATTCATCCTTGCTTCCACGTAGGGATGTATGAGCCCTATGTGGCCTTGGCTGAGAAGCTGACGCAAATCACGCCAGGCAGCTTTGAAAAGAAGACGATGCTCGCAAACAGTGGAGCAGAAGCAGTCGAGAACGCGGTGAAAATCGCCCGCAAATACACAGGACGCCCAGGCATCATTTCCTTTAGCCGCGGCTTCCACGGCCGTACGCTTCTGGGCATGTCACTGACTTCCAAGGTGAAGCCGTACAAATTCCAGATGGGTCCATTCGCTCCAGCTACGTATAAAGCGCAGTTCCCGTATCCACTGAACAAACCAGAATCCATGACAGATGATGAGTACGCGCAATTCTGCGTGCGTCAGTTCGAGGACTTCCTCTTGACTGAGGTTGCACCGGAAGAAGTGGCTGCTGTAATTATGGAGCCGATTCAGGGAGAAGGCGGCTTTATCGTTCCGCCTGTGTCCTTCGTTCAAGGTGTCTATAACATTTGTAAAAAGCATCAAATCCTATTTATTTCCGATGAGATTCAAACAGGCTTCGGTCGTACTGGTGCCATGTTTGCTTCTACCCATTTCGGTATCGAGCCAGATCTCATCACCATGTCCAAATCCATCGCGGCAGGCTTACCCATCTCTGCGGTTACGGGACGCGCAGAAATCATGGACGCGCCAAACCCAGGTGAGATTGGCGGTACCTATGGAGGAAGCCCGCTTGGCTGTGTAGCGGCTTTGGCAGTCATTGAAAAAATGGAGCGCGAAGACCTGTCTGGTCGTGCACAGGTGATCGGGGACAAGATCAAGGCACATTTCCACGCGTTGCAAAAAGATTTCCCTGTGATCGCAGAAGTGCGCGGGCTGGGGGCGATGTGCGCTGTAGAATTTATCGATCCAACAACCAAACAACCAGCGAAAGAGCTCGTTGCTGGCTTGACCAAAGGCTGCTACGAGTCTGGCGTCATCGTTCTTTCTGCTGGTGTCCACAGCAACGTTCTGCGCTTCCTGTCTCCACTGGTTATTACAGACGAGCAATTGGAAGAGGCACTGGATATTATGACAGATGTTCTGAAAAGCCAATACGTGACGAACTAAAACGCCCGAGGGGGTTCTCCATACTCATGAAAAAGCATCTCTACATCAACGGACAATGGAAAGAAGCAAAAGAATACGCGTCACTCTATTCCCCTTACTCCGAGGAGCTGCTGGCAGAAATCGCTCAGGCAGACGATCATGATGTCGACGAGGCAATCAAGGCGGCAAAAGCTGCTGCCAAAGTCATGGCGAAAATGCCAGCCAGTCAGCGCGCCTTGATACTGGAAAAAGCCGCTGCGATTATGGAAGCACGAAAGGAGGAACTGGCGGTCATCCTCGCACAGGAAGCCGCCAAGCCACTTCGCACGGGTCGTGTAGAAATCGCTCGGACAATCCAGACTTACAAGTTCGCAGCAGAAGAAGCGAAGCGTATTCACGGAGAGACGGTGCCGCTCGATGCAGCACCGGGTGGTGAAGGACGTCTTGCTTTCACAGTACGCAAGCCAATCGGCGTAGTCGGCGCGATCACGCCTTTTAACTTTCCATTTAACCTCGTAGCACACAAGGTCGGGCCTGCTATTGCAGCAGGAAATACCGTCGTGCTGAAGCCAGCGAGTCAGACGCCGCTTAGCTCGCTGATCCTGGCCGATATTTTCGCAGAGGCAGGCTTGCCAGCAGGAGCGCTCAATATTTTGCCTGGAAAAGGCGCAGTCGTAGGTGAAAAGCTGGTCAGTGACAGCCGTATTGCCGCGATCACCTTTACGGGAAGCCCTGCGGTTGGAATTGCGATGAAAAACAAAGCGGGACTCAAGCGCGTGACCTTGGAGCTTGGCTCCAACTCCGCAGTAATCATCGACCACAACGTGGAAATCACGCAAGCGTTGATTGATCGTTGTGTGACGGGTGCCTTCTCCTTTAGTGGTCAAGTGTGTATCTCACTGCAACGCGTCTATATTCACCAGAGCAAGTACGAAGAGTTCCTGGAGAAGTTTAAGGCTGGCACTGAAAAGCTCGTGCTGGGTGATCCGCTGAACGAAGAGACAGACATGTCTTCTGTAATCTCCGCCAAGGATCATGAACGCATGGGAGCATGGGTACAGGAAGCAGTAGAAGCAGGGGCACATGTAGTTACTGGCGGGAAGGCTGTCAGCGACAACCTCTTTGCTCCTACGATTCTGACGAATGTGGGCGCACATGTTGCTGTCTCTTGCCAAGAAGTATTCGGTCCAATCGTTGTCGTTACACCGTTTGAGACGATGGACGAAGCAATTGAGGCGGTAAATGACTCCCGATTCGGCTTGCAGGCAGGCATCTATACGAGTGACATTCACGCGGCTATGCGCGCAGCGGAAGAGCTGGAGGTCGGAGGCGTGATGATCAACGACATTCCGACGTTCCGCGTGGACAACATGCCGTATGGCGGTGTAAAAGACAGTGGCTTTGGCCGGGAAGGTATCAAGTATGCGGTCGAGGAGTTAACGGAACTAAAATTAATCGCGATCAAACTGTAACAGCGAATGACGGGCCCGATGAGGCTCGTCTTTTTTTATGTTCCCCATAAATTGTCATATTTGAAACCGCTTCATAAAGTTGTTTGGTATAGGTGGTTATGTTAGTCTAGCGTGTGGAGGTAGACTATGTTCATTTTTGCGGAAGAGTGTTTGATTACACTTTACTTGTTACGCAGATGAAATAGTCGTTTTTTTATGCGTAAAGGGCATTTCTTACATGAAAAGGGGACAATCATGATTAGTCATAAAAAAGGGGCCAGTGGGTTCCAATTATTTCACTGGATCTCCCTGGTAGCGATCGTGGCATTGTTGGCAGGCTGTTCACCGTTTCAGGGGAAAGAAAACGGTGCAGATAACGGCCCAGCGCCAGCCAAACCTGAAAAAATTGGGCGTTACCAAGGGGAAAAGAGCAAGGCGGTGTCTATGGTCTACACGACGCAAAGACAGCTTGCTCTTACTTTTAATGGGATGGCAGATAAGGACACGATGAAAAGACTGCTCGATGAGTTGGACAAGTACCACATCAAGGCAGCTTTTTTCATGCCAGGAATGAGAGTAGCGGAAGAGCCTGACATTGCGCGGGAAATTGTCGCCAGAGGTCACGAGATCGAAAACAATACGTTGAACAAGTCGGATTTGCAGGGCCAACCTTACGAGAAAATGTACGAAGATATCAAATTGACTAATGAGGTCATCAAAAGAGAGACCGATAAAACACCGCAGTATATCAGAACGAAGTCGGGCGATTACTCCGACGATCTTCGATTGGCAGCCGCTCACAATGGACAAGAAGCGGTCGTGTCCTCCAGTCTGTTTCTGCACAATTGGCAAAAAGAGACGGAAGAGCAAAAAAATCATTACTTAAGAAAGTACATGAATCGCGGCGGCATCATCGCGATGGACACAGAAGAGAACAAGTCTGTAATCGAAAACATCCGTCTTCTCTCAGAAGCAGCTACGGATGTCGGATACAGATTCGTCCCATTACACGAGCTGATTGCACAAGGCCGGGAGCGTAAGCCGCTGCAAGAAATTCCGGGTTTTGATGCAGCAAAAATGAATGCGGCGTATCACGAGTCCAAGCCAAATCTCATCTATCGAAAAGAAACAGACAAGAAGATGGTTGCCTTGTCCTTCGATGATTGGGGTACGGATCAAACAGTTACGAAGATTCTCGATATCTTGGACAAAAAAGGAGTAAAGGCTTCGTTTTTCCTTCGTGCAGATGGTGTAGAGCGAAATCCAAACTTGGCGAGAGCGATTGCGGAAGCGGGACATGATGTAGCCAACCACACCTATTCTCATCCGGTGAATACCAAAATAGCGCCGGAATCATTGCAAAAAGAGATTGTCAAAGCCCATCAGATTATTACCGAAGCGATTCAGCAGAAGCCGACGATGTATTTCAGACCGCCAACCGGGGCGTTTGACGAACAGACACTCAAGGCGATTGCAGCGACGGGCTACGAGGATATTACGATTTATGATGTGACGCCGTCCGATTACGACAAGAAACGGAGTGCCGACGATATCGTCAAAACCATTATGGAGCAGACGCGGAGCGGAAGCGTGATTCTGTTGCACATGCTCGATGACATTCACACAATAGAGGCGCTACCAATCGTAATTGACCAGCTTAGAAGCAAGGGATACACGCTTGTACCCATGACAGCGATGTTTGGCCAATAAAGCCAAAATAGAACAGGGAGAGGGAGCTAGCTTATGAGTTTGTACGAAGGGATTGTGGAGAGGAAAGAAAAAATTGCTGTCGTCGGTCTTGGGTACGTAGGCTTGCCGATTGCAATGGCACTATCCCAGCGTGCTGCTGTGATTGGATTCGATGTAAACAAAGAGAAAGTAGCAGCCTATCAAAAGGGACACTTTCATGATGCTGACGTGGATCAGGAGCTGACGAGTGACACCGCTATTGAATTCACTTCAGATGAAAATAGATTGCAGGAAGCGCGATTTTTTATCGTGGCAGTACCTACTCCGGTCAAAAGCGGCAATGTCCCCGACTTGAAATATGTAGAAAGTGCATCCCGCATGGTTGGCAGACAGTTGAGAAAAGGGTCAATCGTTGTCTTTGAATCCACCGTTTATCCAGGGGCAACCGAAGACGTCTGCTTGCCAATCATCGAGGCGGAATCGGGCCTGCGTTGTGGTATAGACTTCAAGGTCGGCTATTCACCTGAACGCATCAACCCGGGAGACAAAGTAAATCGTCTGGAAAACATCGTCAAGATCGTATCGGGGATGGATGAAGAAACACTGGGAATCGTAGCAAGCGTCTACGAGCTCGTGATCAAGGCAGGCGTTTATCGAGCAGAAAGCATTAAGGTAGCGGAAGCGGCGAAAGTCATTGAAAATGCTCAGCGGGATGTCAATATTGCGTTTATGAATGAGCTGGCCATGCTGTTCAACCAGATGGATATTCCGACGAAAGCAGTATTGCAAGCGGCAGGAACCAAGTGGAACTTCCTCCCTTTTTCACCGGGCTTGGTCGGCGGGCATTGCATCGGTATCGACCCTTACTATTTAACATACAAAGCAGAAGACAGCGGCTATCGCTCCCGCATCATTTTGGCGGCCAGACACATTAACGATGGCATGGGGAAATATGTGGCCCAACAAATTATCAAAATGGCTGTTCGTTCAAAGCTCGACCTCAAGGATGTACGGATTGGCATACTCGGACTGTCCTACAAAGAGAATTGCGCGGATATCAGAAATACCAAGGTGACGGATATCATTGAGGAGCTGAGGGAATACGGGATCAACCCACTAGTCGTAGACCCGATGGTAGATCCTCGGGAGGCATACGAGGAATACGGCATCGAGCTGTCAGAAACGAAGGCTCTCCATGACTTGGACATTGTGGTTGTAGCGGTACCGCATACTCCCTTTGCCCAGATGGAAGTCGCTGATTTTGCCGCGATGTACGGCAAGAACGAAGCGAAAATCATGATCGATATAAAAGAGATTTATTCCAAAGCTGACTTTGAAAACAGTGGATTTCATTACTGGAGCTTGTAGGCAGTGGAGGGGAGAGAGCGACAGGGATGAAACAGTTGATAGAGAAAATAAAGCCGAAAAAGAAAGAGAAAATCGAAGAAGTGCTGACGGTTTCCAAAACGGAGAGACGCATGCTATCGAATGTGCCAGACCCGGAGAAAATTCGTGTCCAAGTGGACCGACGCGGTGTGAAAGATACGGATGAGCCAGGACAGCTAGAGGACCCGGAATATTTGAATCGCATTCGGATGCTGAGTCTGCGCTATATGGCGGATTTCCCGGTGACGCTATTGACCAAGAAACAGCGGGTCCAGGATGGAATCAAGGCCAGAGCCGTCGATATTTCTTCGACGGGCCTATTAGTTGAACTAGATTCGGAGATGGAAGATATCCAGGTGGGACAAGTGTTTATGATCCATTGCACGATCCCACCAGGCACAATGCCAGAAGGCTATGAGTCAACGGTGAAGCTGGATGCAACTGTTGTTCGCCGGTTTACGCAGGAAGAGGACGGGCGTCAGAAATTCATGCTCGCCTTTGAGTTTTCCAAACCGCTGACCGAGTATTTTCGCAAAAAGCGCTGGGGATACGCCATTTATATCGCAAGTGCTTCCCTGTTTTTCGCTGCGGCGTTTATCGTGCTCATGCGCGCGGAGAGCGTGATTTATTTCAAATACAACATGTACTTGTATTTGTACAGCTTGATTGCTGCTGCCTTTTTGCTGACACGGTATTTATTCGGTGCTCTTTATCGGGAGGTTCCCGTCAATCCTGACTATGCACCGGGCGTGAGCATCATTATTCCGTGTTTTAACGAAGAGGAGTGGATTCACCGGACGATTTTGAGTTGTGTGAATCAGAACTACCCGATTGATAAGCTGGAGGTCATCGTGGTAGACGACCGCTCGACGGACCGATCGGCAGAAGAGATTCAAAAGGTCATCGATATGATTCATAACGAGGCCGAGCGCTATATGACCCGCGAACGCGTAAAGATGCACATTCTTCCGGAAAACGGGGGGAAACGGGTCGCTTTGGTAAAAGGTGTGGAAATGGCCAAGCACGATTTGGTAGTCTTCGTTGATTCGGACAGCTTTTTGGAACCGACTGCGATTCGCAACCTCGTACAGCCTTTCCAAGACCCGAAAATGGGTGGTGTCGCAGGGCGTACGGATGTGGAAAACAAGTTCACCAACGCGATCACCAAGCTGCAAACGGTTCGTTACTACATTGCTTTTCGTGTCATGAAGGCGGCTGAGTCGTGGTTTGACAGTGTCACTTGCTTGTCTGGGCCGCTGTCTTGCTATCGCAAGGAATTGATTTTGCAGCATTCTGAAGCATGGCTGAATCAGAAGTTTCTCGGGCAGCCCGCCACTTTTGGCGATGACCGAAGCATGACCAACTTTATTTTGCGAACACATCGGACAGGTTATCAGGATTCTGCGATTTGCTCGACGATTGTGCCGTCAGACATGAACGTATTTTTGAAGCAGCAGATGCGCTGGAAGCGTTCGTGGTTGAGGGAATCTTTGCGTGCCAGCGGTTTTATTTGGCGCAAGGAGCCTTTTATGGCGATCTTCTTTTACATTGGTCTAATTGTTCCTATCGCTGCTCCCGTCATCGTACTGTACAACCTCGTATACGTTCCGCTCGTTCATCACATTTTCCCGGGTACGTTTTTAATAGGCTTGCTGTTGATGGCGCTCTTAATGAGCTTGGCCCATCTGTTTTTTCGTCGAAGCAAGCTGTGGGTTTTCGGGATTGTCTTTTGTGTGTTTTATGAGCTGGTGCTGTTATGGCAGATGCCAGTAGCTTGGGTGACATTCTGGAAATCTACTTGGGGTACGCGAGAAACGCCACAGGATGTCGAAGCGAGACTGAAAAAGGAAGCCCGAAAGAAGAACAAGAAGGGCTTTGGCCTGCCATTTTAAGAGGGAAAGACAAAGGGAGTGAGGGTGTCAGGAGTTATGGGGAAAACGACGAGCGATGTCTTGGACTATCGGAAAAAAGATCGCAAAAAATTCATCAAGACGCTGATCCAGGTCGCTATCCTAGTCGTCTTGGGCGTCATGTTATTCAATGCCGTATTTGATTGGAAAAAGTACGAGGAACCGAATAAAGCGAGCTGGACGAATGAAAAAGGCTTTATCGCCATCTCCTATTTTGGCGTAGGTCGTTCAGGTACACCGAAATTAGTAGCCAAGAAGCAATTGGACGAGCAGCTTCAGGCGTTGTATGACCAGGGCTATCAAACGATCTCGCAACAAGATATCTTGGACTTTTACAAGAAGAATAAGCCACTTCCTGACAAGGCACTGTTCTTAGCCTTTGAAGATGGTCGCAACGATTCGAGCTTGTTTGCGCAGCCGTTTTTGGAGAAGTACAACTTCAAAGCAACGGCATTGTCTTACGGCAACAAGATGGGAAACAGCGAGAACAAATTCCTGCAGCCGGAAGACTTGAAAAAAATGATGGAAAATGGCTTCTGGGAGCTCGGTTCCAACGGCTATCGGTTGACGTATATCAATGTGTTTGATGATCAGGGCAATTTCATCGGGGTAAAGGATGAGAGTGAATTAACGAATAAAACAAAGGTGGGCTACTATAACCACTACTTGATGGACTTTATCCGTGACAGCAATATGATCCCGATAGAAGACAGAAACAAGATGGAAGCGAGAATCAACGCAGACTACAAGCTGATGAATGATACGTATATGGATCAATTGGGCTTTGTCCCGGGTGCCTATATGATTATGCACGCGAACACCCTGTATGGCGGAATGAATCGCTTGGTAGCAGATGCGAACGACGCGAATATCAAAAAGTATTTTACGATGCACTTTAACCGGGAAGGAAACGCCTACAACGACAGGGAGGGTGATCTGTACAACCTGACTCGCGTGCAGCCAGAGCCTTACTGGTACACGAATCATTTGTTAATGCGCATCCAAAAAGACACCGACGAAAAGATTCGTTTCGTTCGCGGCGATGAAGAGCAGGCCAAAGAGTGGGATCGTCTCGGTGGCGCTGCGCAATTTATGGAGGATCAGATCGTACTGACCTCTCCAGCTGCTGGCTCTGGCATGTTATATTTAAAAAACAGCGACAGCCAGAAAGATATCAAGCTTTCTGCCAAGCTGGAAGGGAATGTAATCGGCAAACAGTCGATTTATTTGCGCTATGATCAGGAAAAAGGTAGCTTTGTACGGGTCGTCCTGCATGATAATGAGCTGCGCGTCGAACAGAAGAAGGAAAAAGGAGAAGTTCAGGAGCTTTTCAAGACGGAATTGAGCCAAGTGATTTGGAATCCTGAGGATTTGACCTTCGACCGTGCGTCAGTTTATACGAGAGAGCAAGGCGAGTCTGGTGCTCCCGAGCTGGAAAAATACCCGATCAACATTAAAAATACGCGTCCATTCGAAATTATGGTTCAAGGTGACCATCTCAGTGTTTCCGTGGACAAGATACCGCTCTTGGAAAAGCAACAGATCGGCCCAAGCATTAGCAGCGGTGGTGTCGCATTGGAAGCGGCCTATAGTGAAGGGAACAAAAAGGACGACATTTATGACGGGGTGTTTGCGGACGTAAAGATAGAGTCCTTGGCGCAACCGAATGGTGACCAGCAGATGCTGTTCAGTAATGTGCAGACAGGGCTTGCAGGAGTCGTCAGTTCGATCAAGAAAGCTTTTTCTACCACAATGGACTGGGTCATCGACACCTTTTAAATCCGAAACAAGGGGGATCCGTGTAAGGTGTCAAACATCAAGAAACGATCGATCATTTTGACTGCTCTTCTGATAGTAGTGTGTATCACCCTCGTGTGGTACATGATGAAATGGAATGATACTGAAAACTTGGAGATTGTAGATGCTGCCAACAAAACGACGGAATTGTCTGCCTGGGTAGTAGACTGGCAGTGGGAATCCGGCTTGGAGGATTTCCGCAGGATGACGGATGGCTTGTCCAGTGTTCAAGTCTTCGCGGCGTATTTTGATGAAAATGACAAGCTGCATTTTACAGACCGCATGACCAAGGCGATGCCTGAGATCAAGGAAGCCTCGAAGCAGGGCAGCTATGTCGATCTCGATTTGACCATTGTGAATGATCGTCTTAACCGTGATGGTACGCAGATTCAAAAGGACCCGTCGATTGTCAGCAGGCTCATGGCGACAGATGATAGCCGTACCAAGCACATTATGGAGATCAAGAATGCCGTGATCCAGAATGGCTTTCATGGTTTGGAAATCGATTATGAGAGAATTGACGAGAAAGACTGGGACAACTTCCTTACTTTTATCCATACCTTGTACCAGCAAATGGAGCAGGAGGAAAAGTCGCTTCGCATCGTATTGGAGCCGCGCGCGCCGATTGAAGAGTTGGCATTGCCAAAGGGGCCTACTTACGTCATGATGGCGTATAATTTGTACGGTATGAATACAGAGCCAGGTCCCAAAGCCGATCATGCATTTATTGAGGAGCTTGCCCATCGCATGCAAAAAGTGCCGGGTGACAAAATCATGGCCCTTTCTGTAGGTGGATTTGATTGGGCTTCTGATGGAAAAGTGACGGCTGTGACGGAAAAACAGGCAGCAGACTTTGCTATCTCCAGCATCCAGCCGCCAAAGCGGGATAAAGCGAGTGGCAGTTTGTACTTCGACTATATGGGTGAAGACGGACAAAAGCACACAGTTTGGTATGCGGATGAAGAGACACTGTCTCAATGGGTTGCAGTTGCGAAGAAGGCGGGCATCGAGAAAATCGCGCTTTGGCGACTAGGTGACATGGGGGAAGGGACATTGCAATATGTGAACCGGTAGGGGCTTTTGGTGGGGGAAGAAGCGAATTTCAAGTCTACGCTTCGGCCTACGCCCCGCAAGGGGTATGACTGTCCGCTTCGGAATAAATGGTGGGAGCGCTTCAAACGTAGAAGTTTCGAGGATGTCCTTCATAAGTGAAGCTGAAATTCCCCGCCATTTATTCCGAAGCTGGGGCGGGCTCCAGAGGCGCTTGGACTGGAAATTCGCTTCTTCCTGCGCAGCTTTTCGATTCACATCTTGTAGAGTTAAATGAATAAAGAAAAACATGAGGGCTTTCACTGTGGGAAATCCCATCAATAATTTACTAGAATGTTTTTCTATCACAATGTAACTTTGTACCGGAGATGAACGTTATAATGCTAGAAGCAGTAGTCTGCTCTTTTACAGGGTGGCTGCTGCATATTGATTTTGGACATCATTCATAGGAGCGTGGAATTTTTGGGTCTCTGGGAAGCTTTTGTCGCGATTGTGCTGGGCCTAGTAGAAGGTTTGACTGAGTTTGCCCCTGTTTCCTCTACGGGTCACATGATCATTGTTGATGACTTTTTGTTCCAAACGAAGGAGATGTTTTCACCAGAAGTGGCGAACACCTTCAAGATTGTCATTCAGCTCGGCTCGATTTTGGCTGTTGTCGTTTTGATGTGGGATCGGTTCATGAGCTTGCTCGGCCTCAACAGACTGGCTGGTAAGCGTGAGGTTCAGGCAGGACCTCGGCTGAATTTGGCTACGGTCATTGTCGGTTTGATTCCGGCGGGGATTCTGGGTGTTTTGTTTGACGACTACATCGATGAGTATTTGTTCTCGACGAAGACCGTGGTAATCGGTCTGGTGCTGGGCGCTCTGCTCATGTTGGCTGCGGATTGGTTCCGACCAAAGCGTGCCAAGATCGAGTCGGTTGACCAAATTACGTACAAGCAAGCGTTTCTGGTCGGACTTATTCAATGCTTCTCCCTGTGGCCTGGCTTTTCCCGTTCGGGTTCCACGATCTCGGGGGGCGTACTGTTGGGTATGAGCCATCGGGCGGCGGCAGACTTCACGTTTATTATGGCTGTGCCGATCATGGCGGGCGCGAGCTTTTTGTCGCTGTTGAAGCGTTGGGATGCGATTACGATGGACAGCATTCCGTTTTTCGTCGTCGGTTTTATTAGCGCGTTTGTGTTCGCGCTTCTGTCGATCCGTTTCTTCCTGAAGCTGATCAATCGCATTAAGCTGACACCGTTTGCGATTTACCGTTTGGTGCTGGCAGCGGTCATTTACTTTGTGTTTATGTAAAAATCAAAAATACGACAAAGGCTCCCAATAGGGAGCCTTATTTTTAATCATTCGCCTTTATCTCGCTCGGCTTTTCAATAACAATTCCGTTTAACTTAAGGGTAACAGGATTCGCAATCGTATCTCCAACCGGGCACGTCTGTTCCAAAAACTCCACAAAAGACTCTACTTGCTCTCTAGGAGCATCGGTTTTGATATGAAAGGTGTATCGAATCTCGGAATACCCGCGTCGAACATCAGATTTGTTCATGAAGCCATCTGTATCGAGATCGCCTTCGACTTCTACCCAAAAATCGTCGAGTTGAACGTTAAACTTCCTGGCATATACTCTGGCAACGATAGATTGGCATGCGCCTAATGCGGAGAGTACCAGTTCAACCGGGTTCATCCCAGTATCCGTTCCCCCCAAGCTTTTCGGTTCATCGATGGTTATCTCGAAATTTCTGGAACTGGCCTTCACAACCATTCCCTTTTGTAGATGTGCAGTTGCTTTGAAGGTTTCAACAGGCATGATGCACACTCCCTTCTGGATAATCAACACAAGTAAACTTTACCATAGTTTTCCAGAAACCATTATGAAAATTTTTACATTTATTTAAGCTAGCATACAAGCTAGTAGTAGGTTGACATAAATTCATCATTTTACATTTCTATTTGTTCCTATTGATTGGAGAAAAGTGGCTAGGCGGATAGACGCCACTTTCAACAACAAATTTGATTCCAAAAATCTTTCCAAAAGGGTGAGCATACCCTTATTTTTTTTACCTAGATAGTGAAGGCGAAATGATGACCGGTCAAAATTACGCCTAATCTAAAATAGGAGTGTTGTGAATATGTCTAAAGGAATGCGTGGAATTCATCTTTATACAGGCGAAGGTTATGGCACAGTAACAACTAAAATGTTAAATAAATTTGATGGAACCAACATTCATGATTTCGTAGTGCACCTGGGAAACATGGATAGAGTGTTTTTTGACTATCGAAAGGGCAAGTCAGACCGTAATGCTGTAATTGATCAAATGATTGATGATCTTGCTGATTTTTTACCTGAATACAAAGCATCAGATGTAGACCATAAAGACTTGTATATTTCGTTGCCAGCACTTAGTAATGATATTACTACAATTAAAAATATCGATGATTTTTATTCCGACTATCGATCCTTTATGCGAAAAGTAGAAGACACATGTATCGAAATTTTAGGTGAAAAGGAATGGAAGCACCGTATCGAAGGATTTTACTTCCGAACAGAAACGATTTTCCCAATTGATCAGAAAATCAGCAGTTCAAACCCGACCTCGAACAAAATGGTTAAATTGTTGAATGATATTGCTTACAGAGCACGTAATACACATAAAAAAGAGTTTATGTGGGCGCCATACTATGGCTTTGGAACGTACGCAGAGAATATCACTCATAATCTAGGGGTAATTGCAAACAGAACAGACATTTTTGATATCATTTGCATCCAACCACAATACTATTTTCAAGGCGATCCTTACCAAGAGAACGTGGATAAAGTGTTTGATAGTGCCAATCGTCAAAAGGTCTATGATTTAGATGGAGACGTTGTTGGAGGTGGAAGAAAGACTTCGGCCACCGCATTAATTGGGGTAACCATGGAAGGTGATGATAATTATCGCAAAAGCCGATCTGACAGGTTCGATTACTATGTTGATACATTCTCTGGAATTGTCAAAGAAGCGCCAATGGTTTTCTATGCTGGATCGACGCATAACCTTCTAAATAATAACTCACTTTTTGATGCAATCAACAATTTCTACGAAGTGTAATCTCATAGTTGAGAATGCAAAAAACGAAGTGATAATCACTTCGTTTTTTGCAGATCGATCTCTAAATTTTTCTCCTTAACCTTAAAGATCTCACCATTCAGATCGGTTACTTGAGCATAAAAGTAGACATAAGTAGCCAATAAATCGTTCTGGTTATCAAATTTATACTCTTTTATGGGTAACCCCGTAGATGAACTCACGTACGCGATGTGATAAATACCACTTTTTGGCTCAATAATGGTTTTCATCTTTTTAACTTGCTGCCCATTTAAAGTCTCAACACTTAAATATGTCCAGATATCCTTGTCTTGATACCGGTCAATTGTTTCTTTAAACAGTGATTTTTGGTTAGGGTATTGACGTACCTTGGATTTTAAAGTGATTTTTTCTTGTTCTTTTACAAAATTGTCCTCTCGTAGAAAACCATTTTGTGGGTTAAACCATTCTTCAGTAATTGCAGTTGAGAAAATACCCTTATGTTCTGTTTTTATGGATTTTACATGTTCAATCAAAGGCTGGGACTGAACGTTTTGAATTGGTATAGGAGTATTCGCAGAAACTGACGGAGCAATAATTCCTGAAAATCCAATTGAAATGGCCAAGGCCAATGATGTGAGAAGCGAAGTTTTTACCACGGCTATTACCTCCCCCTAAGTTAATTTCCCGCTTTACTTGTTAGACGTTCCGACTGGGAAAAAGTTCCGTTTATCATGGTGTTATAAAGAATTCTGCTTGAAAATGATCCTAAATACTCATAGAACTATGATGCAATAACGTATCAAAATATTGAATTTCATGGCGAAAATTGCCAGTTTTTGTGGTATAATAGAACGTATGATCTCCTTTTTTCTTAAAAATCTGTGAGCAAATACCCATTTATTTTACCTAGTAGGTAGGGGGGATTATATGACAGAACAATCACTTGAGGAGAAGATAAGGCAGCAGTTGAAACGATCAGCTTGGAAGTTGCAATACGAGGCAAAGAAAAAATATCGTATGGAAATTCAGTTTACCAACGAAAAGTGGGACATCGGTCATACAGAAGAAGTTGATTCTCAGATGTTTGTTGAGGAATTGCTTAACGGTCTACCTGAACGAGAACGTTTCATCATTCAACAGGTGGTCATTGAAGGAAAATCTGAAAGAGAAGTCGCAAAGAGGTTAGAACTTTCTCCCTCACGACTACACGCATGTAAAGTACAGGCCCTACAACGTTTGCGAAATAAACTCTTATTAGCTTAAAAGGGGGAGTAGTGTGGTAATAGCTGAGACATTATCCGAAATAGACTTTTGTAAATTAGTTGATGATGCTCAAAAAGGAAATACGCTTGCAATTGAAGCCTTAATCCAGCACTACGAACCCGATATGAAAAAAATGACTTGGTTTATTCGTATGCCACATGAAGATAGTATGCAATCTCTAAAGCTAATGTTGTTGGAGCTGATCCAATCAACGGCCACTCCTACATAAAAGGAGGCTATTGAATGAATGAAACAGTTACAGTCATCATTGCAATACTTATCGCAATTTTGACTTTGTTGGTGATCCATAAGCATGTTGAGTTGAAAGTACAAATTCGCGATTTGATTAATGTAACATTACGTGCCACTAAGAATGACGAAAAAGAAGAATCACCGTAAGGCGGTTATTCCTTCTCTCTATAAATTGTAGAAGGGAAAGGGTCCTTTTCCTTCTACCTCTATCTTATTGTGAATAGGAGGATGCCTCTTGGCTACGATGTTATTCCTTGTATCGAGTGCTGCTTTGGTCCAGATACTCATAAGTCAACAAAAATTGTCTAAAGAGCTAAAAGCAATTAAGAAGTAGGTGGAGGAACTGAATTGGAGGCATTTCCGATTTACCTTCAGTCTGTCAGGTGGGCAACTTTTTGGTGAGCAAAGTGGTCAACATTTTGGCTAGCGATCATAGTAAAAACAAAAATCCCCTTCCAATTGGTTGTGAAGGGGATTACTCATTACTTTAAGAGATAAACCGCACGCGTAGTTATAAATCCTTTGACTTCTTCGCCTTTATCCAGCTTTTGCTCGACGAAAGGAATGCCAGCTTCTTGCAGACGTACTTTCACCGCATTGAAATGGTGGAAGTCTACGACCAGCGTTTTGTTGCTTGCCTTAAGCTCTTCAAGCTGCTTTTTCACAAACGCATTGGCGCCAGATTGTCCAATGATATGAGAAGCATTTACCATCACCATATTGGCGAGTAAGATGACGACCAAAACCTTGCCCGCATGGCGGAAAAAGCCCTTCTGGAGATCCAAAGCTGCCAGCGCAATCAAGAGTGGAATCAACCAAAGCTGCGGAACATAGCGCGCCCACCAGCTTTCCGGATTAATGAGCACAGTCACGAAGAGCGCCAGACTGATCCACAAGAAAGGTGCCGCTTTTTTTCGATGAGTCCCCAAAAGCAAGGCGACGAGAATCAGGCATGTGACAATCATAGCTCCTCCGAAAAGCGGTCCGAATCCGGCTACACGCACGTCAGGAGAGTAGAACACGGCGAGCTCTTTCCCTGTGACCGTAAATGGCACCTTCCATGTAGGGCTATGGGGAGTTGCGATGTTTTCCGATTTGGAAAATAAGGAAATAGCCAGATTTTCTATGCTCGTATTGTCTTTGAAGCCATGCGGGCTGTTCGAGGTCATGATATCAACGGCGCCTTTACCCGCCAACGGATAAAACGGATGTCCCTTTGCTAGCGTGTTGGTGACATACGGATTGTACCCAACAACCCCTACCGTGATAACCAGACTAACCGAAAGCCACACGAGCATGCTCTTGATGTGCTGACGGCGATCGTAGAAAAAGAAGAGCACGAGAATCGCCAAGCCGAGCAATCCGGCATACCCCAATGCCGTGAATTTGATCTGTGCCAGCAGCATGAGTGTTGCGCACAGCGCTAGTAGCGTCCAAACATGGTAGCGCTTATACAGCAGATAGCCGAGAGCGCAGATGATGAGCACGAGTGACCCGAGCTGTCCGTCAATATAGAAGGAAGTTGATTGCGTGATCACCGCTGGATTGAACGCTGCGAGCAGGGCGAAGGCAATCGCCGCTCCTTTTTTCTCTGGGAAAGCGGTCTGGATGGCAGCGAGTGTCAGGAAAAAGGACGATGCAATCAACAACAGGTTAAATATTTTGCTAACCTCGATCTGACCAGTCAGTTTATACATGACGGCATCGAGCATCCAAGGACCTTTGGCGTAATGATTGATCCACAGGTGAAAGGCCGAGAGAACCTCTCTATTATCCATCTCCTCCACTTCTTTTGAACCAGGAGGCTTGAGGATAGGCTGGTCATGAACCGGATTCCAGCCTTCGGTTATCTTCACGATTGCTTCTTGATGATACGTTTGTCCGTCAAAAGAGAGATCAAACGTATTGGTGCTGATAGAGTAGCTGATGCCTGACACAATCGCCAGTCCAGCCAACAGGGAGAAAAACCAGGCCCGACGACGTGAACTTACGAAGACTGACACCATCCCGCCCATCGCCGCCAAAGCCGCAACGAGGCCAATCCAAAAGCTGGCGGCCGTCACGGATACGCCGAATAAAAATAAAACCGATGTGCTAAGCACAATCGTAGCCATAAACAATAGCAAAGCCGTCCCGAGCAGGAACGAGTACGTAGCTGTACGGTTATTCATGAACATAATCTCCTGTCTACGAATCTACTAGCCAATGAGGTTAGGGAGGTTCGCTGCCAGCAGATGCAATACGGTCGCAAGCAGTACCCCGAGCACCAGCCCCCCGGCAATTTCCCATCTGGTATGTCCCATGCTTTCGCGCAAAGGTTTGGTGGGAAACACGTCCGGATGTTCCTTTGCGAGCTTGTTGAGTGCTTCTGCATGTTTTCCTACCGCTCTGCGCAATCCAGTCGCATCGATGATCACAATAAACGTCACAGCCACACCCAGCCCGAATGCAGGATGAGTAAAGCCTTCCTGCAAACCAATCAAAAACACAGTTGTGACCATAACAGTTGTGTGCGTGCTGGGAAACCCGCCGTTCCCGACCATTTCTTTGGCCCGGGACCCAAAACGGAGGTAATTAATCAAAAATTTGGTTATTCCGGACACAAGCCAGCCGATGAACGGCGCTACTGCATATAACATGGTAAAACTCCTCTACATGATGATTACGACTGGGAAATGACGACGACGCCCACAACGATAATCGCCAGACCGACAATACGTGTAAGGGACAATGGTTCGTTGAAGACCAAGAAGGACAGCACAGCTACCAACACGTATCCGAGTGCTGCCATGGGATAAGCATAGGAGAGCTGCACCTTTTCCAGCGCAGCAATCCAGATAAACGCAGAAAGTCCGTAAAGCGCAAGTCCCACCATAATAGGCAGGTTCGTGAAATAGTGCAGGAACTTCAGTAGCAGCATGTCATTGTTGCTGGTGAGCGAGGATGCGCCCATCTTCATCGCGACTTGTCCACACGCACTGAGGACCACGGAAATGATGATTAGAACAATTGATGGCATAGCCTGATCCACAACCTATCTGTGCAAGTAACTTCCTACTTAAAAACACGTTCAAAAAGCTGGCTTTTCAGCACCGAGAAGATGGCGAGAACCGAACGAAGGAGGAGCGCAGTGTAGGTAAACTACATGAGCACCGGACTTCGGAGGTGAACGCCATCTTCGTTGTCGAAATAGCTTTCTAGACTACTTCGTGATCAAAAGACAACTTTTTGAACTTCCTTATAACCTTATTTAAATTCAAATACGTAAATAATCCCGGCCACCATGACAACATACAGGAACACCGTAATGAGAATCGGCTTGTCCTGCAACAAAACTTTTTCCGGACTGCCGCCCTGGCCTGCGACGGTGATCAAATACAGGTAACGGAAAATACCAAAGATCACGAGCGGAATGGTCCACATCAAGTGAATCGTGCGTCCAGATGTAAAAGTGAACAAGGAATAGCTGATGATCGTCATGGTCGTCACAATCGTATTCAACTGATTCAACAGCTCGGAGGAATAACTGTCGAGCACTTTGCGATGCGTTCCTTTATCCTGCTGCAACAAAATCAGCTCGTGGCGACGTTTGCTGATGGCCAAAAACAGCGCGAGCAGCATCGTACAGAGCAAAAACCACGGGGTGAACGGCGTTTGGATCATCAGACTTCCACCGATGGCACGCAAAACAAAACCGGCTGAAATAATCATGACGTCCAGAATGACCACATGCTTCAGCTTCAACGAGTAAGCGACATTGAGCACAAAGTAAACGAGCAGTACGAGCGCGAATAATCGGTCAAAGTAATAAGCACTGAAAAGGGAACCCAGTAGCAAAAACGCACCGAATGCCAATGCGAGCGCTGGAGGCAATGCACCAGAAGCCATGGGCCGGAACTGTTTTTCCGGGTGATTTCGGTCATTTTTGATATCGACAAAATCATTGAGGATGTAGACACAGCCAGATACAAAACAAAACAGCAGGAAGGCCAGTACTGATTTTCCAATGACATCCGGACTTACTTTGTGCAAGGAAAATAGCAAGGCAGCAAAGACAAGCAGGTTTTTCGTCCATTGATGTGGACGAAGCTGCTTCACTAATAGGTAGACCATATTTTGTCGAACGCGTGGCGTTGTTTTGACGTCAACTTTAACAGAATTTGATGTTGCCCCCATATCTAACTCCTATCCTAGTATCGAATCTCGTACCTTCTAATGACGAAAAATGTAAAAAGAAGGTTACACCTGTAATATGGTAACATAACTTGTCCCATAAATATTTAACGATAACAGAAAAAATGTGAACTTGCGATAAAGAATGATTGCCAAAAATAATATCGGGGTTTACAAGAAAACGCAGCCCTCATGAAGGAGCTGCGTTTTTCAGGTTTTCTCTCTTTTAGTTTACCCGCGGAATCGGAGTGGCTGCTTTTTTCCGCGAATACAGGAACAAATTGACGAGAACGATCACGAGTATGATCAATTGCGGGATCGTCGTTTCCCAGCTCGCGTAAATGCCGAGAGTTGGTGCATACAACAAGTAATCGCTGCTGTGTGCAGATAAGCTTCCGGTCACCTGTAAAGCATGGATGCTGACGCCAACGAATTTAAACGCCATGTAGTAGAGCAAGAGACTGGCTACAAAAAAGAACGGACGAACCGGAATGCGTGCACTGAGCTTGATGATGACCAAACCAATCACGGCTAGGACGACAAGTGCGCTCAAAATGCCAATCACTAGGTCTGTCATGGAGATTGTAGCGGCCATCCCCATATAAAAGATAATCGTTTCTGCCCCTTCGCGGGCGACAGCGAGAAAGGCAGTGAATGAGAGTGACAACAGAGCTCCTTTTGCCAAAGAAGAGCCGATAGATTTCTCGACAAACTGATTCCATGCCTGCAAATTGGACTTCTTATGCAACCAGGCACCAATCGTCACCATAAAGAAGACGGCAATCAGTCCAGTTACTCCCTCAATCGTTTCTCGCGAGTTGCCTGTGGAGAGGTTGGAGAAAACGAAACTGAGGATGACGGCAAGAATGGCGGAAACTACGATCCCGGCAATGGACCCAGACCAAATCCATTTGCGCTTGTCGGCATTGCCTGACTTGTTCAGGACAGTGAGCAGGGAGACGATGATCAAGATAGCCTCCAGTCCTTCGCGGAACAAGATGAGTCCCGCATCCCAAGCGGTGTACGAGGACGTTGTCGCAAACGGCGCCAGCTCTGTCTTCATTTCCGCTAGATGAGCCGTGGCCTTTTCCCATTGCGGGGGATTGGACAGGATGAGTGTCGGGATGGCGACCATCTTGGCTTCGATGCTGCTGTAGGTAGCTTGTGATTTCGTCATGACCACGCCTTCTACAGAGGGCCAAGCGGTGATAAAGGTCTCCATTTTGTCCGAAGCAGCGGTTGCATCCTGATTGGCGATATCTGTTTCTACCGAGGCAAGGAGTTCCAGTAGAGACGAGATGGACGGCTGCTCAGTAGAAGCATTCGTAGCTTCCTGTTGGCCTGCTTTTCCTGACAAATAATTGTCCACGGTAGTAATGAGTGCCTGTACTTTCTCTGCGCTCTTTTTAGGGTCGGGTGGTTCTGTATTCAAGGCAATGCGTGCACTGCTGATTTTGATTTCCATATCCCCGTAGATTGCGGCATTTTCCGCTCGTACAAGACCCTCTGCCTTGTACCAGCCGGTGACGAAGCTGTTGTACGATTGCTTGGCTTTCGTCAGATCGCCTTCCGTGATGGCTGTCATGCTGTTTTGCAAGAGAGGCAGCAATGCCGCAATTTGCTTGTGCGCGCGTTCTTTTGGCTGACCGCCTTCTTCTTTGGATGAGACGTAACGATCCGTTGCTTTTGCCAGATTGGAGATGGCTGCTTTTACAGTGTCAGGATTCGCCTTCGCTTGGGCAAGGGCTTGTTCTGCTTCCACGATTGCTTGCGTCAATGCTTGTGCATCTGCGGAGGTTTCTTCCGAATTGCCCTCCCAGATGCTCTTCATACTGCTGATCGCTTTAGCTGCTTCTTCCCAGTTGTTATCTCCACTGCTAATCAGGGCATCGCTAGAGAGGGCGATTATTTGCTTGAGCTGCTCTGGCACCAGCGGCGCGGCTACAGCAGCAGACAGAGCAGATGTCCATAGCAGCATGCAGGTACAAATGATAAACAGATAGCGTTTCAAGGTGTTCACTCCATCCCTGGTAGTTGGTTAAAATAGTGTGTCCCCGATGTATCCGCCCTCACTTGCACCAGGAAGACAGGCGTACAAACCACTGCCAACATGGGTGATATATTCATTGAGCAGGTCGACGGATGCGAGCCTTTGTTGCATCGGAATGAATTGCTTGCGCGGATCACGATTGAAGCAAATGAACAAAAGCCCAGCATCGAGCTGACCAGTTTTGAGATCCATTCCACTCGAATAGGAGTAACCGCGCCGCAAAATTTTCACCTTGCCCTCCATATGGGCCAAGGCGACATGGGAATCCACAGGAATGACGGGTTTGCCCTTGGCATCCTTGCGATCCAGCTCCAGCTCGTCGAACTCATTTGCTTTGCCAAGCGGAGCTCCGGTTAAACGGTGACGGCCAAACGTATTCTCCTGATCGGTGAGGGTGGAGCGATCCCACACCTCGATCCGCATGCGGATTCGACGCATGACCATGTAGCTTCCGCCTGCCATCCACGCGGGACTTTCAGCAGTGTTAGCCCAGACGACTTCATTTGCGGTAGCGGGATCGTTCACCTGCGGATTGTTCGTGCCATCCTTGAAGCCCATCAGATTTCGCGGTGTGGAGCCAGTCGGGTCGGATGCGCTGGTACGCTGGAAGCCTTCCTGTAGCCAGTGGAGGACAGCTTTGCCTCGAGCGATCCGGGCCAAGTTCCGCAGGGCATGGAAGGCGACCTGTGGATCGTTGGCACAGACTTGCACGACAATGTCGCCACCCGACCATTCCTTTCGCATTTCATCACTGTTGAAACGAGGTAAATCGACCAAAGGAGCTGGGCGTTTGGCTGTAAGGCCAAAGCGCTCATCAAAGAAGGAAGCACCAAGCCCAAATGTGATCGTTAATTTCATTGGGCGCAGGCCCATGGCTTCCCCCGTGTCGACAGGAGGAAGAAGGGTGTTATCGCTCTCTTCATCGACGTTTTTGCCGGCAGTCAAGCGTGCTGCTGCCTGCGTCCAGCTTTGAAACAAGGTGCGGACATCCCCTAGCGAGGTCGTCGTCAAATCAAAAGCACCCATGCAGATAAAATCCTGCATAGGTGTAATGATCCCGGACTGATGCTTGCCATAAAAGGGAATGACCTCATCTGCACCGGTCGGAGTGGCACTTGTCTGCTCATTTTTAGGAGAGGAGGATAAAAGGCTATTGACCCCAGTCGCCCCCAACAGCAGTCCAATCCCCCCGACACCAGCCAACTTCAGAGCTTCTCGACGTGTGAATTTGTTCGCTGTGGTGTTTGCGAGATGCTTGTCATTCATCTTGTTAGCCTCCTACGATCGTACCCATTTTGGACAATGGTTCAGCCAATGCATCGAGGGACTGACTCAGTTTTTTCACCTGGTCTTCCTTCAATTCCGTGTACAGCACATAGCCGTCGCCTTTGCGGTATGGTGCGAGTGCTTTATCCAAATCAGCGAAGCGAGCTTCAATTTCATTAGCAAGAGCAGAGTCTTTCGCTGTAACAGCAGGCTTCAATACTTTGTAAATTTCGTGAGCGCCTTCCACGTTCGCAGCGAAATCGTACAAGTCCGTATGGGAATAGCGTTCTTCCTCGCCAGTCACCTTGCTTGTCGATACCTCGTTCAAGAGCTCGACCGCACCCGTTACCAGCATAGGCACATCGATTTCGACGCTCTCTACTTTTACGCGGAGCTGCTTCACATCTTGCAGCAGTTGATCCGCGACTTTTCCTTGGTCAGCAACCGATTTGGTTTCCCAGAGTGCTTTCTCCAATTTATGATAGCCGCGCCATTCGTTATCAGGCACATCGCCTTCGCGAGCATCGATCCACGGGTCAAAATCGCCGAGAGATTCTGCGATAGGTTCGATTCTCTCAAAGTACGCACGGGCTGGAGCATACTCCTTTTTCGCTTTTTCCATATCGCCTGCTTTGACGGCGGTGGTGAAGCTTTCTGTTGCTTTTACGAATTGGTCGGTTTGGTCGACGACCCATTTTCGGTATTGATCAATAGAAGCTTGCAGCTCAGGAGAAGGAGCAGAAGCAGTGCTCGCTGACGCAGATTGATCAGCAGCGGCAGGCTTGTCGGGCTGAGCGGCTTCTGGTTTTTTCTCTTCGGTTTGTGTTTGTGCGTTTCCGCAAGCGGCGAGCAAGGAAGAGCTGAGAACAACTGCGGCGATTGGATAACCCCATTTTTGAATCATGAAAAGACATCCCTTCATATGATATGAGTGTATAATTATATGATTATATTTCGATAATGAATATCATTATCATCCACAAAGAATTTTACTCTTTCTTAGACAGTTTGCAATCTTTTTTTGGCATCAATCACTTGGTTAGTTTTGGCGTTGTTCACATAAAACCAAAAGTAGCTCAACAATCCCTTAACAATGTCTTGTTATGATCGATCTATCAACCAAATGAATAACGTCTGTAAGTGGGTCGAGACGTGGAGAAAGCCCTCATACAGCAATAGATTCGAAAAAGACCGTTCGATCGGTTTGCTTCTTTGTGCTATTGCCGTGTATGAGGGCTTTTTGTGTTTTCGAATGAAAGGAGCGAGCAGGGGATTTGCTAGATACAGATAGGTACGATGCGTATTTTTTTGATTTGGATGGAACGATTTTTCTCGGGAATGAACTGCTTCCTGGGGTGGAAAAGACACTTGCCGCGCTGCGGGAGAAGCAGAAAAAAATCATGTTTTTGACCAATACGACGGTACAGACAAGAACAGCTTGTCAGACTCGCCTCCAGAAGCTCGGATTGGCTGCTCGGCGGGAAGAAATCATGACGGCAGCCTATGCGGCAGGATTGTATCTTCAAGAAAATGCGGAGCAAGCGCGTGTCCTGATCGTTGGGGAGCCTGCCTTGGAGGAAGAGATTGCGAGCTTTCATATAAAGCAGGTGCAAGATGCGGAGGAAGCAACGCATGTATTGGTTGGAATGGACCGTGCATTTACGTATGAAAAGCTGCAACAGGCTGCTGACGCTGTGCGAAACGGAGCACACCTGATCGTAGCGAACCCCGATCCGCTATGTCCGGTGCCAGGGGGAGCTATTCCTGATACATGGGCGTTGGCGAGAGCGATTGAAACGGCTGGTGGAGCCTCTGTCTGGGCGATGACTGGCAAGCCGTCCCGGTACTACGCCGATCAGGTTTTTCAACAGCTCCAAGTGCAGCCAGAAAGATGCGTCATGGTGGGTGACCGTTTGGAAACAGACATTTTACTTGGGAAAAACAGCGGCATGAAAACGGCGCTGGTCATGACAGGTGTGACAACCAGCCGCGAACTGGAAGCCACAGAGATTCAGCCAGATTACATCCTTCCGACGATGGAAGCCATGGTGCAAGTCGAGTAGGAAAACGAGGAGGCATGGGAGATGGAGTTGGGAAAGAGCAGCAAAAAGTGGTTGTGGTCACTAATGGCAGCAAGTCTGGTGACAGGCAGTATGCCGTCCGTGATGGCACAAAGCGCGGTGAGCAAAACCTTGCTCATCACAGAAGTTGTCAATGATCCTCTCTTTGATGAAAGCACAGGCGAGTTTATCGAAATCACCAATATCTCCGACGATCCGATTGATTTGAGTGGATACATGATCGGCGACGAGGAAAAGCGTGGAGGAAATGAAGGGATGCATGCGTTTCCGGAAGGCACCATGATTGATCCTTACCAGACGATTGTCATTTCCCGCTATGCTGACGGAATCGTGGAACGCCATGACGACACGCCTGATTTTGAATTGTTCGATTCCATGGAGGACGTCCCTGAGCTATTGCCGACAGATTGGGCGACAGGCAGCATTTATTTGGCGAATGGCGGCGACCACGTCATTTTGATGGACCCTGAGTACAATGTGGTGGATTCGATGGCTTATATGGATGCGAAGGTTCCGGGAGTTACCTCTCATCCGGGAGTAGCTGGCGGACACTCGATGGAACGCCTGACGGAAAAGGATACGAATGATGCGTCCAGAGATTTTGTCGATCAGCCCAAGCCGACCCCTGGTGAGTTGTTGTTTGGACCGAATGCCCGAAAAGACAAGATTCCGGTCTCTGATCTGAAGGAAGACGTGCTGATTGTCCCTGAACCTAAGACGGGAATTGTCCTTCCGCCGACGGTGATTGCCATGTACGACAAGAAGTCCGAGATCGATGCGATTCTGGAAGCAGAAGCGTCGTCCATTTTTATTCCGGTAAAAAAATCCGGGAAGAACGGAGTCGTCACCCAGGACGGCACATCGCTGGACGAGGTACTGGAGCAGATCAAGGGCAAGGCGATCCCGGTGATTCATATCGAGGACAAGAAATTGGTAGCGGAGGTCGACCGCCTGCTCCAGAAAGAGAATCTCTCTGATGTGCACATTGTGTCTTCCCGACCGGAAATCGTCCAAGAGATGCGGGAGAAAAACAATGAATACCGTGGTGCCCTCGTGTATATCGACGGCAAGCTGAACGAAAAGAAGCAAAAGGAACTTGTACGCTCAGCCAGGAGCAGTCGTTCCAATGTGATCGTTCTCTCGCAAACGGCGATGACGGAGGATGTCATTCGCTACTTCCGCAATCGCGGGTTGTCCGTGTGGGGAATTGATCGGGCGAACAAGAGCCAAGCGAGTGAAATGATCGAGATGGGTGTGGCCGGGGTTGTCTCACACGATCCAAAAGAGGTACATGAGCTGCTTAATGCATACCCGGAGAAAAGCATCACGCAACCTCCGATGGTGATGGCGCATCGAGGTATTCCTTCCTTAAAGCCGGAAAACACGATGTACGCCTTTGAAGAAGCGATGGAGCTGGGTGTGGAAATTATCGAGACAGACGTTCACAAAACAAAGGATGGCCACCTTGTCCTGATCCACGACTTTGATCTGGAGCGTACGACCAACGGTACAGGGAAGGTAAAGGATTTCACGCTGAAGGAACTGCGCGAATTGAACGCGAACAAGCTCGATCCAGCAAATCCTTCCTGGTACCAGCCTGAGATTACCGATGCTGTCATCCCTACTATGGATGAACTGCTGGAAGCGGCCAAGGGCAAAGCGGTGCTCATTCTGGAAGCAAAGGGGATTGGGTACGAAAAGGAAATGGCGAAGGCTATCAAGGAGCACGACATGGTTGAAGATGTAATTGTCAGCAGCTTCAGCTCAGAAGTATTGGAGCGTTTCGCCAAGCTCAATCCGGAATTGGGACTGGGCTTTACCTTGAGCGGGACCAAGCCAAAGGAACAACTGGAACAGTATGCCGAAAAGCAGGTAACAGACGCGGTTCAACTGAATGCCCAATACTTTATCAACCATCAGATTGTCACGCCAGAGCTAATCCGATTCGCCAAGCATCGGGGAATCATTTTGACCGTGTATACCGTTAACGAGGAAGCAGATATGAAACGGGCAACCGAGGCGGGAGTCGGGGGGATTATTACCGACTATGCACAAAAACTTTACAATACCCAAATATTACCTTAGTAAGCAATTGTTATAGTCGAGTGATACGTAAAAAACAGCGAGAGATCCAGGGGGGAAAGTCGTGGCTGAAGTGGAATTGCGGCGCATTTCCAAGATGTATGGGGGCCAGAAGGTAGTCAATGAAGTGAGTGCTCGTATTCTGCCAGGAGAATTTTTCGTCCTGGTAGGGCCTTCTGGTTGTGGGAAATCAACCACACTGCGCATGATTGCCGGGCTGGAGGAGATCAGCACGGGAGAGCTGTTGATTGGCGGCAAGCCGATGAACCAAGTCCCTCCGAGCGGGCGAAACATCTCCATGGTGTTTCAAAATTACGCACTTTATCCGCATTTGACGGTAAAAGATAATATTTTGTTTGGTTTGCAGGTTCGAAAAGTAGACAAAGCGGAGCAGGGCAAGCGGTTGGAGCGTGTAGCGGAGATGTTGGGTATCGCGCATCTTTTGCAACGCAAGCCGAAGGAATTATCCGGGGGACAACGACAGCGTGTAGCACTCGGAAGGGCTATCGTCAGTCAGCACCCTATCTGCCTGATGGACGAGCCTTTGTCCAATCTGGATGCCAAGCTGCGCGGGCACATGCGCACGGAAATCCGTCGCTTGCAGCAAGAGCTGGGCATCACGATGATTTACGTTACACACGATCAGGTGGAAGCGATGACGATGGCAGACCGCATGATGGTCCTGCGCGACGGAGAGGTCCAGCAAGTCGGAAAACCTCTCGACGTCTACAACCATCCAGCGAATTTGTTCGTGGCGGAGTTTACGGGGGCACCCCCGATGAATACGGTACCTGCCATTTGGCGGGCAGGCGATCAAGCAGGAATTGAGCTGGCAGGTCAGCATTTTTTGCCACTTCCTATGTTTCACGGTATCAAGGACCAGACCCCGGTCGTTCTCGGTTTGCGTCCAGAGTCACTTCAACCGGCCCTTGAAGGGCAATCTGTTGATGCTTCCTGCCAATTCCCTGTCACCGTGCAGGGAGTAGAGATTCTCGGTTCTGAGACCATTGTGGAATTCACCGTGGGAGACAAGCTGTGGAAGGCCAAATGGAACGGGCAATGGCATTGCAAACGAGGCGAAACCATGCATGTTCGTTTTGATCCAGCTCAGGTGAACGTGTTTGAAGGAGAAACCGGAAAAAATCTAGCAGTTACGACTAATTGAGAAAAGAAAAGGGAGAGGTACTGCGATGCGTAAAGTTGTCAAAAGCTTGTTTGCGGTCGTTATGAGTATGAGTCTGATCACGGGTTGCTCCAGTGGTAATTCTTCGTCCACTAACAACGCGGCGCAAGGAGCCAATTCATCAGGCAAAACAGAGCTGTCCTTCTATTATCCGGTTGCGGTTGGCGGTCCTTTGACCAAGATCGTGGATGGTATGGCAGAGGAATTTAACAAAGAAAACCCAGATATCACAGTCAAACCAGTCTATACGGGCAGCTATCAGGATACGACGACAAAAGTACAGGCAGCTGTACAGGGCAAAACTCCTCCCGACGTAGCGGTGATGCTCTCGACTGAGCTGCATACGATGATGGATATGGATGCAATCCTTCCGATGGACGACTTCATTGCCAAGGATGGCGGCAGCGACTACGTAAATGATTTCTTCCCGGGATTCTTGGCGAATTCCCAAGTAGACGGCAAGACATACAGCATTCCATTCCAGCGCAGCACCATCGTGCTCTATTACAACAAGGACGCGTTCAAGGAAGTCGGACTTGATCCGGAAAAGCCGCCGACATCATGGGACGAGCTGGTTTCGTACGCGGCCAAATTGAAAAAGGACGGACGTTACGGTGTTGAGATTCCTTCCTCGAGCTTCACATATTGGATGTTCCAAGCGTTGGCCCTGCAAAACGGCAAGAACTTGATGTCCGAAGATGGGAAAAAAGTGTTTTTTGATACGCCAGAAAATGTAGAAGCTCTGCAATTTTGGGTAGATTTGTCCAAAAAGCATCAAGTCATGCCTGAAGGTGTCAACGAGTGGGCGACTGTACCGTCTGATTTCTTGGAAGGCAAAACGGCGATGATGTTCCATACGACAGGGAACCTGACGAACGTGAAGAAAAGCGCGAAGTTTGACTTTGGCGTAGCGTTTTTGCCAGCGAAAAAGAACTACGGCAGCCCGACAGGTGGCGGAAACTTCTACATGTTTAAAGGAACGGATGAAAAGAAACAGGAAGCGGCATGGAAGTTCATTCGCTTTATGACCGAGCCTAAGCGCGCTGCACAGTGGAGCGTTGATACAGGTTATGTTGCTACACGCAAGTCTGCTTATGAAGAAGAGACGATGAAGCAATACGTCAAGGACTTCCCGGCAGCAGCAGTGGCTCGTGACCAACTGGAATTCGGTCATGCTGAGCTGTCTACACACAATAACGGCAAAGTGACAAAGCTCTTGAACGACACGCTACAATCCGTGATCACTGGTCAATCCGAGCCTGCGGAAGCATTGAAAAAAGCGCAGGAAGAAGCGGACAAGATGCTGGCGCCGTTCAACAAATAAATCAAGCAAGGCAATGGGGGAGCGACAATGGGGGAACTACGCGCAAAATGGAAAGTGAACATGTACGCCTGGCTCTTGCTCCTTCCCTCCCTCATCTTCCTGCTCTTGTTTACCTTCTATCCGGTTATACAAACGTTCATACTCAGTTTTCATCAAGCGGATCTGGGTTCTCCAGAGCCGTTTTTTAACGGGATAGCTAATTATAAACAAATGGTGGAAGATGAAGTGTTTTGGAAGGTGCTGACCAATAATATCTGGTTTGCCATCGGAACGGTGCCGACGAGTGTGGCTCTCGCGCTAGCTATGGCTCTGTTCGCCAACAAGGCATTACGAGGGAAGAGCTTTATCCGCACGGCTTATTTTTACCCGACAGTTGTTCCGATGATTGCCGTGGCGAACATCTGGCTGTTTATTTACACACCGGAGTACGGAGCGCTTAGTCATGTGATGGAGTGGTTCGGAAAAGGCGACATGAACTGGCTCGGCGATCAGAAAAATGTGATGTGGGCGATGATCTTTATGGTCATTTGGAAGGAAGCGGGCTATTTCATGATCTTTTATTTGGCCGGGCTGCAAAACATTTCACAGGAGCTATACGAATCCGCCTCCATGGAAGGGGCATCATCGTGGACGGTTTTTCGCCGCATCACCTTTCCGCTGCTTATGCCAACGACGATGTTTGTCAGTATTATCGCCTTCACCAACTCTTTCAAGCTGGTTGATCATTTGGTGATCATGACCAAAGGCGGACCGGATAATGCCAGCAATCTCTTGCTGTACTACATATACGAGACGGCGTTTTCTTTCTGGGATCAAGGAATGGCTTCGGCATTGACGATTGTCATGGTCGTGCTGCTGCTATTAGTCGCTGCATTTCAGTTTTTTGGTATGGATAAAAAGATTCATTACAACTAAGGGGGGATGGCAGATGCTTCGCAAAATCACAACGGCTGGAATGTACGGCTTGGCCGTTCTCTGGTTGTTTCCTTTGCTCTGGGCGGTCTGGACTTCCTTTCGCCCGAGAGAGCTGGCGACTTCGTGGTCGTTCAGTACAGATTTTACACTCGATAACTTTGCGAAGGTGTGGGATGCAGCCCCCTTTGACCAGTACTACATCAACACTTTTTTGATCGTGACTGGTATTTTGGTGGCGCAAATGATTACGGCTACACTGGCTGCCTATGCCTTTGCGAAGCTGCAATTTTGGGGGAAGGATGTGCTGTTTGTCCTGTTCCTGATCCAGCTCATGGTCCCGGCGGATATCTTGATTTTCCCCAACTATAACGTCCTGCGTGACTTGTCTTTACTGGATACGAAAATCGGCATTATGCTGCCGTACTTCGCTTCAGCCTTCGGGGTCTTTCTATTGCGACAAACCTTCAAGACAATCCCGCACGAGCTGGAGGAGGCGGCACGGATGGAAGGCTGCTCCTGGTTCCAGATTTTGTGGCGAGTGTACGTTCCGTTAGCGAAGCCGACCTACATTGCGTTTGGTTTGGTCTCGGTCAGCTACCATTGGAACAATTTTATGTGGCCGCTGATTATTACGAATTCCGTGGAAAATCGCCCGTTGACGGTCGGTCTGGCGATTTTTGCCCAATCGTTTGAGACAGGGGCGCAGTGGGCCGAGGTAAGTGCAGCAACGGTCATGGTGATTTTCCCGTTGTTGCTGGCATTTTTGTTGTTCCAGCGGCAGTTTATCAACAGCTTCATCCACTCCGGCGTGAAATAAGAGGGAGGGTCATGAAAGATGAGAGACAAAAGCTCGTTTGCCGTATCCACTTATGCGTTATTTGATCTGTCCTTGCGCAATGCTATCTTTCAGCTTTTGCAGCATGATTGGAAGGGCATCGAGATTATGTGTGAAGAGAATCATGCCGACCTCTTGGACTGGTCCTGGGAGCAGTTGAAAGAGTTGAAGAAGCTGGGAGACGAGAGAGGGATTGCCTGGTCGATTCATGCACCGATTAGTGGCTGCAATCTGGCGGCGGATACAGGACCAACCCGGGATCAAACAATGGACACGATGAAACGCTGCCTGGAGATTGCCAGCTTTCTCGACTGCACCCACGTCGTGATGCATGCGGGGGAGGTAGAAGATCGACTCGCGGAAGGCGAGCGTGCCAGAGGTGTGGAAAATGTGAGTCAGGCACTCCGCGTGTTGACCTCCGAGCTGTCCGCAGAGGGTACAACCATACTGACGGTCGAAAATGTTCCTCCTTATCCAAAAGTGCTGGGGTGGAACGTCGAGGATCTCGTGCGTATATGCCGTCATGTAAACTCATCTCGCGTGGGGATCGTGTACGACGTAGGCCATGCTCATTTGATTCGTCCGGGATATGCGACCGATGCATTGCAGGAGGTGCTTCCTTATTTGTCTGCTCTTCACCTGAGTGATAACTTTGGAAAGCTCGACGATCATTTGGCAATAGGCGATGGAACGATCCCATTCGAATCGATCCTGTCTCTATTGAAAGACAACGGATTCGCGGGTCATTGGGTGGTAGAGACAAAGCAGCTTGGCTGCGCTGAGGTAAGTGTGGAACGGCTACTGAGGGCAGGAGGCGAATAACATGGACATGCATACGATTTTGAAAACGAATCCGGTTATTGCGGCGACCGAACAAGATCGCTTGGGAGAGGCGATGGCGTCCCGGGCATGCGCGATCCTTTTGATGTACGGAAAGCTGACCAAGCTGATGGAGGAAGCCGAGACCATCCGTCAGTCTAGCAAGCCGATCTTTTTGCACACAGACCTCATGAATGGCCTGTCCAATGACAAGGAGGCTTTTCGTTTCTTGTCGACCTATATCCAACCAACGGGCATTGTCACTACCAAAGGACCGATGATTCGCGCAGCCAAAAAGGAAGGGATGCTGACGATCCAGCGAGTCTTTTTGATCGATTCGACCTCCCTTACGACGACCATCAAAAACGTCTTGGAAAACCAGCCAGATGCGATTGAAATCATGCCGGGGATAGCACCTTCTATTATTTCTTATATCAAGGAGCATTTGTCGCAGCCGATTATTTTGGGCGGGTTGATTTGGAATATGGAGCAGGTCAACGAAGCGTTGAAGGGTGGAGCAGATGCTGTTTCGTTGAGTAAGTCGGAGATGTGGAATCACCATATGACAGTTTAGGAGAAAGGGCAGGTGTGAAAGCACCTGTCTTTTCTTTCGTCCATGTTTCTTACAGATATGTGTCCATATGCCTACATCATTGGTAATCAAGCCCGAGTAATTTTATAATGTAGGTAACAAAATTCTACGATGAAGAAAATAACAGCGAAGTGACACCCTTCAGCGTGAAAAGAGGGTAATATGGAACCAATTCAACTGATGGAAGCGGCAGAGCAATTTATCCGGACATGCTATCGTGAACTGGACAAGACAACGGACGAAACCGAGCAACGGCTGCAAGAAGTACGAGAGATGATTCACCAGCAGGGATACTATGAGCATACGGCCGAGGAGCTTCGTCACGGAGCGAAAATGGCCTGGCGCAATAGCAATCGATGTATTGGGCGATTCTTTTGGGAATCGTTACTTGTGATAGATGAGCGGCACGTCGAAACAGAAGAAGAGATGGCGCAGGCCATGCTCCGCCACATCGAATTTGCCACCAATGACGGTAAAATTCGCCCGACCATCACGGTTTTTGCACCTGCTGTGGCAGGCAGAGCTCCCATGCGCATCTGGAATGACCAACTGATTCGCTACGCGGGATACGAGACAGAGTACGGCGTACTGGGTGACCCGATTTCGCTTTCGTTGACGAAGCTATGTGAGAGCTTGGGATGGCAAGGGAAAGGCACAAACTACGACGTTTTACCGCTTGTCGTGCAGATTGGAGTTCGGACGCCGCAGTTTTTTGAGATTCCTCAGGAGCTGGTCTTGGAGGTGCCGATCGTGCATCCTGATTTGCCGGGCTTTGCTGATATGGCATTGCAATGGTATGGGGTTCCTATTGTATCGAATATGCGCATGGAGATTGGCGGTATCGACTATTTGGCCGCGCCTTTTAACGGCTGGTACATGGGAACGGAGATAGGCGCGCGCAATTTCGCTGACCAAGAACGATATAACATGCTGCCAAAGGTCGCAGAGGTCATGGGGCTTGATACGAGCAGGGAAGCAACACTGTGGAGAGACAAAGCGCTTATCGAGCTGAACGTAGCCGTCCTGCATTCCTTCAAGGAAAAAGGAGTATCGATAGTCGATCACCATACGGCGAGCCAGCAATTCAAGCGATTTGAGGAAAGAGAAGAGAAATGTGGTCGACCCGTTACTGGTGACTGGACATGGCTGGTTCCGCCGATCTCCGGAACAGCTACACACATTTTCCATAGTCAGTACGACAACACAATCCATACGCCGAATTTCTTTTACCAAGACAAGCCGGAGCTCGGCAAAAAATAAGGCTTTCACATGTCGCGAATTTGCTTCGCGGCATTTTTTTTGCACGCGATGTCACATACAGGGTGATGTGGTACGTTATACCAGTTGGAAGGAGGGAGAGAGTGGACACGAAACAGATAGAAGAACTCGTGGATGAGATCATTCAGGGAGCAGATGACCGCTATGCTGCCATCATGAAAAGCTACCAAACCCCGATATTTCACTACTGCTATCACATCTTGGGGAATCGATGCGAAGCGGAGGATGCTACACAGGAGGTCTTCTTCAAGGCTTATCGCAACTTGAAACAATACAGTCCAACCATGCCGTTCGCAGCTTGGCTTTATAAAATAGCCTATCACCATTGCATCGATCTCATCAGAAAAAGGAAATGGACAAAGATGTTACCATTTTTGATGCAGAACAAAGACTCTCAATCTGACATCGAGCGGCATATTGAAAATGTTTATTTCAGTGAGGATGTATTTCTTGCGATGCAGACACTCTCGGTAGAGGAAAGAACGCTTCTCTTACTGCGAGGCGTGGAAGAAAAGACGTACGAGGAAATTTCCTTGATCATGAACAAAAACGCTGCGAGTCTGCGCAAAAAATTCGAGCGTACGGCATCGAAGTTCCGATCCGCTTATTCTCCTTTAGGGAAGGGAGGGTCAGCTCACGATGAGTCCAAACAAATCGCACGAGAGTATTAAGGACCTGTTCAACGACCCGCGCATCCCGCAGGAGATTGACATTAGCCATCAGGTGATGACAAAAATCAAACGAGAGAAGGAGAGATTTTTTGTGAAATACAAGGTGAGTATTTTGGTTGCGATCGGATTAATCGCAAGTATTTCGTCGGGGTATGCTGCTGTTCAATTCTATCAGTTGAAGAGCCCGCAAGGAGAGGTGTTGTATCAAGAGAAAGATGTAAAAGAATCAGGCGCCAAAACAGTAAAAGAGCCAGATCAAGAAATGGATGCCTTTTTAAATAAACGTTGGGAAATCGAGGATAATATGGAGCCGGGAACTGTCGCAGCTGTCTACATCGTTCCTCACAATCCTCAAAAACAAATCGTGACGATGACGGCTCCATTTGATTATAAGACTTTGGCTGATGTTCAACAGAAAGTGGGAGAGCAGATATTCTTGCCAGAAACTTTGCCAGGACGCCATGCTTTTTTGGATGCCCGACTCGAGTTTGGCATCAAGAACGAATATGACAAAGCTGCCTTGTATCAGCAGGCGGAAAAAGAGAAGAAAGAATACGTCATGCAGCCGTTAGCGTGGACAAATGAATTGGAGTATCTGTACACGACATATCAATCTGGAGAAAGCTATATTAATTTGAACATCACGAATTATGAGGGAGTAGAAGGAAGTACAACTTATGTAGCCAATCTGGATCAACAGAAAAAAGAGGTAGTCAAAGTAGGACAAATCGAGGTGCTTTATACAGAGGAAGCCAAAAAAGACCGGACTGACAAGAGTATCATGTGGGTGATGGAGTATGCTGGAAAGAAAATGCAGTATGAAGTAGTCGCGACTGGAGACGTATTAAGTAAAGGAAACATCAGTGAGTTTGTAAATGCCATGATGCCGAAAAAATAAAGCTGCCAATGTCGCGAACATGCTTCGCGGCATTTTTTGTGGCGAATTGTGAAGTGTATCTCAGAGAACCAAGAATGCGCGATGAATTAAGGAAAATTTTAGTTTTACCCCACGATTTTGTTTAATATTTCCTCTTACCCTAGATTTAGCAGGTAAGAGATTTACTTGCATACAAAAAAGGAAATGAAAAGGAGCGAGACCAATGAAAAAGAAATGGATGACAACTGCATCAGCTTTGTTACTTACCGGGGTGATTGGTACTGTTATACCGTATGCAACCACAACAGCAGATGCTAAAGCAAACGTAACGGAAAAAAGTAACCTGGACCTAAGAATTTCTTTCGTTTTTTCTGAGGATGGCCAGGGAGTAACCATTAAAGACAGTAAATTAGGTGATTTCAAGGCTACGGTTAAAGATCTCTCCGAAAAGTTAGGTATCAAGGCAGATGATCTTAATCTATCTTCACATATCATCGAAATGAAACCAAATGCGACAGGCAGCAAGATTATTGTCAAAGAAACTTCCTTTAAAGGTGAAGTAAAAGAGTATGAGACCAGCGATAATGATGTCCTCATGCTGTTTGGTCTTCACAAAGTAACTAAATAAGCAGGACATAACTCACCATCCACAGTCCCACCCCCCCTAGGTATCTCGGACCATGCTATGGGAAACCCGTATTTTAAAGGGAAGCTGGATGGTATCGAAAGCGTGGACGAAGGAACATCGAGCCGTTCACCAATAATGATCCGATCTCCTTGGAAGCGCAACACAGGTTATTGTAGAAAAATGAACGTAGAAGCAAAAACCCCCGAAACACATGTAGCAAGTTTGCCCTGCTACGAGTATTCGGGGGTTTTTGCTATTTATCTAGCGGTTGTAATAGCTGCTAAGAGCTGGGAGCAGACCTAATGGATTTTTCCGCAAGTCCTTGGCACTAAAGAAAATGCTGCCCTGAACCTGAGGAACCATCGCGTTGTAATTCAACTGGTTGATAATCTCCTGGGCACTCTGCCAGCCAGCTTCAGCCGTTCCCAGCTTGTAAGGGGAATGACCGATGTAAAGCTTGACGTTCGTCCCTTGTACTTCGTTTGCCCACCACGTAACGAGCTTGTCATATTGGGCAGGGGCGAAGGAAAAGCTCCAATAAATTTGCGGAGTTACATAATCGATCCAGCCTTGTTGAATCCATGTGCGCACATCGGCAAACATATGGTCATACGCAGTAACGCCAGCTTTTGTATCGGAGCCGGTTGGATCGACGTTGCTGTTGCGCCACACACCGAATGGACTGATCCCGAACTGAACGTGAGGCTTGACGCTCTTGATGGACTGATTCAATTGTTGAACAAACTGATTGATATTATCGCGGCGCCAGTCTGCTTTGGACACGATTTTTTTGCTGTTGTAAGCCTTGAATGCTGCATCGTCTGCAAAGGCGACATTGGAAGGATAGAAATAATCATCCAAATGGACGCCATCGATGTCGTAGCGCTGCACGACTTCCATTACTTCATTGATAATTTGCTGACGTGCCGCCGGAATACCCGGATTGATGTACAGCTTTTTGTTGGCATTCACAATCCAGTCAGGGTGCTGCTTGATCACGTGATTCGCTGGCAATTGATCTGTTTTGGCATCTGTAGTGGCACGGAACGGGTTGAACCAAGCATGGAATTGCATCCCGCGTCTATGCGTTTCTTCTACCATGAATGCAAGCGGGTCGTAGCCAGGATCTTTCCCAGGGGTTCCCGTCAAAAATCTCGACCATGGGGTGAGTGTAGAAGGATATAGCGCATCTCCAGATGGACGCACTTGCACGAAAACAGCGTTCATTCCCATGGCTTGCAGCTCATCGAGCAGTTGTATGTATTCTTGTTGCTGTTTCGCTGGGTTTGCGTAAGAACCGGAAGATGGCCAGTCCAAATTGTAGACCGTAGATATCCATACCCCGCGCAAATCTCCGTTTGTCACGACAGGTGTGGCTGGTTCCATTCCGCCAGTTTCACTCAATACATCCTGGGGTGGCGGAGTCATGGTAGCGACGTTGCCGCTTTGCAGGCGAATGGTTCTTGTTTTGTCTTCCCAGTTTACCGCAAGACCCAATTGCTCGGAGACAAAACGCAGCGGAACCATGATTCTTCCTTGCTTGTTCTGAACAGAAGCATCGAGTGGGACGCTGCTGTTGTTCACGAGAGCGTTCTTTTGATTAACCTTCAGGGACAACAAGGTATCTTGCTTACTGATCGTTGCGGTTTGAGACTTTGGCTCCCAATTTACTTCCGCTCCCAGATTTTCACCGATCACTCGCATAGGAACCATCGTTACATTTGCTTTTGGAACAATGTACGGAGCGACGTCACTTTTGATTTGTTGCCCGTCCAAATAGATGCTGATGCCAGAGGATGTCTGCGCGGCCTGCACGGATATCCCCATCGTTGGAATACATAGTACGAACATTAGCAAAAGCATAAACCACTTGCGTACCTTCATTTTTGCCAATCCTCCGACAAGTATAGATTTGCTTACTACATTAGCCAATTCGTTAGACGCTTTATTATATCGCTTTGTTTCGCTCAAGTGGGAAGATAATTGTAACGATTCGCTCCATTTCGGCAAAAAATGACGAGACTCATCGAAGCAAGGGAACCACCCAAGCTGCTCTGGCATAGGCAAAAGCATATGTTGTTTTCCATCTGGTCATGGGACAAAAGGGAGGGAGAGGAGTGCAAGCATGAGTTCTTTTCTTGCGCAAAAGGCACCGATTGTTTTTGTTCCGGGGCTGTTTGGGTCGATGAGTGATCAAATTATTCCGGGTACTGGTGACTGGGGCTTCGGGTTTGCCCGAACCGCTTACGAGCCATTTATCCGTTTGCTTGGAAAAATGGGGTACCCCCTCAATGAACAATTATTTGTAGCTTTTTATGATTGGCGAAGGCAGATCGATATTTCAGCCGAGCGCTTTTTGCTGCCTGTCATCGAGCGAGCGAGGCAAACGACCGGTTCTCCTTATGTCAATCTCATTTGCCATAGCATGGGGGGCCTTGTTGCTAGAGCCTATGTCCAGAGCGAATTTTACCAAAACGATGTGGATCAGCTGCTGATTTTTGCGACTCCTAACGCCGGATCGCCTGTCGCTTACAGCTACTGGGCAGGAGGGAAGCTGCCGCGCTCCGTTTCTGCCAAAAGAAATGTCGTAGAGCTATACATGAATGTATATCTGGCTTATCTGGAGCAAAGCATCCCTTTTCATCGTATACAAGCTATACACAGACATTTCCCCAGTCTCCTTGATCTCACCCCGTCAGCAGCATATGGCGATTATTTGCTGGAGAAAACACAGGGGGTCGAAGCCTTCGTACCTTATGAACAGATTGTCGTGAAAAATCAATACATGGACTACTTGAACGCAACGATGGGAATTATCGCAGCCCGCAATATTCGCGTCACGCTGGTAGCTGGCATCGGACACGAAACGATTCATTACCTGCGAACAGTCCCTTCGCTGTCTCCCGATAAATGGGTCGATGGCAGAGTAGTGGGTTCGATCAATAGTGACGCTGGGGATGGGAGTGTCATGGCAAACAGTGTATTTGCGCTGGAAGGTGAGCGGTATTACGTAGAGGCGACACATCTGGAGATTTTGTATAAAAGTGAACCGCTACTCCGGCAGTTGCTAGAGTAGGGAAAAAAGAGGACCAAGCCGGGAAATCCCCTGGACTTGGTCCTTTAGATGAGCTATGCTTTTTTGTTTCTGCGATACATGATCGACATACCGATCAAGATCGAAACGATACCTGCAACGATCGGGATTGGGTTAGCCTGTTCGCCAGTCTGCGGCAATACTTTGCCTGTAGATGGAGATTCGTTGCTAGTTTCCAAGACGTTGGAGTTATTAGCAGCTCCTGAATCATTCGGTTTGGTTGTATTTCCTGTTTGATTCAA
>NZ_JABSUZ010000002.1:0-351091 GCF_013284345.1 Brevibacillus sp. MS2.2
TTTGCCGATGCAAAATGTACTTTCGCAGATTGTGAAAATGACGAGCATTGATTCCTTTGATCGTACAGCCGTAAAAATAGTTCGGACCCTCTATTCGCTCATGAATGATAACCAGGTCAGTTTTCACTACCCCATCCGGGCGATTGCGACCATACAATTCAAAAGAAAAGACAATTTGCTGATCCGCAGGAATCTGTTTGTCTGAGCGGAATGCCAAGCCTCCCAGGCTCAAATTCACCAAGTACACCATTTGGCTATAAACGGAAAAAAATGAGTCTGGCTCCTGCGTCGGATACTGGATCCACCCCTTAACTTCCATGTCGAAACGGGGATAGCGTCTGCGCTGTTCCCGAAACTCAGTAGCTGTTGGAGAGTGGAACAAAAACAAGCGATTTTTGTCTTTAGCCACGACTACGGCTTCAAACGTATTAATCGTTTCATAATCAGCCGTCAATAGACAAGGGATCTGATCCCCCACCGTGACATCCAATGGGCTGGGAAATAAGGCTTCGATCAAGTCCCCTTCTTCATAGGTAACATGACCTTCTATCACTCGATTCCCTTTTCTAATTTGTATTATGCTTTCCATCTGCGTTCTCCACCACTTCGCACAAATATATTACCGGGATTTCCGAAATCTTTACCTGGATGCTTTTCGCGGAAAATAAGGTATAATGGGAACATTGACAGATAGGAGGTTACAGACCGATGAATCGTTATCAATTGGTAACACTGGCTTTGGCATTTTTGGTAACCGCCTGTCTCATCGGAGTTGGCATTGCCATTGGGGAAAAAAGCCCCCTCGGTATCCTTGGCTGTATCGTTGTTGCCTTCTCGTTGATGGGATTTGGCTTTTCGTACAAGCGCAAGCATATGCGCTAACCTCTTCTCCGTTATCGCCGTACAAGTAAACTGTTCACATAAAACAGGACAGAGGGCAAGCCCTTTGCCTGCTTCAGCAGTTGTCTAGCGATAGTATAAATGTGTGGCTGGCTCCGATTTACCTTGCGATCCGCGAGATAAAACGCGACTAGCCCGTCCACGATCATACGGTGAAATGCAGGATTTGGCAAGCGTTTAACGCTTGCCTTTGCTTGTTCTATAAAAAGCTTCAAGCGCTCAGTCGCTATCCGTTCCGAATCGTAATAGCTCACGAAGTTTAAATCTCCACCTACTTTATCTTCTTCCAGGTCAATTAAATAGTCTAATAAAATATGTAACCCGCACAGCCACGGAAAGTAAGCTTCACTTACGTTTTGAATTTGCTCTTCCCCTACATTTGGATCAGTCGCCAAGCAAAAAAGCGCGAATATCCCGATAGTCGAGCCTGTGACAGCCGCAAATTCTTGCCAGTGCAACTCGTGATAGCGTTCTTTGTACTGATCCCACCACGTCAACAAGTGATCCTCGCGTAAATGGGGAGCAATGTGCTTGTATACTTGCAAATCGCTATACAAACAAGAAAACTCGAGTATCTTTGCCTGGATTTTTTCATAGGCTGGCAATTGTGCGACATGCTGTTGACAGGTCTGAACCAGCCCAACCAAAAAGCCGCCGTCATCCTTATCTTCGCGGTACAAATAATAGTCTCGCAAGGGCGCGCCTGGTGTCAGTGCATCCTGCATCGACACGTGAAGCTGACGGAAGTCTTGCGGATCTAGTGACGTGCTGCGATCACACAGATTATCCAAGTAGTCACTGATTGTTTGGTAGGCGACAATCAGCGGAACAATTGTCTCCACATACGGGATGACTTGTGCTGCATAAACGCATCCCCCTTGGCAGTGAAACTTTTTGGAGTTCATGCTGTCTTGTGCCTGTTTTCTCAGCTCGGGATTGGGAATCGCCTGTGCTCTTTTGTACCAGGCTGCAAACTCTCGCTCCAGAACAGGTTGCACATGACGATAGACTCGGTAAAGTAGCTGCCATGGATTACGTAGTTCGCTCACTTATTTCCCTCCCAAAACAAATGTAAAACGGAGGCATTCCAAAGCTTTTACCAGCTTACATCGAAGCCCTCGCTCATGACCAATAGAATTATCTTATCACATTTGGATGCCCACTCCAAAAGTCAGCCCTGAAATACACCAATTCGCCTTTTTGACTCCATATAGAGTACAAAAATAAACTTTTTGGTATTGATACGAGTAGAAGAGATCGTCATTTCCATCTGATTCTCCAACTCCAGCATGCGTTTTCGCACCTCAGTAAAATCGAAGAATGTGGTCGCATAGCTCTCGAATTTGGGATTACTGTAATCAGTCAGCCCAAGGGAAGCCAGATGCGTTAATGCCTGATAGATCGCTCTGCGAACCCGCTGCTCAGCTGCCTTTGTTTCCTTTTGAATCAGGACAGTCCCTCCCTTCCCCAGCTTGCGGGCTGCAATCGCCCAAAAAATATCGCGTAAAGGTGGGAGATTCACCTCCCCATCCCTTTCCTTCTCCCAGCGGTACAGCCACTCCATCATGTCGAGTAAATCTTTGCTGCCTTTTTCGCTGATCATCCCCAGTTCCGTTAAGAGAAACCGTGCGGAAGACAAGATGCCCTTTTCAGGATACGATGCTTCTTTGGAAAGTGCAGGCGTCACGTTCATACTGCCGGACAGAACGGAAAGCGACCGCTGAATACCCTCGATGGATTGCTGGAGCAATATGCGTTCCCGTACCTTTTGTAGAACACTGATGACCTCCAGTCGATTCACCGGTTTGGTCACGTAGTATTCAATCCCAGTCGCATACGCCTCAGCGATCATCTCCTTCGTTTCGATTTGCGAGATCATGACAATTTTGCCTGTAAAACGCCTCAACTGGCGCACTGTTTCAATGCCATCTCGATTCGGCATCAAAAGATCAATCAACAAGATGTCTACTTGCTTCCAATTCAAGAAATCGTGGTCAATTTGTGAGCCATCCTCTGCTTCCCCACATACCTCTCCCAAATCAGCATCCTCAATCATTTGACCGAGCATGAATCGAATTCCAGGATCGTCGTCCACAATGAAGTAGCGCATGAGGTCACCCTTTCTGAATCAGAGTTGCGATTGGCAGGCGAATACAAAACTGTGTTGTTTGTCCGCATAAGTCCTCGGATAAATCAATCATTCCTTGGAGACTGGCTGTCACTTCCTTGACGTAGGATAGCCCAATTCCCGTGGATGGCCTGCCTGATACGTCGTATTTGGTAGTAAATCCAGGCATGAACAAGAGCTCCTTGTCCTTCACCACAATGCCTGGCCCATCATCGGTTACAACAAAATGAATCCACTCCCGACTCTCGTCAATCGAAGCCACGATCGATACCATCCCCCGGTCGCGGATGGCTTCGACACTGTTGCCGACCAGATTGTTGATGAGTGAGAGTGTCGTGTAAATGTGGCAAGCGAGATACGGCACCTCCACATTCGTTTCAAACTGAATGTCCTTCTCCAACAGCTTCGCGTACTTTCGTTGCCCCTGAACAATGATGGCTATTAATTCGCCCAGTGGCATATAGTCACGTTCTTTCTCGTCAGAAATCAGCTTGGAGAGGCCTGCATATATGCGTTGATTGTCCTTTTTCACTTCATGCACTTGCCCAGCAAGGGACAGCAGTCGCTTCGCGTATCGCTTGTTCGTCGTCCCATCCTTGTGTTCCACCTCGTTCATCTCGCGATACAGCTCATAGCAGTCGCGCGTGATTTCCTCAACCTGATGCAATGTCTTTTTTAGAAGAACTGCTTCCTCGTACAAATTGGAGATGAGCATCAACATCTGCTCGTTTCGATTGCGCTGTTGCTTTTCCATCCATTTCGCCTGACGCAGCTGAATCATATTGAAAAAACTAAGAACAAAAAAACTGCGTATTAATGCAATGACAGCAATCGGCCCTACGACCTCCAGCCTTAAGACTCCCTCCAAGGACACAGCACGAAAGGACAGCTCTACCAAATTGGCTGCTATTTCTGCGCCTGTCCCCAACAATCCCACCCAAAGCGGTCGATGATGTAGTGTATTAACGCGAAAGAGCGAGAATAGACAAGCAAAGGTAGCGTAATAGCAAAATGCGGGGAAGTGCATCTGAAGAGATGACAGAAATGAAAAGACATCGCCACACAAAAAATCCAAGACTATTCTAAATAGAACAACAATTATTCCTGTTACTATCCCTGCCACTAAAGAAGGACGCAGCCACAATAAAAAAAAGAAAAAAGCCGTTGTACCAAAGCTAATGCGAAAATCATCTTGAAACGGATGAAATTTGAGCTCCCCGGCAATCGGGACAGCAATGAGCATAAGCAGCAGGATCGAAATGGTCTCTCTCATAAAATGTAGCCCGCACTTCCTCCTATGAAATTGTTCAAAAAATCGTTAACGTTTATTTCTTAGTTTACTATATTTTTCTATAGATTTTTGTAGTTTTTTATAGACCTCCCCTTACAATGCCAAAGAAAGCAATATAAACAGAACATTTAGACTAGGGGGAATTATCTTGAAGAAGCTTCATTTTCTTCTCTCGCTCACACTGCTTCTGTCCATGTCGCTCATGACGGCATGTGGTGGCGGCAACTCGACACAAGGAGGTACAGGTGGAGGAAGCGCCGATCCTTCCCAACTAATCATTGCAACAGGCGGTACAGGCGGCACTTATTTCCCACTCGGTGGTGGCATGGCTGACCATATCACGAAAAATGCTGGCATCACTGCTACTGCTCAAGCCACAGGCGCTTCAGCAGAAAATATTCGCCTCATTCGTGATAAAAAGGCGGACATTGCCTTCACGCAAAACGACATTGCCGAGTATGCGTCTAAGGGAACGAACATGTTCCAGCAAGACGGTAAAATTGATTCCTTCCAAGCACTGGGCGCTCTCTACGATGAGACCATCCAAATCGTCGTCTCTGCTGACAGCAATATAAAAAGCGTTGCCGATTTGAAAGACAAGCGCGTATCCGTAGGCGCTCCGGGAAGCGGTACAGAAGTGAACGCTCAGCAAATTTTGGAAGCATACGGTATGACCTTTGAAGATACCAAGCTCCAGCGCCTCTCCTTTGCTGACTCTGCCAAAGCCATTCAGGACGGTCAATTGGATGCTGCCTTCCAAACTGCTGGTACACCTACCGCAGCAATCACGGAGCTGGCAGCGACAACTGGCGTAAAAATCATTCCAATTGACGCGGACAAAATCGATGCAATCATCGCCAAATACCCTTACTACGTAAAGACAACAGTCCCTGCCAATACATACCAAACCGTTCCAGAAGAAGTGACAACCGTCTCCGTCAAATCGATGCTCTTGATTCGCTCCGATCTCAGTGAAGACCTCGTGTACAAAGTAACAAAGGCGATCTTTGAGAACAGCGACAAGCTCGGTCACGCCAAAGCCAAGGAAATCAAACTGGAGAACGTGAAGAACGGCGTCAGCATCCCTGTTCACCCAGGTGCCCAAAAGTACTTCGACGAAAAAGGCGTGAAGTAAAGCCAGATGGTTTTTATCCAGGCAGTAACAAAGGGAAGAGGGCGGACGTTGTTCCGCCTTTTCTCCTTCTTTCTTCTCGTCATTGTCATTTATGTGGGCATCTCCACTCCGCTGATTCACGCTCTGGTTATCCGGGATACACGGTCGAATCAGGTGGTTTGGAGTGCCAATATCCAGGATGAAGCATCCTTTGGCATCCGCTGGACTCATTCTATTCATCTCTCCACAATCGAGGAGCAATACCGGATTGTAGACGGTCAAATTATTTTATCGGAGATGAGCTTTCACGACTATGGTATCGGCATGGAAAATGAATTGGCTCCTGGTGAGGAGCTGGTTCTGGCCGATGGACGATTCCACATTCGCAATATGCAGCGCTCTTTTCCTGCCATACGGCTTTTTATCGGGCAAGTACGGGCTAATCATACGTTGCTTTTCGCTGGACAGGATATTCCGTTGAGCTTGATCGACAAGCCGGGAGAAGCCATTACGATTCAGGCAGAAAAGCGATCCATTCTGAGCGAGTTAGGAGGTTACTAGATGAGCACAACATCAAATATGAACCAGCAAGAAATGGATAAGCTGATCGCGCAATACGACAAGGAATCAGCCACACGCCAGCTCGCGGGTCCCATGAAGTGGATCTCTTTTGGTCTACTTGTCCTCTTCTCCCTGTACCAGTTATCCAGCACGCTTTTCTTCACGCTGCCTCCCCAGATTCATCGTCCGATCCACTTGGCCTTCGGACTGGTACTTGTCTATTTGTTGTATGCAGGGACATCCAAAGGCAACAAGAACAAAATCGGAATCGTGAACATGGTTCTCGCCCTGTTAGGCGTCTTCGTGTCACTGTATTGGGTCATTGACTACGAAGGACTTGTGACCCGAACAGGCAACTATACGACGATGGATATGGTGGTTGGCGGTATTGCTGTCGTGCTTGTCCTTGAGGCTGCACGACGAGTCGTCGGAATTCCAATCGCTCTAATCGCCACCATTTTTCTTTTATACACCTACTTCGGACCTTACATGCCAGGCTTTTTGGAGCATCGCGGCAGTGATGTCGAGCGGATTATTGGGCACAGCTACTACACACTAGAGGGTATTCTCGGTACGCCGCTCGCCGTTTCCTCTACCTTCATCTTTTTGTTTGTGCTGTTCGGGGCGTTTCTCGAAAAAACAGGGGTCGGTGAGTATTTTAACGATTTGTCGCTGGTCATTGCAGGCAGACGAATCGGCGGTCCTGCGAAGGTGGCCGTTTTTTCCAGCGCCCTGCAAGGGACGATTAGCGGCAGCTCTGTTGCCAATGTGGTTACCTCCGGTGCCTTTACCATCCCGATGATGAAACGGCTCGGCTATCGTTCCGAATTTGCCGCGGCGGTGGAAGCCTCGTCCTCTACTGGTGGACAAATTATGCCACCTGTCATGGGGGCTGCTGCCTTTTTGATGGCGGAGTTCATCGGCGTTCCTTACTTGGAAATCGCCAAATCAGCGATTCTTCCTGCGATTTTATTTTTCGTCGGCATCTGGATTATGACGCACTTCGAAGCAAAGCGACTCGGGTTGCGCGGACTCTCGAAGGAAGAACTGCCGAACAAAAAAGAAGTTTTGAAAAAAATGTACTTGCTCCTCCCCATCGTGATCATTATTACAGCCTTGATGATGAACATATCAGCCGAGCGCGCCGCAATTATCGGTATCGTCTCCACAATCATCGTAGGAGCCTTCCGCAAAGAAACCCGCATGTCTATTGCTGATATTTTAGAAGCGCTTGCCTCAGGTGCCAGAATGGCTCTCGGCGTCGTCGCTGCAACTGCGTGTGCCGGAATCATTGTCGGTACGATTACGTTGACAGGGATTGGGTTGAAACTGGCAAATGGTCTGATTGATCTGGCTGGCGGCCAGCTTTTGCTTACGTTGTTCTTTACCATGATCGCATCGCTCATTTTGGGAATGGGAACGCCAACAACGGCGAACTACATTATCACTTCGACCATCGCAGCTCCAGCGCTCATTCAATTGGGCGTTCCTCCTATCGCGGCGCACATGTTTACGTTCTACTTCGGCATTGTCGCAGACATCACGCCGCCGGTTGCGCTTGCTGCCTTTGCCGCATCAGGCATTGCCAAGTCAAAGCCAATCCGGACAGGCGTAGAATCAACACGGCTATCAATCGCGGCTTTTATGGCTCCCTATATTTTCGTCATCTCACCAGCCTTGCTGCTGATTAATACTACCTTGCTGGAATCGATTTGGGTTATGCTGACTTCAACGCTTGGGATGATCGGGGTGGGAGCAGGGTTAATCGGCTACTGGATGTCCAAGCTAAACGTCTTGGAGCGTATCCTCGCGGTTGCAGGTGGTGTTCTCGCGGTCATTCCTGGAATCGAAACGGATATTGCTGGTATTATTTTACTAGGGCTCGTTTTTTCGTTGTCGTATTACAAAGCCCGCAAACAAAAACAATCTGTGCAAACAACACTGTGAAACATAACAAAAAGCCCTCCTTTGCGCATGTTCATGCAAAGAAGGGCTTTCCCTGTTTATTCGTCTTTGTCGGTTCGAATGATTTTGGTCCAGCCGTCTACTTGCTCCACGCGGCGTTCCTTCATTAGCTTGCCGAGTGCCCGCTTGAAGCTGGACTTGCTCATTTGGAATTTTTCTCGGATGACATCCGCTTCTGTCGAATCGGTATAAGGCATCGCCCCGTCACGATTGATCAAATAGCGCAGCAGCTTGTCCGCATCTTCGCCATACTGCACTTCCTTGCGCTCTTTCATGGAACCGTTCAGACGGCCATCCTCACGTACAAAACTGATACGGCAGCGCACCGTCTGTCCGAGGCGCAGTCGCCCTACCATTTCATCACGATGAATGAAAAGGATATGCTCGTCCTCCGTCAACAGGAACGCACCTGCTTGAATCACTTTGTAGACCGTACCTTCGACAGACTTGTTTTTCATACTCTGATCTGCCATTGCTGCGATCTTGACGATTTCGTTTTCAGTGACCGGCTTTGCCAAGAGTCTGCCAAGCTTGTCTTGCTTCAGCGCTACCAGCATTTGATCCTTGGGACGCGGCCATTCATCACTATGCTTGGGCAGGTCATCGATAAACAAGAGCAGATCCTTGTTAATACCGTTGTCCAGGAATACACCCATGCGCGGAGAAATGTCCACTACTTCCAGCCAGCCGTATTCACCCATGCCGACATGAGGCATGTCCATGGTCGCAGCCAGTCGATTTTCGTGATCATGGTACAAAAACACTTCGACCTCATCATCGATATGTAAACGCTCATGCGCTTCATTGGCATGGAGAAACACTTCATCTTTGCCATCGCTTAAAAAATAGCCGATTTCCGTTTTTCGCGCTACCGTCATGGTAAGCGTCATCCCTGCCGCCAAATTGCCGTTCTGAATGATTTGGGGCTCACGCTTTTCACGCATTTGTCTTTTGTACATATGTATTTTTTCCTCGCTCTCTACCATTGTGCACACTAACTATACCCATCTCCCGCAAGAAAATACCACAACTTTTTTCTAACAAAATAACGATGCCCAACGAAATAGGCAAGTCTTCCATTCACGGACATACATATGACAGTAAGACTGGCTTGACCCTACTTTTTCAAGACTGGAGTGACTCTTGCCTATGCTGTTGTTGCTTGAACATATTTTTCTTGGCATTGTACAAGGCTTGACTGAATTTTTACCGATATCCAGCACGGGTCATCTCGTCCTGTTTCGCAAAATGTTTGGCATGCAGGAGGTAGGCCTTTTATTTGACACGATGCTCCATTTCGGTACGCTGATCGCTGTCGTTATCGTCTTTTGGCCACAGGTTCGTTATATCATCATGAATCCGATGAGTAAGCTGACCAAGCTATTGGTCGTAGGTACAATCCCTACGGCAGTGATCGGACTCGCCTTTGAGGATTATTTTGAAGAAATCTCCCAGACAGGCATTACGATCGGGTGGGAATTTCTTGCGACGGGCGCGATCCTCTGGGCGGTGGAGTCTATGCGCCGTGGAAATCGGAGATTCGAGGAAATCAACTACACGGACGCCCTCATCATCGGGACACTGCAAGGTGCTGCGATTCTGCCAGCTATTTCCCGCTCCGGACTGACGATTGCCGGTGCACTCCTGCGCGGAATCGACCGTGCTGACGCTGCTCGCTTTTCGTTTTTAATATCCTTGCCTGCGATTCTGGGGGCTTGTGTCCTACAAACAGCCAAGATCGTAGAAACACCGCTCGAAACAGCTTTATTGATCCCAATGCTCGTAGGCACCATGTTTGCCGGACTAGCGGGATATGTTGCCATTCGCTGGATGCTTACCATCATCAGTACAGGCTCGATGAAAGGCTTCGCCATCTACGTCTGGGTATTGGGTGGGTTCATTTTACTCATGCAGCTCTTGGGTTGGTAATGTGAAAAAAGCCGGCTGCTTGCTCACCGGCTTTTATCTGCTTTCTTCCTTGTCTGGATAACGGCTGGCAATTAATTTGCCCACCAATAAAATAACGCCGTAGAATGCTGTTGCCAAAAGCGAGGTAGCCAGCCACGTCGCTGTCCCCAGCACCAGATAGAGCGCGGCGTGAGCGACAAAGATACCTACCAGCCACACCATAATATTCATTCGATTAAAAAACGTCATCAAACTACGCAATTGCTTCGCACCTCCACCATTCCATTTACTACTGTTATAGCCGATGAAACGGTGTTTTATCCCCTTACCGCTCTCCAAGATCAGGATGAGGCACAATAACCGCAAAGCCTGCTCGCTCCAAAATTTCTGCCAGTACCGAAAGAGGCGTGTCAGCAACCTCTCTGTACATTTTCGGCGTATGCAGATGGATCGCATCGGGAAAGTCTTCACTTAAATGCGTTCGCAATTTTTTCCCGCTGTCATCTTCATCCGTAAATAGGTATACCTCATCTGCATCTTCTGTTTGAGTGAGCAGCTTCTCCCCTTTTTCCAAGCTGTAGGAACCGTATGTACAAAGAATGGTGACAGGCTCAGCCAGCACCCGAAGCAAGCGTTCTTTGTCTGTCTTCCCCTCCACGATCATGACACACCCTGCCATCCGCTCCCCTCCTCCCTGACTCACGCACTTTTTTATAGTATACCTCAACATCCAGCTAGGAAAATGAGGATGACTACTCCCTTTCGAAACAAGACATCTTATAGAAGCATCCATCTACAAACAGGGGGTAGTAACATGTCCAAATTCAAAAGCGCCAAAAACCTGAATCAAAAAGGATTAGCTGTAGCAGGACTAACCAGCAGTACAGTTGCCGATGATACGCATACCGAAGACAACCAAGGATCTTCCTATCAGCATCAGCACAACAACGAAAATAGGAAGAATCAAAAATAAAAGCAATAAAATGGTTGCTTGGATAGAGTTTCCTTAGTAAGATAGTTTTATGAATATTGAACAATTTGAACTAACCGAAAAGCGAATCAAGATTTTTAAAGCGTTGGCAGATGAGACAAGGCTAGCCATTTTAAAGGCCTTGTATCGTTCCGACAACGAGCTGAGTTGTACGGAAGTCGGCTTGACCTGCGACACTTCCAAGTCCAATGCCTCCTATCATTTCAAGACACTTCGAGAGGCAGGATTAATCAAAGTCAGAAAGGAAGGGCAAACACGATACATGCGCATCTATAAAGAGACATTCGATCAAATACTGCCTGGCTTTTTAGATACCTTGTAATGGTATCCTTTTTTTACTCGATAGTTCAAAAGTTATTTAACTATATAATTATAAAACAAAGAGGAGAGTTTTAGTATGGAGCGCCTATTTTTGATGATCTTTTTCTTCACCATGTTTTTGATCGGTACGAACACATTTATCATCAGCCCACTGCTGCCAACCTTGCGAGAGTTATATCATGTATCCACGAACCAGGCAGCCTGGCTGATTGGAACTTATGCTCTTGGTTTTGCTTTGGCCGCTTTAGTAGCCGGTCCGCTATCTGATAATCGAAATAGAAAACATGTGATGGCAGCCGGTATGCTCGGATTTGCAATTTCCACACTTGCATGCGCCTTTGCACCTAGTTTCACCGCGATGCTTTTCTTTCGCTTCCTTGCCGGGATCTGTTCTGCCTTTATCGGTCCTCAAGTGTGGGCTGCCATTCCTGTTTTGTTTCCCCCTGCTCGTATCGGAAAAGCAATGGGGGTTGTCATGGCAGGTCTTTCCGTTTCCCAAGTGATCGGTGTACCTATAGGCAGTTTTCTGTCAGCTTATCATTGGTCGCTTCCTTTTTTGGCTGTAGGAATTACTTCTCTCGGAGCTTTTGTACTCATCATCCGAAAACTTCCTGATTTATTGCCTCCTACCTCCATAGCCGGGCTTGGAACAAACAACACCCGAGTGGCTATTTTTGCACGTTACAAGGATCTGTTGCGACTACCACAAGCTTCACGCAGCTTTATCGGCTATTTCGTTTTCATGACGGGTGTCTATGCAGTCTTTTCATTCTATGGCGTATGGCTTTCCGATCAATATCAGCAATCCGTTACCGAAATTGGCTTGATTACTCTAGTTATCGGGCTTGGCAACACCGTTGGCAGCTTACTCAGCGGTTGGTTACTCGAGCGTTGGAAGAGAAATACGATTTTGACTGTTGGGTTTCTGGGCAGCGCCCTGCTCTATCTTGTTTTGCCTTACATACCGGGAGTTGGCTTTTTGCAGGTTGTCCTCTTCTTCCTGTACTGCTTCGGCGGTGTACTCGTGCCTGTCCTGATGGGCTACTTGCAATCATTATCTGACACCGCGCGCGGTACCATATCGAGCTTGGCCAACGCTTGCATGTACATAGGGACTTTCATTGCCTCTTCTTTCGCAGGCAATTTGTATTCTAATTTTGGTTTCGCGGGGGTCAGCACCTTCGCCTCCTTCACTTTTCTTATCGCTTATTTTCTCTTTGTCTGGAGGACTGGTAAATTAAATGTAACCGCACGAGCATGAGTCCTTTACTTTCCCTCTTCGCCTTGCTACGCTATGGTCAAATTCATTTTATCGCAGTCAGCAGGACGGAGAGGGTCAACGTGGATTCATCCCCATCTTTATGGAAAAACAGTTCGTTTCTCAAACTCTGGCTCGCGCAAATGACGGCAAGCATCGGTGATCAATGCTACAGCTTCGCATTACTCTGGTATTTACTGCAAGCAACCAAATCGGGTACGGTGCTGAGCTTGCTCGTGATCCCGGAAATGGTGGCGGGTCTCATGTTTTACCTCGTCGGCGGGGTCATGGCTGATCGGTACAGCCCACGCATGCTCATGGTGGGAGCGGATGTTGCGCGAATTGTTGTCGCAATCATCGTTGGCATCCTGGTCTACATCGGTGTGGAAGAGTTTGCTTTTTTTCTGGCAGCTCAATTCTTATTGGGGTTGTTCTCCAGTCTGTTTCAGCCAGCACGGACTGTTGCGCTCAAATCAGTTGTTCCCCAAGAACAGCTAGGACGAGCAAATGCCATCTTGGACACGACTTTCCGGACGATTCGGATTATTGCGCCAATGTCGATTGGACTAGTCGCTTCGATTATGCCGCTGTCTACTTTGTTTTTCGTAAACGCAGGCAGCTATTTAATATCCGTCTTGTTTCTTTATGCCATTCGTATTTCGTTAACTGATCAACAGCGAATGTCTACGACGAAAATGACACCCAGCCAGTACACCCGGGATATTGCCTCAGGTTTACAGGAGCTAAAACAGAATCGCGCCCTGTTCTTGATTCTTCTCTTTAGCAATATGGGCTTTCTCGTCTGGCAGGTCACTTATACGGTGGGCTTCCCGTTTATGGCCGAACGCATGCAGCAAGGAAACGGAAGTACACTAGCTGTCTTGTTGGGCTTTTACGGGATCGGAAACCTGCTGGGAAGCCTGTACATGGCTCGAACGTTCTACAGCCGCTATTTGTTTATCATTTTGATTGGATGGGTGTTTCAGGCAATTGGATTCCTGTTGCTTACGACAGGAGGCACCGCTCACTGGATTGCCTTCCTCGGAGCAGCCGTTGCAGGGTTCGGTGGACCGCTCATTGGTATCCCGACCGTGACTGCCATTCAAATCAAAGCAACGAGCAGCAGTACAGGCAAAATATTTGCGATCAACATGCTCATGTTCACCTTCTTTTCTACCTTGTCCAGCAGCCTAGGCGCCATCTGGATGGGCAAATGGCCTGTCGAGCAGCTCTTCCTCGTCAGTGGACTATTCCTCGCGGTCATGAGCTTCGCAGGCTTCCTGATTGAAAAACGAAAACCAACCACACAACACCAATCCTCCTCCGCTTAAGACGGAAGGATTGGTGTTTTCTCATTATTTGCAAAAAAACAATTGCAACCGGAATTTTCATGTCATATAATCTGACATAAATAAATTGGTGTCAGGTTATATGACACAGAAATGAGGTAGATGGATGGAACCTACTGTCGCAAGTCTCTCATCTGCCATTGACGCCACATGGGTCATGGTCTCAGCCATTCTGGTTATTCTCATGCAGGTTGGATTCGCCCTGCTGGAAGCTGGTTCTACTCGCATGAAAAACGCTGGTCACGTCGCAGGCAAAACGGTCCTTACCTTTGGCATCTGCTCGATTGCCTTTTGGGCGTTTGGCTTTGGTCTGACGTTTGGAGTCGGCAACTCTTTCATCGGACTTTCCGGATTCTTTTTTGACGGCATGCAAAAAGACGCTTTCTCCGCTTTTTCCGCAGCAACTGTTCCTATCTCGATTCTCTTCCTCTTTCAGCTCGCTTTTGCGGCCGTTTCACTCGCGATCGCCTGGGGCGGTTTTGCTGAACGCGCCAAGCTGTCTATTTATTTTATTTTCAGCGTACTGTTTACTGTCCTCATCTATCCTGTCGTCGGTCACTGGGTATGGGGCGGCGGTTGGTTGGCACAGCTCGGAATGCAAGACTTCGCTGGTTCTACGGTTGTCCATCTCCAAGGTGCCATCGTCGCACTCGTCGCCACTATCCTTTTGAAGCCTCGCATCGGAAAATACAATCGCGACGGCAGCTCCAATCTGATTCCTGGTCACAACCAAGTCTACTCTGTCTTAGGTGTCCTGTTTCTTTGGATCGGCTGGTTCGGCTTTAACGCCGGTTCCACGCTCGGTAGCACATCTGGATTTTTCGGCTATATCGCCGTCACTACCAATCTCGCTACCGCAGCAGGAGCTGTCGCCGCTCTCGCCATCTCCTGGATCGTCATGGGAAAAGCAGATATCCCAAGCATGCTCAACGGCGTACTCGCTGCTCTCGTCGCGATTACAGCATCCTGCGCCTTCGTCGATCCGTGGGCAGCTGTCGTGATCGGCGCGGTGTCAGGTATACTTACATTCTATACATCCATTTGGTTTGACCGCATGGGAATTGATGATCCTGTCTTCGCTTTTTCCGTGCATGGGGTGGCTGGTATTTGGGGAACGTTGTCCACGGGTTTATTCGCTACTCCGGAGCTTGCCGAAAAGGTCGGCGTAGGCAGTCCAGGTCTGTTTTATGGCGGCGGCCTGCACCAGTTAGGGATTCAAGCGTTGGGCTTGGCTGGCTCCGCTCTCTACGTCTTCTTAGTAGCCTTCATCATTTTGTATGTGTTAAAAGTAACCATTGGCCTGCGAGTCACAGAAGAGGAAGAGGTGGTTGGTCTTGACCTTAGCGAACACGGGGGATACGGCTATCCCGAACTACTCCAGCCTGAACGCGTACGACCGGCTGCATCTACTCAAAGCAGCACCTCTCACTCTCTCACCTGAACAAGTGGAAAAAATACGGAATGTTGACTCCTTTGGCGAGCTGGCCTTATTGCGACGAGAATTGCTGAATCCCTCTGTCTTGCGTCCATTGAATCGCGCAGGGGAATTGGCCCCCTTTTCGATCGTCGTCAATCTGATTCACGACAATCTCATCCGACAAGGGGTGCTCCTCGCAGTGAACGACCTTGCCAAAAGGGGCTTGGGTACCCCTCCCGTCCCCTTTGCCTTTTTGCAATTCGGCAGTGGTGGCCGGTCAGAGCAAGCACTCATCAGCGATCAGGATAACGGCCTCGTCTATCAACTGCCAGATCATCTGGGCGAACAGGACACAGAAAAGATACATGGCTACTTTCAGTTGCTGGGAGCGACGATCGTTGCTGGCTTGGAGGTAGCCGGCTATCCTCCCTGCCAAGGGAATGTCACTTGCCTCTCTCCAAAATGGCGAGGCAGCACCGAACAATGGCTGGACCAAATAGACAGATGGGTCTCTCACCCCATCTGGGAAAACGCTCGTTATTTACTGCTCGCAAGTGATGTGCGTGTCTTATGGGGCGAATCTGCCATTTTTACTCCCGTCCATGACCGCTTCCGTCAATTGCTTGCAGGGAATGGCTTCTTGCTAAATCGACTGGTGAGCAATACTTTGCATTATCGGGTGCCACTCGGAATATTCGGCAGAGTTTTACCTGAGGTCCATGGACGCTTCCGCGGCGCCATCAATGTGAAGTACGGCATTTATTTGCCACTGGTGAATTGCGTACGGCATTTTGCCTTGGCGCATGGCATCTTTGCCAGCTCTACCTTGGAACGATTGGATCTACTCGGCGAAAAAGGAGTCTGGAGCAAAAGCTTCTGTGACGAGGTAGCCGCGTACTTCCGACAAATTCAAGGTCTGCGACTGATTGCTCCCCTCCATTGGGAAGATGGGCAATACACGAGCAATAGCTATATCAAACTAGGGGAGCTTTCTCCTGACACCCAAGTGATGGTGCGACAGTCAATGAAGCTAGCGATCCGCCTGCAAAAAATGACAGAAAAGCTCCCGTCCGTTTTTGGGGGATAGGAGGCGATTTGCGTGGCAAAATGGGATTTATTTGATCGTATTTGGCATATGAGTCAGGCTCTTCCAGATATAACAGATGACAAACAGCACATCGCCTATTTGCGCTCCATCTCCAAAGCGAATAAACCAGTCGATTCCAGTGCCGATATTCCTCTGCACGATCTAGAGGTTGTCGTCGTCGATCTGGAAACGACCGGTTTTTATCCCGATCACGGAGACGCGATTATCTCGATGGGAGCCGTCGCCATGAGAGGAGAGCACCTCCTCCTTGGTGATTCTTTTTATACGCTGGTCAATCCCGGGCGGGCGATTCCTCCACACATCCGCTCTCTCACAGGGATTACCGATGATATGGTTGCCGATGCCCCGCCGCTATTAGAAGCTTTGTCCCGTTTTTTTCAATTCGTCGGAGATCGTCCGCTCGTCGCCCATCATTCTCGCCATGAGCGTGAATTTTTACGATCTGGGCTTTGGAAAACGAGCCGACGTCCGCTTACGCACCGCATGCTGGATACGATGCTGCTCATCCGATTGTTGAGTAATCCCATTGGCAACGGCTCGCTGGACGCACTCTGTACGGCACACGACATCCCGATCTCACGCAGGCATCACGCTTACTGTGACGCTGTTGCCGCTGGTGCTCTCTGGGCGAAGTATTTGGTAAAAGCACAATCCCAAGGCTTTACAAATCTGCGGCAGGTTTACGAGGCCGTACGCTAGAAGTAGTTCGAATAAGTTCAACAAGTCCTACCAACCAACATGAGGAGAGAATATCATGTTACAGATCAGAGACGCAGTTCTGGGTGACCTGCCCACTATGCTCGCTATTTACAACTACGCGGTGGAAAACCTTGTTGCAACATTTGACTTGGAGCCACAGACCTTGGCCCAGCGTGAAGTGTGGTTTCACAAGCACGGTGGCAAACATCCGATCATCGTCGCCGAATACGAAGGGAAAGTGATCGGATATTGCAGTCTGTCCGTTTTCCGTGAGAAGCCCGCCTATCAAAAATCTACGGAACTGTCTATTTATATCGCCCCTGATCAAAGCGGGAAAGGTGTCGGCACTGCCTTGATGAGTGCGATTCTGGAGCGCGCCAAACAACTCGAATACCACACGATCGTGAGCGGAATCGTAGGTGGCAATGATGCCAGTGTGAAGCTGCACGAGAAATTCGGCTTTTCCTTGGCAGGGAAGTTTCAAGAGGTGGGATTTAAATTCGGAGAGTGGCACGATGTTCATTTTTATCAATGGATGGTCAAGTAACAGCATGCGAAAAGCCGACACCCCTTTCCACAAGGAAGTGTCGGCTTATTTGTTGTGTAGGAAGCGAATACCTAAAAGTGGCACATCTTAAGTCAGGGTCTAATCCCTTAGCCCTTATGATATTAGTGTACCCGACGGATGATTATAAGTCTATATCTTTTTGAAAATTTGCACTAAAGTAGGTGTACCTGGCCAGGGAATCAAAAACAGGAGGTACACCTGCTGTGCAATGGCTGAAGTGGGATCTGAATTTGAAGACCCGATTGATCGGCGAGACGCTTTTTAACCTGTTGTTTTGGATGTACTTTCCCTTTCTTACCCTCCACTTTAGTGATACCTTTGGCAAAAATGTTGCCGGGTTACTCATGACAGTGCCACCGATTATGAGTATGATCGGCAATCTTTTTGGCGGCTATCTAGCTGATCGCTTTGGTCGTCGATACGTCATGCTTTCAGGAGCATTTTTGCAGGCAAGCATGTTTGTTCTGTTTGCCTTCTCCCTCTCCTCTTGGATCGATTATCTTGCGTTTATTGGAATCGGGCTCGGCAAAGCGATATACAGCCCGGCGAGCTCTGCGATGGTCGCTGATCTCACCTCCGAAAAAGACAGACGCAGAACCTTCGCTACCTTCGTTACAGCTATGAACATTGGCGCCGTATTGGGACCCGCCTTGGGGGCCATCTTTTTCTTTCAATACCGCAGTGAACTGCTGTGGACTTGTGCGCTTGTCACTTTTTTGTATTCGATTGCGATCTGGATTAATGTGAGAGAGACACTGCCACCGACCGTAAAAAGCTCTGTCGCCTCTATCCATTTCCCTTCCGTTATGAAGGAGCAATGGCAGAGCTATGCTGTCATTCTACGCGACAAAGCTTTTGCCATCTATATTTTCGCAGGCATGCTGATAACGATTGCAATCGTGCAGCTCGATTTATTTTTGGCAGTCTATGTAAAGGAATTCGTTCCAGCGCAGACACTGCTTTCGTGGAATACCTGGTCACTCTCGCTTAGCAGTACGGAGATTTTCGGATGGATGCTGGGAATCAGCGGCCTTCTGTTTGTTCTGTGTGCCCTGCCTGTTACCAAATGGTTTGAGAACTGGAGCGATCGGAATGTCTTCCTCTTGTCCTCCTTGCTATTTGGCATAGGCATGTTTTTGGTGGGATTCACGACGAATGCATGGCTGTTGTTCGGATGCGTGGTCATTTTTACAGTAGGGGAAGTGATGCGAACTCCGGTCGAGCAGAGCTTCGTCAGCAAATACGCACCAGAACATGCACGAGGACAGTACATGGGTGCCGCTAACCTGCAGTACTCGCTCGGCCGCTTCCTCGCTCCCGTGACCGTCATTCTTTCGGAGTGGATCATGCCGATTGGCGTTTTTGGGTTTATCTTGTTATGCTCCCTCTTAAGTGCCTTTCTTTATGGGAGGCTATTCCAAATCGTTTTGAAACGCGAGTCCTCTCCTTGCAGCTAAACTACAACAACGAAAAGTGGTTGCGCAGCCATAGCCTCCTGCCAACCACTTTTTCATTCAGCATTATAATTTTTTCGGAGCTTCTAATTTCACGGGGTCAACCATTACTTTTATTTGTGTTGACGTTCCTTCAATCGTTACCTTCACATCGGAAACAACCATTTCTTTTGGCGTTTTTGCAACGTTGGTAACCGCAATGAACTGATCCAGCTCCGGTGTCCAGTTAAGTCCAGTAGCTTGGATCATCGCCTTCACTGTATGAACGTCAGGAACCCCTTCATACATGATACCGTCTATTGTTTTTTGATCACCGCTCAGCATGACGCTTACCCATATCGCTTTTTCATTTGCCGCACTTTCTTGTTTTGGATAATAAAAGCGGTAGTAATTCGTTTGCTTGTCCAGCTCAAGCTGAAAAGGCAGGGTATGAATTCCTTTCACAGCTAACTCTTCTTTGATTTTGTTGTAATGACTCAGATACGTGTCTGTTGTCATCTCTTTAAACGAGGAAGCAGAATGGGAGATGTTGTTTTCAATTGCAGTCGTTTGATTAGACATTCCCAGCATGGAAAGACCCGCGACTACGACGATGGCTACTACTGCGATGGCGACTGCAACCTTTTTCATGATGCGCTCCCTTCTGCCGAAGCGGCATCGATTTCTTTCGCCCCTGTCATCTCCAACAAGGCTTCATAAGATACCGGTAAAAGCGATTCAGCGATGCCAGCCGCTGTATAAACCACAGCAAAGCGTTTCAAGGACCGATCCACATAGACAGGCACTTCTTCCTGTAAAGCAAACGGACAAACCGCTCCAACACGAAAGCCTGTCATTTTTTCTACCTCTTCCGGTGTAGCCATCTTTGGCTTTCCTTGGCCAAAAGCTGCCTTCACTTGCTTGGGATGGACACGTACGTCGCCTGCTGCCACGAACAAGGCGAACTGCTCATCTACCCGAAACAAAATTGACTTTGCAATTTGGCCAATCTCGACACCTAATGCCTGCGCAGCCACTTCGGACGTAGGTAAGGGCTGTTCAAACAATATCGGCTCGATGCTCGAGTCATAGCGTTGTACGTAACTGCGAACCTTTTCCAGAGGGCTTGCAATCATTCCCCGTCACTTCCCATCTCCACTAAAAAAACATCATCGCCTTGTGACACACTGCCTGTCGTGACAACCGAAGCATATACACCGAAGTGATTATTGTGACGCTTGACGCATGCCTTCAATACGGCAGGAGTCATCGCCAACGTATCTGGGTCGATATTGACATATACACAGCGCTCACAGTGCTTGTTGACTTGCAAGGTCACATCATTGATTTTGATCTGTTTGCCGATCCATTTGTCTTCCGCAAACGGCTCATCATCCTCCAGGACCACGACCAAATTCCCCCGAAAACGTCGTGGATCTATCTGTTCTGCGCCAATCTGCCGTGCGATCTCTCTAAGAGAGGCATCCGTAACCAGCAGAATGTGGTCTTCCCAGTTCACGCCACCTTCTTGCGGACTACTAATCATAGGCGTAATGGAGCGCTTCGCCGTCTCTGCGACATGGGCAAATAAAGCATCATCCCACGTATGTACACTGCCATCTCGGGCTTCAATCCGAATCGGCGGATACGCTTCTTTTCCTGTCCCTTCGCTCATGCTGGCGTGATACCCGATAAGAGCAGGCACAACATCCGCACTGAGATACTTACCTTGACGGGCATGATCCCAAAAATAATAGGCACGGTCTCCATACAAGCCAAATTCATCGACCGTACTTGATGATAGCTCTTCCCCCCGCATCCCTTTGACAGGATGACGGAAAATGGTCTGCAGTGTTCCTACTTTTTTCATTTGGTTCCCCTCCCCAACGCTTTCTCTATCCGGATATAAACGAATTACGAACCCGCCCCCAAAACGTCAGTCGCTTGTAGCGAGCGAATTTCACTTTGTCAGGTCCCACTCGGCAACGAATGGAACACACATCTCTCCATACAGCCTGCTCACGATCCAAGCCGATCATAATCTCAGGATTCATGACGATCAGCTCTACTTCATGATGCTTTGGCAATACGAGCGAGCTGTTGATCGTCCGATACGCCTGGTTATTGATCGAAGCGATCTCGGACAACTGAATCGCCTCAATAGACGGATGAACAATCGCTCCGTCCACGGCCTTGTTGTAGGCTGTACTTCCTGAAGGTGACGAAACGATCAAGCCGTCACCGCGAAACGTCTCCAGCTCATCGCCGTTTATATAGACGCACGACACCAAGGTAGATAAATTCGCGTTACGCAAAACCATTTCATTCAACGCCCACTTTTCATACTGCTTTCCATCTCTTGTACTAATCCGGCATTGGACCGTCGGGTATTCCGCGATCAGAGGCTCATCGTTCATCAGACGTTCAACGAATTCGTCCAGCTCCTCAGGCCGCCAGTCCGCATAGAAGCCGAGATGTCCCGTATGAATCCCCACATAAGACGGCTCGATTCCGTATTGATGGACGGCCTCCAAAAGTGTCCCGTCTCCCCCGATGGACAACACCATATCCGGCTGCTCACCTGGTCCCTTCACAAAGGTAAATGGGCTATTGGCTGCATGGAGCTTTTCTTTTAATGCTTGTTCCACTTCTCGTGTAAAATCGTCATTTCGCAGTACAGTCGCAATCTTCATGCTGGTCTGCCCTCACTTTTATCCTTACAAGCGGTCTTGTACGCTCTGTTGTTTGTCTTCACTATACCATAGGAAAAATCGACTTGCATAAAATCCCACCTGTCACCAGCGGTCACTCTGAAAAGACTGCTTGCGAAATTGAGATAAGCGCCTCTCTGTAGCTGGTGATATTTCCCGCGGAAGCTCATCCCAAGCAAAAAAACGCATTTCCGCTACTTCCTTGTCATCCTTATGCAAATCTTGGCCAGGTGTGAGGTCGACATGATACAAGGCAATGTGGTCTCGTTTCCCTTCCCGCTCACTATAAAAAAGATGGCAGAGGGTAAGTTCGACCGCTCGTATTCCGCACTCCTCCCACAGCTCCCTGCGAGCAGCATCCCCAAACGACTCTCCTCGCTCTACTCCTCCTCCCGGCAAATACCAGCCATGGACATACGTATGCCGAATTAACAATACTCCCTTTTCTTCATCCGTTACAATGACACGGACACCCAAGGTAAGAGGTTTGCGGATTTTCCAATACCATTTCGCCACTGCATGGTACCAGGCCATATTTCCACCTCACTTTTTCCATGTGCTACCATTCTTTAGCCACCTATATTTTCCCTGCCAGGAACAAGAAAAAACAGGCCTATCGGCGGCCTGTCTCACGCGAGGCGATTCTCCAGCTCTTTGACAACCGCCTCTGCTTTTCGAATCCATCTCGAATCAATCTGTGCGTCCTTGTCTACCGGCTCCTGAAACTGATTCATCAAGCCCGAAGCGAGTGCCTCCGTGTAGCCGATATCTTCTTCTACCCCAGTCTGGTACACATGCCGGATCACAAACGGCCGCCCGAGTTCCAGCCAGGCATCCGGGCTGTCGAGCTCGCCTTGCAAGACTTTTACAGGCAAGCGCAAAAAGACCGTGTTCTTGTCATCCAGCGCCCGGTCAAAATACCCTTGCTCATAATCCCAGTTGGATAATGTAAAATGCGGCTGAAGTGCTTCACGAAAATAACCGAATGTCGCCCGCGTGCCTGGCAAGCTGCTGTTTATTTGTTTCATCGTCCATCCCTGCCTTTATTTATTCTGTGAGAAACGTCCACCGTTTTGTTCGTAGTGTGTGACAAAAGGAGAGGTTGTACTCTCACACTTACAAAAAGCAGCAAGCCTCCTAAGCCGTGATGGCCTTGAGAGGCTTGTAAGTTTCCCGCCATTAAATCAAGACAATTGTCAGGAGCGTAAAGAGCGCCAATGGAATGATTTTACGTCCATTCCTGCATCTTTTCCGTCTCCTTCTCCCTTGTACTTTTGGCAAAACATATGGCGGTGGGGGTGGTGGTGGCGGACAAAAAAATGGCGGATACGGCGGGAATGGTGGATATGGCGAAATATTTTGCTCCCAAGGACTTACCTGCGGCTTCTGCTCGCTATACGGACTGACTTGGGCGGGACGGTTACTGCTGCTAAATGGGCTGACTTGGGGGGCGGGACGATTGCTGCTGCTAAATGGGCTGACCCGTGAGTTGTTGGAACTGCCGAAAGGACTGACCTGACTGTAAGGATTGAACTCATCTCCGTAGGGACTGACCTGCGGATAGTATGGATTGCCCCCATAAGGACTGAGATCGCCATAGGGAGGATAACCTGCATACGGATTATAGCTCACATACTGAAAGTAATAATCAGGATATTGCCCCCATCCTCCATACGGCTGCCGATTGGCTACTTCCATTACTTGATAAGGATTGTAGTCCTCATAGTCCTCATAATCATACTCTTCGAAAACTTCTTCTTCCTCCGCATCCTGGTCTACAACTTCTACGTATACGTTCTGATCATCATAATCGACAATGACGCCTTCAAACACTTGCCCGTCAATTGCTTCGATGCGCACTTTTTTCTCCACGTGCTCCTTGCAAATGTTGTGCACATTTTCTCGCATATCCTTTAACAGGCTGACAAACTGAATGTCAGCCTGATACAGGTTTTTATCAGAATCAGACTGCATGGAAACTCCTCCCCTTCTAGTGTTTCTTTATTACCATATACAAGTGCCCATGGGGAGGTTACCGGAATCTAGGCGAGACTAGCCCAATTTACAGAAAGCGGGCAGGTAAAAATGGCAAAAGGCGCTCCGTTTCTCCTTTTTCCACAAAGTCCGCCATCGATTTAGCCGTGACGGGGGAAAGCAGGATGCCATTGCGGAAATGTCCACCTGCGATCGACAGTCCTTCCCAGCCAGGAACGGGGCCCAGGAGCGGCTTGCCATCTTGTGTCGCAGGTCGAAGTCCACCCCAAGCCTCCAGAAAGGTAGCCGAGTGCAGCGCAGGAACATACGGCATGGTCCCTTGCAGGATACTGGCTAATCCCGCCATTGTGACGTCCCGCTGAAAACCACTTTCATCCTCAGTGGCACCAATGACAATTTTTCCGTCCTTTTTCGGAGTGATGTAGCCTGTCGTTCCGAAAATCACCGTTCGCAGTGGAATCCCTACGGACGAGACAGCCGCGATCTGTCCGCGTACAGGGCGAATCGGCACGGAAACGCCCAGCATCTCAAGCATCATTCCAACCCACGCTCCCGAGGAAATCACCGTCTGTGTGGCACGCAGTGACCCTGAAGAGGTCTCGATCCCGATCACTTTTCCGCCTTTAACCGCAATGCCGCTCACCACGCAGCCAGACAACAGCTTCACTCCTTGCAATTGGCAAGCAGTAGCCAAGGCGCGAAGAAGCATTCGATTGTTGATGTGCCCTTCGTACGGCGAATAGATAGCGGCTTGCACTTGATCGGTCAGAAGCGGCTCTACCTCTTTCACTTGCGCTGTATTCGAGAGCCATTGCACAGCATGTCCCGCTTCTTTTTGCCAACGGTACTTGTCGGCGAGCTGTTGGACTTCCTCCTCATTTAAAGCGACGGTGAGTAACCCATCCAGGCTTAGCTGTACATCTCCACCAGTCAATTCCTCCAGCTCTGCTACCCATTCCGGGTATAGCGCAAGTGACTCCATGCCCAAATCGAGCATCGGTCCAGGTGCCGTGAATTCTTTCAAAGGAGCAAGCATTCCGGCTGCGGCCGAAGATGCCTGACCTCCCCATTCACCCTGCTCGACCAAGGTCACGCTCACCCCACGCCGTGACAGCTCGTATGCTAAACTCAATCCAATAATTCCTCCACCCACTACCAGACAATCACTCATCTTTTTTCTCTCCTCACTAAGTTGCACGTCTAATAAAAACATCAATTTCGTTGCTGTTGCGGTGTGGAGGAAACAGGAGAAAACGCTCAGCTTCTAGGCCCACCCCCTGGGGGATTGACTGCACGACTCCATGCAAAAATCGAAACAGCGTCCAAAGTGGTCTCTTCAGGATGTGTTTCAGAGGTGGACGCTTAAAAGCGTGTTTCGCTTTTTGCATTGCGTCTCGGTCGGTGTCCCTAAGATCTTCGCTTATTTCTCCTGTTTCCTCTACGAGCTTTCCGTGTGATCCGGTCTTTTAAAGCTTTAAAAATGTTGAAGAACGCAATCAGTTACGCCAGAGAAGAATATTTCCAGACGTAGCGACTTGTGGAGTCCTACCGAGCGGAGAAGGGATTCGCGGGCAAAAGAAACGCAACCGTGCCCGGGCTACGAAGCGGCTACCACTTTTGCGTTTCCCCGCGAATCCCTTCGGAGCGGGCAGTCCCAGCCCCCAGCAGGACGGAGCCTGGAGCCTAGACTGGAAATATTCTTCTCTTCCCTACAGCCACATGTCCACTTCATAACAAAAAGCCCACCAGTTCCCGAGCAGGAAAAGGTGGGCTACATACGCATAGGTAACAATCAAGCAAAAAAGCGCTGTCTGCCGGCAACCGTATCCCTGCGCCGGCATGATCCGGATCAGGTGCAATGGGTCGATGGTCGATTGCTTCCATCCTCTCAGCCCCGCATGAAGGACTCCCCAAGTTGCTTGTTCATTATGATATTCCTTTGTAAGTATAGTCCTGTTTGCAACCATCTGACAAGCACGTCGCTGGTTAATCCTCATCCTTCACATCGTAGCTCTCCGGAATCGGCTCATGACGCGCGGCATCCTCGAACTCCTGGAGCTTGCGAATTTCCTCCAGATGATGATTGAATTGCTCTTTGTTGATGATGTACTCATTGCCGTCATGGACAGCACGGATGCGCCCCTGCTTGATTTTTTCCATAATAAACGCCTCGGGAAGCTCCAAATAGGCAGCTGTCTCCTCGACGGTCAAATACGTCTTATTCTCGCGCAATCTAGCCTCCAGTTCCGCTTTCTGCCGCTCGTAGCCCGGCTTACCCAGCAAGGCAAACATATTGGCCTTGTACGCCTCCACCCCTGGCTGATCAAACGGATTGACGCCTAGCAAATAGCCGCTGATTCCGCATGCCTTTTCAAAAAAGTAAATCAGTCCGCCGAGATAGTAAGCTGTCGCCTCCGGTATTTCTACAAGCAGATTCGGTACGCCGCCATCCACATGGGCCAGCACCGTCCCCTCGAAAGCTTTTTTATTGACATACCCCATTCGTTTGCCAGTCAAAAAGTTCAATCCATCGACGTCAGCGGGGTCCTCCTGAACAGTCAAATCCACAGTGGGCTTCGTCACAGACACAACGGTCTCAAACAAATGTCTCATGCCGTCCTGTATGTATTGGCCCAACGAATGCAAGTCCGTTGAAAACTCGGCAGAAGCCGGAAAAATCCCTTTGCCATCCTTGCCCTCCGATTCCCCGAAAAGCTGCTTCCACCACTCCGCAAAGTAGCGAAACTGCGGTTCATAACTGACCAACAGCTCCACTGTCTTGCCTTTTCGATAGAGTACATTGCGAATCGCCGCATACTGATAGCACGGATTATCGCGCAAATCCATGACCATGTAGCGTTCGCGTGCATCTCTGGCCCCTTGCATGAGAGCATCCATGTTCGCCCCGCTTACAGCAATCGGCAACAATCCAACCGCGGTCAGGACTGAATATCGCCCACCGATATCATCTGGAATGACAAAGCACTCATAGCCCTCGTCATCCGCCAGCTTTTTCAGGGCTCCTCGCTGTTTATCGGTCGTAATGTAAATTCGTTTTTTGGCCTCTTCACGTTCGTATTTCTTTTCCAGCCATTCCCGAAAAAGTCGAAACGCGATAGCGGGCTCAGTCGTAGTGCCCGATTTTGAGATGACGTTGATAGACACATTTTTTCCTTCTAATACGTCCATCAGATGAGAGATATAAATCGGACTAATATTGTTGCCCACAAAATAAATCTCCGGAGAATGTCGCTTGGACTTCGGCAGCAAATTGTAGAAGCTGTGGCCTAAAATGTCAAGCACCGCTTTTGCCCCCAGATACGAGCCTCCGATACCAATCACCAGAAGCACATCCGAGTTCGATTGAATTCGGGCTGACGCTTGGCGAATTCGTTCATACTCGTCCCGGTCGTATTGTTCCGGCCAATCGACCCAACCAAGATAATCCTTGCCGGGCCCAGTCTTTGAATGAAGCATTTGATGCGCAATTTCGATCGCTGGAGAAAGCTGCTCCCACTCATGCTGTTTGACAAAGGCTCGAGCGTTGGCGTAATCAAAGCGAATCGTTTTGTTCATAGCTCCCCTCCGAGGAACGTCATCTCATCTTTATCTATGATATCACGGCAATTGGCGGCAAAGAACCTTCCGACAAAACGTATCAAAATGCATTTATTTGTGTCCAAAATGTGAACATTCGGCGTTTCATGTTACCTTTTTCCAGTACTACCGTAAAAACCTTTCGAGCACTGAAATAATATGGTTCTTACCAAAGCAAGGAGAATGAACATGAAAAAACGATGGTGGATCATCGGTTCCGTCGTAGTCCTCCTGGGCATCGGGGGCGTTGCGTTTTCCATGATGGGATCGCAACAAGCTATGGGAATGCCTGTCAACATCGGCGCACCAACGAAATCAGCTTTGGAAAGCAAGGTTTTGACATCAGGACTCGTCACCGTAGAAGACAAGCTCAAACAGTACGCCAACGTCACCGGAACCTTACGTGAGTTTGTCGTCAAAGAAGGCGACAAGGTGAAAAAGGGACAAGTGATCGCAAAAATTGACACGTCCGATGTTGATAGCCGAATCCTCGAGCTGGAAGCGCAAATGGAATTGGCCAAAGCCAACCTCGCCAAGGCACAAATCGGCAACGAGCCGGAAGAAGTCGCACAAGACCAAGAACGTGTCTCCCAAGCCCAGCGTGAATACGATGCGGCAAAGCGAGAATATGATCGGATGAATCAACTATTCACTTCTGGCGCTTCTACCCAACAAGAGCTGGACAAGTTGAAATCACAAATGGATAGCGCTCTGTCTACACTGAATGTCGCCAAGCAACAGCTCGCTCTCAAGCAAAAGGGCCCACGCAAGGAAGACATTGCCGCTCAGCAAGCCCAAATCAACAAGCTGAATGTAGAAAAAGCACAACTGAATAAAGAACGTGTCCAAAGCGTCGTCGTAGCACCTATGGATGGAACCGTCATTGGCGTTGCAGCTGATAACGGTCAATACGTCAACAAGGGGACAGAAATCTTGACCCTTGCCAATCTGAACAATCTGTTGATAGAAGCGGATATTAACGAATCCGATGTCAACAAACTCAAAATCGGACAGTCTGCCACGATTGAAGGCGTGACACTCGGAAAGAAAAAGCTGAATGCGGAAGTAGCTCGCATCTCTCCAACCGCGACCACTACTGCCACCAAGTCGGGGCAAGGTGAAAAAACACGCGTCAAAGTCACCCTCAAGCCATCTGGCGATCTATCTGCTTTGAAGCCTGGCTTCCATGTGGACATCAACATCTCCGTCGAAAAAATCGATAATGCCATGCAAGTACCAATCGAAGCTATTCAGCAAGATGCTGACGGCAGTACCTTTGTCTGGGTATCTGCTAATGGTGTTGCGAAGAAGCAGAAGGTCGAAACCGGTATGGAAAATGAGTTGTTCACTCACGTCAAGTCTGGACTTAACGGTGATGAGCAAGTGATTTTAGGCCCTGTCGAATCCCTGACTGAAGGAGCTCCTATCATGCCAATGAGTGGCGGCGGCGCACCAATGGGTATGTAACACGTAAAGAAGGAGGTCAGCCGACGATGCTTCATGTAGAAGGCTTGACGAAAGCATACAAGACGGGTGATACCGTACTGCCCATCTTAAAAGGTGTCTCCCTGCTGGTGGAACAAGGCGAATTCGTTGCCATCATGGGGCCATCAGGATCAGGGAAATCGACGTTTATGAACATGCTGGGCTGCCTGGATCGTCCTGATTCGGGTTCGTACATGCTAGACGGCATTGAGGTTAGCAGTCTGAAGGATACGGAGCTTGCTGTTGTTCGCAACCAAAAGATCGGCTTTGTGTTCCAATCGTTTAATCTACTCGCCCGCTCTTCCTCCTTGCACAATGTAGAGCTGCCGATGATGTACGCGAATGTCAGCCGCTCAGAACGGCGCAAACGGGCAACAGAAGCACTCAAACGAGTGGGATTGGCTGAGCGCATGGACCATAAACCAACCCAGCTATCCGGTGGTCAAAAACAGCGTGTAGCGATTGCCAGAGCACTGGTCAATAAGCCGGCCATCCTCTTGGCAGACGAACCGACGGGAAATCTGGACAGCCGCTCCGGAGTAGAAATCATGGCCATGTTTCAGGAACTGCATGCGCAGGGCGTTACGATCATTCTCGTTACCCACGAATTGGATATCGCCCAGCACGCTGAGCGGATTGTGACTTTCAAGGATGGCGTAATCATTCGCGATGAAAAGGTTACGGAGCGAATATTCTCCAAGCCGTCTGACGAGGTGATTGTCACATGAATTTTATGGAAAGCTTTAACACCGCCGTAGAGGGTATCTGGGCGAACAAAATGCGCTCGATCTTGACCATGCTCGGGATCATCATCGGAATTACCTCCGTCATTGTCGTCACGGCACTCGGCGAAGGCGGACAGAAAGCCATCAACGAAGAGATGGAAAAGTTCGGGCAAAATACGTTTAACGTCTTCATCAATTGGGAGACAAAAGAAGAGATCGCTTCAGAAGATATGACCGTGGAAGATACCGAGGTACTCGGCAGGATTAGTCCTGCCATCGAATACATCGTACCTTACAACTCCAGCACGATTGATTTGAAGGGTCCGAAAAAAGAAGAGCGCGTCAACCTCACTGCCTCCACTGCTGATTATTTTTCGATGCAATCAACCTTGAAGGTGGCAAAAGGGCGACTTTTCAACGAGATCGATGACAAAGAACAACGCGCTGTCATCGTCCTGGAGGAAGCTCTTGCTCAAAAGCTGTTCGGTCAAATGAGCCCGATTGGTCAACGTGTTCGCTGGGGAAATCAATCTCTCGTCGTAATCGGGACGTACACAGAAGAGAAGTTCAAGTTTGATATGGCAACGAGCTATGGAGCGATTATTCCCATCCGTTACGAAATGAGCTTGCAGGAAGAGCCTTCTGTTCAAATGCTCATGGGAAAAGCGATAGACAAAGCCTCTGTCGACCCAGCCATGCAGCAGGTCAAACAATACTTGAGCCGCAAGCATCAAAAGGAAGACCATTACAGAGTTCGCAGTATGCAAGAATCAATGGATCAGTTTAATCAAATGACGGGCACCCTGACGCTGATCTTCAGTATCATCGCAGGTATCTCCCTCGTGGTTGGCGGCGTCGGCGTTATGAACATCATGCTCGTATCCGTGACAGAGCGTACTCGCGAAATCGGGATTCGCAAAGCCTTAGGGGCACGCCGACGAGATATTTTGATTCAGTTTTTGATTGAATCGGTCATCGTCTGCTTGATCGGTGGCTTGATCGGGGTGTTGTTCGGCCTTGGTATTGCTTCGATTATTGCCTATTTTGCACAGTTGCCACCGCTTATGTCCTGGAACAGCGTGTTTATCGCATTCGGCTTCTCCAGTGCCATCGGTATTTTCTTCGGCCTTTATCCGGCCAACAAGGCAGCCAAGCTCGATCCAATCGAAGCACTGCGTTACGAATAATGGAGTAGCCTTTTTTTAAAAAACAAGCACCTGTAAGCTCTCTGGCTACAGGTGCTTGTTTATGTTGGCAACGTATCTGTTACCAGCTTCAAAAGAAAAAAAACCGCAATCCCCACGCTCGCGACTGTCCACCAGAGCGGCTTGCTGTCAGCCTTTTGGGCCTTGTAGATCCCGATTAATTTCCAGGTACCCACCGCCACGCACAAGAGGCTAAACAGGAGCAGGATTGTCCCCATGACTTCCCTCCCCTCACTCTTTAGCTATATGGGGATGAGAGGGAAAAAATCACTTCTTCGGGTCCTTTTTGCCCAATCGGCCGAGGACCATCCGGCCCCGTTCCTTGATGGACTCGTCCTTGATATCTTGTTGACGCTTTTTCATCAAACCGTTTTTGGAAGTATCCGGTCGGTCCGTTTGCCGTCCATCTCGCATTAGCTGTACTTGCCTCCGCCTTTTTTCTCGTAATCGTTCAAAAGCTCAGCAAAGCTCTTGTTGCGCTCGCGTTCTTCCTGCTCTCGGCGCTTTTGTTCGGCTGCTTCCTTCTCTTTGCGCTCGCCTTCTGTCTTCATGTCTTTTTCAAGCTGCTTGAGTGCTCCGAGCGCATCTGCATTCAGCATATCCTTCAAACTGTTCAATCCGCTTTTCGCGTCTGTCGTAGTTGTTGTCGCTGCTTGACGTTGTGGTTTTCGTTGTTTTTTCGCCATTTGAATTGCCACCCTTTCCCTATCCTCATTCTGTCCTCATTCTCTGGCCCCATCCGGGTCATACTATCTTCATCTTTCACAAAGAGGAGGACATCACATGGTACGTAACAAAGAAAAAGATTTTGGAAAAACCGCTGAAATCCGAGGACCCAAAGCCCAATCCGAGGCTGTCCGTTCTGACGGCTCCATTAATAGTGAACCACAAGAAAGGCTAAAAGAAAACCGCTAACAAAAAAACCGCCGGGCAGCCATTATGCTCGGCGATTTTTACTCTTTCTAAAGTTTGATGAGTCTAGGGGGAGTGTAATCTCATGAGAATGACAGTTCATCGAAGAGCTACGCGAAGAAATTATAGAGCAGGAGAGAATCATTCATGAGTATGCAATTGAAGGGAACGTTTCTTTGGTTGCGGACGAAATCGAAAATACATCAGCAATGACATTTCGAAGGATTTTTCTCCAGTCCCCAAAATGATAATCGCGGAAAACGGCCAAAAACGCCCGAATTTGAGGATGCGGACGTTAGCTAACATAATACCTATTATCGGGCCCCCGTAAAATGTGGGATTTACTAATGCTAAGAAGATGCTGAGAGTGTTTTTCAATCTTCTTTCGAAACAAAAAATTGGGTATGGATGCGTCTAAGTAGAAGCGAATTAATGCGAAGGAATAGCAGAAACGGAGCTTGAGAACCCGAAAATATTTAGGAAAAATACCTAGAACTTTTTTGTATGCCAAAACGTCATAACAGGTGCCAATAGTGCTCAAACGATTATCAAAGAATGAATATGACACAATCAAAAAAATAAAAAAGAGTGTGAAATATGAAAAAAATATTATTGGTTTGTATCATGATCATGTTGATGCTAGCATCGGGTTGTGGAAATATTGAAATGCCATCAAATCCAAATACTTCTAGTGAGCCTAAACCTGAAACGGATGAGTCTATTATTCCAGAAAACACATCCGAATATTGTACTGTAGAACGTATAAATTTGGATAGCGAAACTGAAAAATATTTCTACGGAACTTGGAAAGTTGAGAAGCTTTTAGGATTTGCAAATTCATATAATGATGCTTCTGAATATCCAACAGGGCAAAAATTTATTGGAGATGAACTTATAATCAAAAAAGACTTTTTTTCATCAAAAGGACTTAAAAATTATACGAAATATCAATATGAACTAAAAAATCCACTATATGAGATTACAGCGACATGCGATAACTCTCTCTCTTTTTATAGATTATATAAAATAGATATCCCAGACTTAAATGAAAATGATGGAGTAAAAGTAATAGATATAAGTGACCCTTCTACAAAAATGAGCATACCTGTAGGTATAAGTTTTTTTGTTGTTAATAACGATAGGCTTATCTTGTTATCAGAGGCAACTATTTTTGAGCTTAAAAAAATTACTGATTAAATGAATGAAGGATATGTTATAAGTTCTGTGCTAATAGAATAGAAAATATCCGAAAGGTCAACCTTTAGGCTGACCTTTCTTGTTTATGTCGTAAAACAATTAAACTATAGTGTATATACTGGATATTTGTGAGTATATTTCATATCTTTACAAAATAAAGTTGCTTCTTCATTTCTTCTTGTTTTCAAATTTTTATCATTTGAACATGCTTTGCTGACTAATTTTGAATAAGTATTGATTAACGGAGTTCCAGAAGAAATAGTTGCACAGCATTTAGGCATATCTCAATAAGGCGTAAACAAATACAAACGGAAATATTTAGGGATACTTCGAAAAAAAATTAGAGTCTAACCCGCAAGCAATTAAGTCGTAGGCCCTCCCAAATGGAGGGTTTTTTTAAATATTTTATAACACGAATATCCCGATCAACGTCTTGATTAGGCTAAATCCCTTTGCTACCGGTTATGTTTAAATACCTTACCAAACGAGCTACAAAGGCCCTTTTCTGCTTTTTTATTCTATGTGTAGGGTTGGGCTAGTGGGTACACCGTTATGCCCCCACAAAAACTGTCGCAAAAGGCGTATTTTACAGCACATTTCCCCTTAACGTGGTTTCTGGTTACTTTGCTGGCGGTACCCCATTTACTAGCCTATTGACGCTCATAATGATCTGGCCGATTCGAGGAGATTCGATCCTTACAGCTCACAAGGTCTCCTTTTTCCACTTATTTTCAACATAGGTTAGAAAAGCTTGCATTCCTTTAAGCCAAAGAGCCAAAAAGGGTGTCGTAACTGGTAGTACTATCAGGGCATATAAGGGTGCTAATTTAAAATAGTCATGCATGATATCATTCGCTGTAATCTCTGTTGACGGGGTCATTACACGCTCAAAGCCATACTCTAAAATAAGCATCAGCGTAGCACCAACTGACCCCATGAAAAGGGGGATGATAAAACCTAGAAAAGCACATAAAACCCAATATACCCATAGGCGAATGTTCCTGAATGCCTGGAAGTAACCTGAAATACCAGAAATAACAAAGACAGGAAATAGGGATGTCGCAAAAAACCATAACCATCCCGCAAACGATGCTCCCCCAACCGACATGCCTCCAGCTGCGAAATCTCCAAGAAAAGAAATGATAACACTCAAAAAAAACATAGTCACCAAACCGTAAATAAGACCTGCTAACGTAGAGCGCACTTTCATACAAATGGTCGCTCCCTCCCCCAAACGAATCAGTTTCAACATTATTATTTATCAATAAATTCCACATATTATCAAATACACTTCATTAGTGGGTCGCGATATCTTTGTTATTTAAGCGTCTTTCGCTACTTATGCTTGAATGTTAATTACTTGGCCCAGTAGATTTGACCTATTCTGAGATTATCGATGTCGTGGCATAAATGACCGAGATTCCTTTAATTGAAGGACCTTACAGCGGTTATCCCTGAAGAATGGTTATTCGTTAGTACTGATCCTTATAACAATTATTATGGCGATGGAAACAACCGTGAAGATCGGACTAGACCGATCAGTCCCATCTCACATCCCCCTCAAATCTAATCAAGACGTTATTAGAACTGGAGCCGTTATCCAGCACAATCACTTCATATTTTTCAAAATCGGCAAACTGCAAGTTCAGGCTAAACAAGGTATACAGAAGCTGATGAGCTGCATCTCTGACGGGAATGATCACACTCGTTCGCATCAGATCTTCCCCCTTTTTTTAGCATATACGGCTGGGTCTCATTTGGGCTGGGCGCAAGCTCCCCCCCGAAACGGAATAAGGGGTCAGTGACTGATGCATGCTATGGGATAAAAGGAGGTCCAGATGATGGATAACGATCAGCAAAAGAACGACAAGACGAAGGATATTTCCCTCGATGGGACGCTGCCGCATCAAATCAGTGCTCCTGACTTCAAAAACTCGTCCCGTACGATTCAAAAGCCATTCGTCAATGAGTTCGGAGTCGTCATCGGTGACAGCTTGTACGAGTCCAAGGAATCTCCCTTACACAACTGGAACACAGAAACCGATCCCTCCGTCATGGCAGGGGACCGGTGGGTACATCCGACCAATGACATTGGCTGGAACTCGATAGAAAATCGTGAGCTCCTCGAGGATCAAGAAGAACCAGATAGAGGGCGTTTTATGCACCCTACCCTCGATGTGAGCAAAGGCAAGGACTAATGCCAGCTTTTTCATGCAGCCCGTTCGGCAGAGACATTTCTGACCGGACGGGTGTTTTTGGATTGCGCTTGCACCTTGAGCTTCGGGACACTACTCTGACTTGTGTTACAATGGGAGACAAGTAGCAGAAAGGAGCTAGTCCATGAGTATCACACTTATGATAGAGCCAGCGTTTTCCCTTGCCTATCAACGTTATGCCGGTTTTGTACCGGGAGATACGCTTCGATTGTATGTACGAACAAGCGGCCCCGGGACCGGTGGTATGTTTTATGCGATTGAAAAAGATGAGGCCCTCACCGACGATGCTGTGTTGGAAGTAGAGGGGTTGCGATTTGTCATTCGTCCAACTGATTTCTGGTATTTCGACGGGGGACATCTTAGCTACAATCCGCTCTATGGCGAGTACGGCTTTCACTTCACCAATCCTCGTCTGGATGGCAACTAGAACAGAAACTTCTCTTGGCTTGATTCGTAAGAAGGAATATCTGCCTATATCTTCTGGGAGGAAAAACGATGAAAAAAAGCCGTTCAGTCCTTTTGGCGATCGGTGCTTTCTTACTTGCCAATTTAAAATGGATACTTAGCATACTGAAGTTTTCGAAATTCGGGACCACGATTATATCCATGGGGATTACCTTGTGGGCGTATGCCGTTTTTTACGGATGGAAATTCGCCGTGGCGCTCGTCTATCTGATTTTCGTCCACGAAATGGGCCATGTGATCGCCGCCAAGCGAAAAGGGATCGCGACCTCACCCGCTGTCTTTATCCCTTTTGCAGGAGCCTTCATTGCCATGAAAGACATGCCGCGTGACGCAAAAACAGAGGCGTACTTAGCCTACGGCGGGCCCTTGGCGGGGATGATTGCGTTCTTGCCTGCCCTCCCGCTGTATTGGTATACGCAAGACCCTTTCTGGGGGTTGGTTATCTACTTGGGTGCCATGCTCAATTTATTTAACCTGCTGCCTATCTCCCCGCTCGATGGCGGCCGCATCGTTTCGGTCTTGTCGACGAAAATTTGGTTTATCGGGTTAGTCGGGCTGGGTGTTATGCTGTTCGCCAACCCAGGACCGATTACTGTGTTCATTTTCATCATCGGCTTGATTACGTGGTACAACCGCCTACGTGGCGGCTATCAGCAAAAGCTCCTGCAATACGAGCGCGAAAAGATTGCAGACTTCCAGCAAAGCATAGCCAAATGGCCCGAGCTGGAATCGACATGGGATATTCGCACGCAAATGAATGCCGAGGTAAATGCGATCAATCAGGAAGATTTGAAGAAATTTTACGTGCCATTTTTGCAGGACAAACAACGTCTTCAGCGTGACTTCAAGCGCCTCGATAAAGTGTATGTGAACAGAAAATGGGAACTGTTCAGACTGTGGGAACGAGAGCCTGTTTTGTATTACGATTCCGACCCGAACCGACCGATCCCATCGGATGCGCTTCGTGATGGAGAACGTGCGGCGCAAGAGAGATTAGCCGAACTGGATGAGCAAATGCACCAGCTCACTACGTACTACGATGCACCCGCCTCTACGAAGTGGAAAGTGTTAGCTGCCTATCTCGGTCTAGCTGCTGTACTGTCAGCATTTTTCGTCTACGCCCAACAAATTCTGCACAGGTAACCGCTTGCACTTTGCGTCGCTTGACAGAAACGGATGCCTATCTGCGGCCTTCTCCGAGCGCAAAAACGTGCGCTACGGTTATCTGAGGGTCGCTCTTTCCGACCAAAAGGGCGTAAAACGCCCCCTACGGTGGTATATCGCTTTTGTGCGTTCCACCCAATCAGAGTAAAATAGAAAATAGTACTTTCATAAAATTCCAGAGAGGATGACTTTTTACTTGGACACCGTCCCGATAGTGCTCAACCTACTGCTTGTTATATTTCTTGTTTTTCTCAACGGCTTTTTCGTAGCCGCAGAGTTCTCACTCGTGAAGGTGCGGCAAACGCGCCTGACACAGATGGTGAATGAAGGTAACAGACGCGCAGTCTATGCCCAAAAAGTAACGCATAAGCTAGACGCCTATCTATCTGCCTGCCAGGTCGGGATTACGCTCGCCTCGCTAGGACTGGGTTGGGTCGGGGAACCGGCCATTGCCCATATGATTGTGGAGCCTTTGCTTGGATCTTCAGGATTGCCTGAGTATGCGATCTCCGCGATTTCTTTTGGTGTAGCCTTTGCGATTATTACGTTCCTCCACATTGTCTTGGGTGAGTTGGCTCCGAAATCATTGGCCATTCAAAAAGCAGAAATGACCTCGTTGTGGGTTGCCGCGCCATTGATGTTTTTCTATAAATTGCTTTACCCGGCTATCTGGTTCTTGAACGGAACAGCCAACGCTCTCATGAGACGACTTGGACTCGAAGCCATCTCAGAACATGAAGCGGCGCATACAGAAGAAGAAATTCGTCTTCTGGTTAACCAAAGTCACCAAAGTGGCCATATCGACCAAACCGAATTGGCTCTTGTGGAACAAGTTTTTGACTTCTCCGAAACCGTTGCTCGGGAAACGATGATCCCGCGCATTGATATGGTTTGCTTATATACGACGAATACCTTTGAAGAAAACCTGGAGATTATCCGCTCGCAGCGCCACACGCGTTTTCCGGTTGCAGCTGAGGACAAGGACAACATCATCGGTTTTGTCCATGCGACAGACTTCTACCTTTCTGCGTTACAAGACGGAAGCGTAGAGCTGGATTCGTTGGTCCGCCCTGTCCTGACAGTACCGGAAACCATGGAAATCAGCACGGTATTGCGCCTGATGCAGAAAAACCGTTCGCAGCTTGCGATTGTCATCGACGAATACGGCGGAACAGCCGGTCTCGTAACGATGGAGGATATTCTGGAAGAAATCGTTGGGGATATCCAAGACGAGTTTGACGAGGAAAGACCAGAGATTGAGAAGCTGGACAATGGCCTCTCCGTATCCGGTATGCTCGTATTGGCTGACCTGAATGACCATCTTCCATTCGAACTCGAATCCGAAGATGTGGACACAATCGGCGGTTGGTTGTACAGCCAGTTAGAAGAAGATATCGCTGTTGGTGCGACAGTAGAATGGGAAAACCACCTGTTCACCGTCAAGCAGATGGATCACCACCGTGTCACACGCGTTCTGATTACGCGTTTGGAAAAAGATGAATCGGAGCAACAAGAACTGTTGACCGTCTCCTAATCATCACACCTTAGCACAAACCAAAGCCCCACACCTGCTTACTTGGCTGGTGCGGGGCTTTTCTGTTTCGCAGGTGAGTTTCTTCGCTCTCGTTCGTCTACGTGGTTCCCTGGCCCGTGAGCTCCTTCCAGTCGTCCACGCCGTTGTCCTCCAAAATTCCCATCGTCACATCGCTAATATCCGGGTCGGTAAGCAAGCTGTCGCGAATACGGTATTTAATATCGTCTGCCACAGCAAGACTTAGTCCTGTCCGCAATTCTACATAGCTCTCCACATGGTAAAAACGCCCTTCCTGTACAATCCGCAACCGGTTGATGTCCGTCACATCCGGGTCAGCAAAAATGACTTTGGCTACCCGATCCTCGATTTCTTTGGGAGCTGCAATACCAATCAAACCCACCATGTTGTCGTACCCTACCTTGAATGCCACACCTACCATGAGAATTCCGATCAGGATGGTGGCAATCCCGTCCAGCAAGGCAAAGGAAGTAAACGTAGTGACGATAACGGCAATCAGCGCCAATAACGCACCGAGCGTTGCCACGATGTCTTCGTAAAAGACAAGCCGTGTCGGTGGAGCCGCACGTCCTACATTCCGAAAAGCGGCAGGGATGACAGCAAAGCCCTTCGCTTCCACCCGAGCTTCATGAACGATTTCGAACATGACTTTTACCAGCACGTACCCATCCACGATGACCGCTAGAGATAAAATGATGAAATTCAACCAAAAATGGCTGGATTCTGTGGGTTCCTGAATAAGGTGGAAGCCTTTCATAATGGTTTCATAGGCCATGATGGTTACGACGATCACCGCGACCATACAGAAAATGTTAATGACACGACCAAAGCCTGTTGGGAACCTCGGTGTCGGTTTTTTCTCTGCGAGTACGCTGCCAAAGAAAACGAAGAACTGGTTGACTGCATCGGCTACCGAATGCATTGCCGATGCAAACATGGCTCCACTCCCACTATAGACAGCCGCAAAGCCTTTTGCGATAGCAAGCCCAGTGTTTCCCAAAGCCGCTGTCGCCGAGGACGTATTTCCCTTTTTTAGCGTTGCCCAGAAAGAGCTCATGGTGATGCCATTCCCTCCTTGAACGAGACGATTTTCTTTACTATTCCCTATTCGCAAAGAGTGTTCCTTATGAGAAATGGAACATATACACAAAGAAAAGGCAGACATCCGAAGTGGAATATCTGCCTTTTCTTATAACCGCTACCTTATGCTACTAATTTCAATCCTGCTACTGCTATAATCACCACGGCGATGCACAAGATTCGCAGCTTGTCTTTCGCTTCCCCATAAAACATCATCCCGACAATGGCGCTACCTACCGTACCAATCCCTGTCCAAACCGCATAGGCTGTTCCCATCGGGATTTCTCTCATGGCGAAGGACAGGAGGAAGAAGCTGAGGGAAAAACCGCCGATCAGTACCGCAAAGGAACGGAACGAGGGTTTTTGGTTGACCTGTGTGATCCCCATTACGCCTACAACCTCAAACAACCCTGCAAAAATTAAGGATAACCATGTCATGCCACTTCACCCTCCCTCTTCGGCTTCTCTTCATGATCTGGTGTGACCAGCTTCAACCCAAGGATTCCCCCCAGAAGAAGCGCGATCAAGCCCACTTTCGTCCAACTGAACGGTTCTCCAAACAGGACCATTTCGCTAATAACGGTACCAGCCGTACCCAAACCGACGAAGATCGCATAAACCGTACTCGTCGGCAGCTTTTTCCCTGAATAGATCAAAACACCAAAGCTGATAATAATCGCTATAATGGTTAACGCCCATGACCAAAAGCTGTCGGCGTGCTTCAAGCCCGCTACCCACATGACTTCAAATACTGCTGCTACGACAACCATCAACCAATACTTCCCCATGTTCTGGCTCCCTCCTCTTTCTTTTACATTCATGGTAACGGACGTATCCGTTTTTATCGTTCCCCAAAATACATACTCATCCAAGATGGCTCAGACTTTTTTCCGAATGCAAAAAAAGCCTCGGGTGAATACCATCACAGATATTCCTCCCGGGCTTTTATCCCTCCGTGTACACGACCGTGGTCGTGGGTTTTCTCTCGGTCCTGACCGGCCAGATGACTGACCGCGGAACCCTAGAAAACTCAGTACATATGCAGTTCTTTTCTTGGGGTAACTGTCCTTATCATATCAAAAATCACCGCGTTTGGCAATGAACGTGCGCGCATCGCTAAAAAAGCAAGAAGCCCAAGCTGATAATGGCGCCTGTCACGATTAACATCATCAAGCAGTAGCCCATAATATCCCTCGCACCCAATCCAGCAAGAGCCAGCACAGGTAATGCCCAGAATGGCTGAATCAAGTTCGTCCACGCATCCCCCCAAGCAATGGCCATCGCTACTTTTGCATGGGAAACGCCCAGCTCAGTGGCGACAGGCAGCATAATTGGCCCCTGTACTGCCCATTGCCCTCCACCAGAAGGAATGAAAATGTTCAATAAGCCTGCACTCCAAAACGTGAACAGCGGGAAGGTAGTAGGCGTCGAAATGCTGATAAACCATTGAGAGATACTCGCCGCCAGTCCTGAAGCCGTCATCATCCCGATGATACCTGCATAAAACGGGAACTGGACGACGATCCCTGTCGTGGTTTTCACTGCTTCATTCATGGCATCCAAAAACTTGCGCGGTGTCCCATGAAGGAGTATACCCAGAAACAAGAAGCCCATGATTACGACATCTAAATTCAACTTAAAGCCTTTATCAGCAAAATAGAAAACCAAATAGATAATTCCGAGTGCTGAAACAAGAACCGAGATTAAACGGCTGTTTTCCATTTTGGAAGCAGGAGTATTGTCGACTGCATAATCAGTAGCAGCAGCCATTTCTTGTTGCGCGATCCCTTCGCCCGCAAATACAATCGTATCTTTTTCGGCAGGCATCATGAATCTGTTCACAATCGGGAGGACAATCATGATTGCAGCCACAATGGTCAGATTCATCGGCGAAAACATCGTTTCCGTGGTAGGAATGACACCGATGATATTTTCTAAGCTGTGCTTTTCCGTAGCGATTGTCAAAGGTACAGAGCCAGCAAGCCCTCCGTGCCAGACGACAAATCCGCCATACGCACTGGCGACAAGCAATCGGTAGTCTACCTTTTCCACTTGATTGGCAAGAACGCGTGCCAATAGCGCACTGATCACAAGCCCAAAGCCCCAATTGATCCAGTTCGCCACACAGGATACTAATGTGACGAGTACAATCGCTTGACCTGGTGTTTTTGCCAGTGATCCCAAGGCATTCAAACCACGCTTACAAATATTCGTACTGGCTAGCGTATGACCCGTAATCAGGATCAAGACCATTTGCATCGTAAAGCTCAGCAAGCTCCAGAAGCCGCCTCCCCAATAGTTGACCATTTCCATCGGCGTTTTGCCATTGATGAAGATCCCGGCAACAAACACGAGGAAGGTTAAAATGACTGCAAATAAAAAGGCGTCTGGCAAATAGCGTTGCACCATGCGGACTGAAGCGTTCGTTAAGGCTTGAAACACATTTTCATCCCCTTTTCCAAAAGTATTCATGTACTTGTGCTTTTTGATATAGCAAGAGGGATGCCAATCTGTTTTTCAAAGAAAATGAATGCGCTTTCAGGAAATTACTCCGTCATGCTGACTACTTTTTGCACAGTATGTCACTTGTTTGCGCACACCGGGCGATTAGTCTCTTTCATCCATTGCCGAATCCAATCCGTACATTTGCAGCTTGTAGAGCAGTGCCCGCCGTGATATGCCCAGTCTTTTCGCTGTCTGTAGCTTGTTGCCGCGTTCTTTTCGCAAGGTATGGGCAATGGCTTCCTGCTCGACTTGGGCAATGATTTCCCGCATAGTTCGTCCTTCATAGCTGATTTTGCCAAGGCCTTTGGTCCGTTCACTTACCGTGTTTTCCTGAATGGGGGATAAGACATGCTCTTGGCCGATAACTGCTCCTCTGGTCAAAACAACAGCTCGTTCGATCGTATTTTCAAGCTGACGCACATTACCTGGCCAGTGATAGGCGATCAGAGCTTCTGTGGCATCAGCGGACAAGCAGAGGTCATGCTTCCCTGCCTCTTTTCCATATTTGGCGAGAAAGTGACGGATAAGCAGTGGAATGTCCTCTTTTCGCTCTCGAAGTGGCGGCATGCGAATCGGAACGACATTGAGCCGGTAGTATAAATCTTCGCGGAAAAGCTCCTGGCGAATTCTCTCCTGCAAGTCACGGTTGGTGGCAGCAATCACGCGAACGTCAACCGATACCGCCTCAATGCCCCCTACCCGAATAAATACGCGATCCTGCAAAAACCGCAGCAGTTTTACCTGCAAAGAAAGGCTCAGCTCTCCTACTTCGTCAAGGAACAACGTACCTCCATTCGCAAGCTCCAACAATCCTTGCTTGCGATGAACGGCACCTGTAAATGCACCTCGTTCATATCCAAATAACTCGCTCTCCAGCAAATTTTCAGGAATCGCACCGCAATTGACAGGAATGAGCGGTTTATCCGCCCGCAGGCTATTGGCATGGATCGCTCTTGCAATGAGCTCTTTGCCTGTGCCACTCTCCCCTTCAAGCAAAACAGTGGCTTTAGACATCGCTACTTTTCCCACCAGCTTGTACACGTTTTGCATAGCCGGACTCAGGCCAATCAAGCTGGTTCCGCCTGGATTTGCTTGCTCTTCCTGTATGCCTTGCCCGACTTCGCCTTGCTCAAGGAGCTCTCCCTGTGTAAGTGCATGAGCAACGACTTGTTTGACCTGACCCAAGTCGAATGGCTTTTGCACATAATCAAACGCTCCCAGCTTCATGGCCTCCATGACATCACTGGCCGAACCATAGGCAGTCATCATCACGACTCTCGGGAGTCTTCCCTTTCTCTCGTTCAGGCGGCGCAACGTATCCATACCATCTAAATGGGGCATACGCAGATCCAGAAGCATGACTTGCGGGCAAAAGCGTTCGACCTGCTCCAAAGCTTCTACTCCACTGCCAGCCTCCAGGAGCTCGTATCCCATTTTGCGTAGCGTAGTCGACAATGCCTTTCTCACGTTGGCCTCGTCGTCTACGATCAGCACTCTGCTCGTCATCACAATCCTCCTTTTACCCGAATCGGCAGTACGACAGTGAAACAGACTCCTTCGGGGGTGTTTTGAGCAAAAATATGTCCGCCATACGCTTGCACGATCCTTTGGGAAATCGCCAGTCCAAGTCCCGTACCTGTTTGCTTCGTCGTGAAAAATGGTTCGAATACAGCCAGTAGGTTTTCTTCCGCGATAGGCGGACCGTCATTCGTTACCTGAACGTGCACATCATTGTCTATATTTTTGACTTCAATTTGGATTCGACCTTCCATTGGTTTTGCTTGCAGTGCATTGTGCAATATGTTTAGAAATACCTGTTTTAACAACTCCGGTGAGAACATCACGACCGGAATATCCTCGTCACATACGAGCTGTACAATCCCCCCGCTATAGCCCTCGACATGTTCCAGCAGCTTGAGTGTGTGCTGGATTACCTCCTGAACGCGCACAGGTACGTTCGACTCTTCATTGGGACGAGAAAATAACAAGAGCTCGTCAGTAAAACGGTTCAAACGCTCGACTTCCTCCACAATAATCCCTGTGTATTCCCGAGAGTCATGATCTTTTGGCCATTCCTCCTCGATGATCTGGGCGAAGGCTTTGATGGCTGTCAACGGATTGCGTACCTCATGGGCAATACTGGTCGCCCACTCACCTATGACCGCCAGTCGCTCTGCCTGAGCCAGCCTTGACTCCATCCTCCGCCATTGCGTGCGATCCTCCAGCACGACGATGGCTCCCAGCACATCATCGGTGGTATTTTTCCAAATGGAAGAGCTGACCTTCAGCCACAGCACGCCTCTGTCTGGATGCTGATGGCGCCACATAGCATCTCGGATGGCTCGACCGTTTTGGAGCGTATCCAACAGGATATGAAGGAGAGCCTCACTCTCTGTAAAAACTTCCGTGTAATGCATTCCCTTTGCTCGACTGGCCGTGAAGCCAATCATATGTATCGCTGTCTCATTCCAAGCAATCAGATGCCCGCTTTGATTTAACGCGAGGACCCCGCTGTCCATGCTATTCATGATCGTCTCCGTGTGACTACGGCTAGCCTGCAAATCACTCGCCAAATTGTTGATCGCACCTGTAATTTCTCCAGGCTCACCGTCCATTCTCCTCAAACGAAAGGAAAGGTCTTGGCTAAGCCGCTTTAGCCCGGACTTGATCTCTGACAAAATCACTTCTAAGCGATGAACGAGCAAACCGCTGGCTGCTGCTGCGATCATACAGCCAATGCCCAAAATCGCATAAATGCTTTGTCGCATATCCGCGAGTTGTATATCAATCGTAGACATGAGCTCATTCGCCCATGCATAGCCGATCACTTGATCATTGCGAATGAGTGGAACCATGGCGTTCATGATGTTGCCGCGTACTTGTTCGCCGATTACTACGTCTATTTGCCGCGTCTGCATGACACTGCGACCCGGATGGTTTTCGCCAATTGATTGTCCTATGTACAAGCTCATTTCATTGCTGGGTCCATACGTCACGATGGAATCGAGGGTTGCGGAATAATAACCGACGCCAATTCCCGGATGCGCCAGAGCAATACGATCTGTAAGCGGTTGCATTTTCTCGTTTAATGCTTGGAGCTTGTCCTCTTTTTCCGCCTTTTCTAATCCAGCTTCCACGACAATAGTGTCAAAATCTTTCGACAGCGCAAAATCCAATTGCTGCGTGATGGCGATTAGCTTTTGTTTCTTTTCCGCCAGTAAAGCCTGCTCTGCCGATTTTACCAATACGATTCCGGTAATGATAATCGGTAAAACAGTGACAACAATGACAGCCACAACAAAACGGATGCGGTACAGATATGTTTTCATTGCAAATGTCCTCCTTATGGTATTCTAACATACAGAAGCATCACACACAGGAAGAGAGGAGCCTACATATGACAACCGTCTTGTTCGTTTGTCTGGGCAATATTTGTCGCTCGCCCATGGCCGAAGCTGTATTTCGCCATCTCGTAGAGGCGGAGGGATTGGCAGGGGAAATCTCCATCGATTCAGCAGGGATCGGTGGCTGGCACGCAGGTGAACCTCCGCACAAAGGTACACAAAAGGTATTGACCGAGAATGGGATTGCACATGACACACTGCGTGCTCGCCAAATTATCACACAGGACTTCTCAGAGTACGACTATATCATCTGCATGGATGAGGAAAATTTGTCCGCACTCAAGCAGATGGCTCCGTCAGGGAAAAAGGTATATCGACTGCTCGAATTTGCCGCTTCTGCCCAGGAACAAAATGTGGAGGACCCTTACTATACGGGGCGATTCACGTATGTGTATGACTTGGTGAATGCAGGTTGCCACGGGCTGCTGAACGAAATCAAAGCCAATGCAAAAAAGGGATAGCCCGTCATCAGGGCCATCCCTTTTTCTTATACGGCGACCGTCTCCTTCTCAAGCAGTCGATTTAACCAGCTCTTCGTACTTGCAATCAAGCGTTTGTAGCTATCTGTCGAGGAAAAGGTATGGTCTCCCCCTACAACTACTTCTGTTTCGCAGCTCCCCCGTCTTCGCAGATGCAGCTCTCGCTCATAATGGAACATGGCATCCACCGCAATGACGTCATCCCGATTGCCATGCAGGATTAATACATCTCCCTCAAACTGCTTGGCTTGACGCAGCGGAAGAGCGGTACCCAGCGACTGGAAAAAGCGCTTCTCCAATCCGTAGCCCAAATGATCCGTTTTGCCGTATGACAGTGCTTCCTTGTATTCTTTCTCCCCCACGATCCGAACGATATCATCAAAGGGGCGTGCTACCGGTGCCCATAGGATGAGCGAGTGTATACGTTTATCCTGGCTCGCTGTCAGGACACTAACTGCACCACCCAAACTATGACCTAGCAGGCACACACGCTCTTGATCTACTTGTTCCAGTGTGAAAACATGGTCGAGAACATCACCTGTTTGCGCAAGCAGGACATCCAATCCACCTGCACCATAATTCCCGTCGCTCTCCCCGCAGCCTCCGTAATCGAAGCGCAATACGCCAAAACCGTGTGAAGCCAGTTCTCTGGCAGCTTTTACAAACAAGCGATTCACTCCAACTCGACTGCCGATAAAGCCATGGCAAATGACAACCAACGGGTACTTCACTCTGGTCTTGCCTGTTATGCATGTAGGTTCATGCAGGGTAGCCGTCAACGAAATCGTGTCGCTAGGTATTTGCAAAATCCGTTCCAAAGAACTCACCTCTTTTAATTTTACTATTCCGAGTTGTTTACTTAGTTATTATGATTATTATCTTCATTTTCATGAACGCTGTCAAGATGAACTGGAAAACTCAATGAAAAATCATCCTGCACCGTTTATGATGGAAGAGAACGAGGTGCAACATAGGAATGCCAGTTTTGCTGGAGCTGTTGCACCGAAGATAGGATTGTGAGGAGAAAACTATGTCCGACTTGCGGAAAGAAACCTTGGAAAAAATAAAAAACGGTGATTTCACCTGTTCCAAGGAGCTGACCTTGTCTATGTTCAGCGGAAAATGGAAAGTCGTGATTCTGTGGCATTTAGGCGTAGAAGGCCCGCATCGCTTTAGCGAGCTGCAACGGCTGTTTCCAAAAATCACACATAAAATGCTGACGAATCAGTTAAAAGAACTAATCGAAGACGGAATTGTTCACCGGGAAGTATACCCGGAGGTTCCCCCACGCGTGGAGTATTCCATGACGGAGTTGGGGATGACTCTGTTGCCCATTGTGGAAATGATGTATGAGTGGGGCGAAATGCGGATGGGGCAATTGAAGCTGGCGTTGGGGGAGTCGTCCTCTGACTAGCTGCTGTGGTGGGGAGGAAACAGGAGAAAACGCTCAGCTTCTTGGAACACCTGCGCGGGAGCAGGGGGTGCCCGGCTCCGTGAAAAAAAGAGAAACCGCGTCCAAAGTCGACTATTCAGGAGGCTTCTCAGAGGTGGACGCTAAAGGCAGTTTCTCTTTTTTTCACTGCGCCTCGGTAGGTGTGTCCAAAGATCTTCGCTGTTTTCTCCTGTTTCCTCTGCGAACTGTTCGGGATTCCACCTTCTTTTTTAAAAAAGTAATAGACCCCGTGAATGCTGCTTTCAAGATGAATACAATAGCCGCGTTGGAAGAAGCACTTTTCCAGTCCTAGCGCTTCTGGAGCCCTCCTTAGCTCTGAAATAAATGACGGGGGTTTTCAGCTTTTATCACATACAAAAACGATGTAACGTTTTCTGTTTTGAAGCGCTCCCGACATTTATTTCAGAGCGGACAGTCTAATTCCTCACTGGGCGTAGGCCGAAGCGTAGACTGGAAATGGGCTTCTTTCCCCTCCACTACAGCTACTATAAAACGAAAAAAGGATAGCCTCCCGAGGAAGCTATCCTTTTTGTTATTACGGATTCACAGTATTTTTCGGAGGAGAAGCCAGATCACGCAGGATCGCTACCTCTACCCGTCTGTTTTTCGCTCTGCCTTCTGCCGTCGTATTCGGCGCTACCGGATGGTATTCTCCCAAGCCTGTCGCGCTGAACTTCGTCGGGTCTAGGTTCTTGTTTTCCAGAAGCACCTTCAAGAAGTTAACGGAACGTTTGGCACTGAGATCCCAGTTGGATGGGAACTCTGCTCGGCGAATCGGCACATTGTCCGTATGACCGGTTACGGTCACTTTTTTCGGGTGAGGCACCAGCATCGCTGCCATTTCAGACGCAAGCTTTCTCGCTTCCGGTTTCAGATCAGCTTTACCGGAGTCAAACAGCGCATTGTCCAAAATGGTGATCAGCAGTCCTTCTTCGGTGAGCTTCGTCTGGAGCTTGTCCTGCAGCTTGTTTTGCTGAATGTATCCTTCGAGCTGTGTCTGTAGCTTTTTCAAGTCCTCTGTCTCTTTGCGGACCGCTTCTTCCAGACGCTTTTCTTCTTCTGTCTTCTGTTTTTCTGCTTCCTGTGCGCCTTTGTGCAAGGTTTGCTGCTGAAGTTCCGGGTCTAGCGGCACCGGACTCGGGTAGTTCATGACACCTACACCGCCGTTCATAGCAATGTTGAAGGAGCGAACCATTTGGTCGAACTTCTTCGCATCCATCTCGCTAGAGGCGAACAACACGATAAACAAAGCGAGCAGAAGGGTGAGCAAGTCCGCGTATGGAATTAGCCAAGACTCGTCCATATGCTCTTCATGATGAGCATGTCTCTTTGGTCGCTTAGCCATTTACCGCAGCTCCTTCCTCCCTCTTCTCTTCCTTCATTTCTTCTTTCATTTCCGCACGCTCTTGGTACGGGATGTAAACCAGCAGCTTTTGTTCAATCGCAGTCGGGGATACACCTGCTTGAATGGAGAGCAGTCCTTCGACCATGATTTTTTTGATTTCGATTTCTGCTTTTGATTTCCGTTTGAGCTTGGTCGCGAACGGATGCCACAATACGTACCCCGTGAAAATACCGAGCAAGGTAGCTACGAACGCAGCCGCAATGGATACACCCAGCGCATCGATATCACTCAAGTTACCCAGGGCGGCAATCAGACCGACAACCGCACCCAATACCCCGAGAGTCGGAGCGTAGCTTCCCGCTTGGCTAAAGACGAGGGCCCCTGCCTGATGGCGCTCTTCAATAGCGTGAATTTCTTCATTCAGAACATCGCGAACAAAATCCGGTTCCCCACCGTCAATGATCATCTTCATGCCGTTACGCAGAAATGGATCTTCAATCTCATCAGAAGTGTTTTCCAGTGCAAGCAATCCTTCACGACGAGCGATGGAAGCCCAGTTCATAAACTGACCGATCAATTCTTTTTTTTCAGGGAGCTTTTCTTCTTTAAAAATTATCTTGAAAAGAGCAGGAATACGTTTGATTTCCGACATAGGAAATGCATTACAGATAGCAGCAATAGTACCTACGATGATGATCATAAATGCTGCTGGATTCAGTAATGCCGCCGGACTCGCATGCTTCAAGATCATCCCGACCACTACCGCAATAATACCTAAAACTATACCTATCAAGGTAGACTTTTCCATCGTGACACTCCCTACTTCCATAATCGAAATCTATCTATATATGGTTTCGGAATTTTTGCTCTCACTTATGAGGCTTTTTGAAAAAAACCACTCATCCAAACGACTGAACTAGTCCAATCATGACCAAAAGTCCCAGGATGAACGAAAAAGTCGCGGAACGAGCATGACCATCTCCATGGCTTTCGGGGATGAGCTCCTTGTAAACAATAAACAGCATCGCGCCTGCGGCAAAGGAAAGCCCGTATGGCACCAGCCCTTGAACCACAGAGGTCAGGTAATAGCCACAGATCCCAGAGACGATTTCGACGGCTCCGGTCATCGTAGCCAAAATAAACGCCTTGAGACGACTAACCCTTTGATTAATCAGAAAGAGAGCGACCAGGAAGCCTTCTGGTGCATTTTGCAGACCAATTGCAAAAGAAATCAGGCCACCCAAGCCAGACTGTTCACTCGAATAGCTCACACCAACGGACAAGCCCTCTGGAATATTGTGCAAGGTAATCGCGGACAAAATCAGCAGCGATTGCGAATCCATCGAAATGTTGATTCTCGTATGCTCCAGATCGATATGCGGGACAATGCTTTCCAACACTGTAAGCATCAATGTTCCGGTAAGCACTCCCAAACAAACGATAATAAATGGCGCGCTCTGAAGTGCCTGTGGGATCAGACTGAATGTCGAGGCAGCCACCATAATTCCAGCCGTAAACGCCAGCAATATATCCCGCCATCGATGGGATACCGACTTGAAAAAAAGGATAGGCAAGGCGCCCACACCAGTAGCCATGGCAGAAAGAAAGCTACCTATCAGTAGTTGTTCCATGTATGTTCCTCCACGTAATAATGCCGCTCTTCAGATGATACCATTTAGGTTCACGTAAAAAGATATCCGGAACAAACGGCCTTCTACTATCATATTTCCCGAATGGATATGGTACGCCTTTTTGTTAGGCCTTTTTTGTTAAACGGATCACATCCAGCAAATCGATTTTTTGTCTTGTTTTTTCATGATACAGCCATTTTTCCTGAACATGATCCACAAATAAAATTCCGTCTAAATGGTCGATTTCATGCTGCATACAAACAGCAAGGAACCCGTCTCCAGTAAGGATCATTTCCTCGCCTTGTCTGTTCAACGTCTTTACCTTTACATGCTCGGCTCTCTTTACATTGCCATAGTAACCCGGAAAAGATAAGCAAGCTTCCATTCCGATTTGTTCGCCACTCTTCTCTATGATTTCCGGATTGATGAGCTCAATTAATCCATCTCCGCAATCCATGACAATCACTCTCCGAAGAATGCCTACCTGTGGTGCGGCAAGGCCAGCACGGCCGTCCGTGGCATATAAGGTTTCAGCCATCTCATCCAGCAGCTTGAACGTTTTTGCATTCAGCTCATCCACTGGCTTGGCTACTTTGCGCAAGATTGGGTCTCCAAAAGGCAAAATTTGTTTCACTGCCATCTTTTTATGCTCCCTTCACTCTATTAGGCGGTGTATATGCCCACAAGTCATTTGGTGTACACTCCAGAGCTGTACAGAGTGCATCAAGTGTCTCGGCTTTCATTTGTTTGGGTTGACCGGTTAGTAAAGCACTGATGGAGGCTGGAGATAGACTGTAATTTGCTTTCTCTTTCAACAGCCTTGCTAAAGCGGCTCCCGTCCAAACTTCTCTTTCTGCCATGACTTTTCGCAACATCCAAACAAGCATCTTTTCACCCCTCATTTTTTTGGTATTAACTAATTTTATTAGGCAACACCTAATATACCATATTTTTGCATACAGAAATAAAAAAACGCCAAATCCTTGGCGTTTTTGATGTTCTACGTTTCTGATCGATATGTTTTTCCCAACTGATCACTCAGACCAAAATAATGGCGGAAGTTGTAAATCAGCGGATTCCATGCTTGAGGGTTCACGTGATGAGCACTTTGAACAATCTGTTTGTCTGCATGGACGTGACGCACTTCTGTCTCCACAATCGCAAACATGTCGGCATATTCCGGAAAACGGATGGTGCGGACGATTGCTTCGAGTTGAAGCGGGCATTCCCCCACTCGCTTTGGACGAACGATAGCAGAATCAACAGGAGTCAGCTTGGCTGTCTGAAACTTATCCGCTTCATAGCGGAAGCCCAGCTCCTTTTTATAGTCGGGTACGGGATTGCGGCCTGTTAGTGGGGCTAATGCTTCCACTTGCTGCCACATCGAGGCATCTGGCAAATTGATGACACACTCCGGCCGCTGACGCAAATTTTCCAATCCATGCGAGCCAAACCCGAGTCCCAGAATGACATAATTTCCTAACGCCCAAGACGATGAAATGGGGCTAATATTCGTTGTTCCGTCTTCATTTTCAGTCGTCAACAGGACGACGGGAGTTCCGTAATACAAAATCTTCGGCTGAATGGTCGTATGGCTAGTCATGAACATAGCCTCCTTTGACTAGAATCAATCTTGCTATGACTCATTCTAGTCGAGGATTATTTCCATCGCGCTCGAAGTATGAATGTATGCTTACCTTCACAAATTAGCGTGCTCCTGCTTTTTGCAGGATTTGTACAATCTCGTGATAACCTCGTTCTTTTGCACGATACAGAGGTGTTTTTCCTTCGCTATCCGGGATGTTCACATCAGCACCGTGGTCGATTAACAGTTGGATCATCTCTTGTTGTTTTTTTCCGCCATCATTCAATACGATTGCTTCCATCAATGCTGTCCATCCCGGATTGTTCACATGGTTGACGTCTACATCCGTCCGGGTAAGAAGCTCCTTTGCTACTTCCACATACCCATGTTCTGCCGCTGGAATCAAAGGTGTTCCTCCGTAGCGGTTATAAATCTTCGTATCTGGACCTGCATCGATAACCAGCTTCAAGATCTCTAGGTATCCTTCTGCTCCCGCATACAAGAACGGATTATCTTGCCGGTCGTCCTGAATATTGATGTCCGCTCCTGCTTCGATGAGGACCTTGACTGTTTCCACATGATTGCCGTGTGTAGCCGCCATCGCCGCTGTTCTTCCACGATCATCCTGTGCGTTTATCTCAGCCCCTGCTGCCAAGCTAGCCTTGACTTCATCGGTTTTGCCCTCGGATGCGGCAGAGAGCAGTTTTTTATTCAGTTCCTTCACTTCTTCTTGAGAGAGAGTTGGTTTTTTCCCTGGTTGAGACTGTTGTTGCGGTGGCTGTGGTGTTGCTGGTTGTTGTTGTTGCTGCTGTGCGGTCGTTACAGCCGGAGCTGTTGTGGACGATTCATCCATGCAGCCAGTCAACAGCATTCCGAATGGGATTGCAGTGAGAATGAGTTTGTACATTTCGGCACCTTCCTCCTTGGTATGTCATTGAGATATAGGCCTAAGCCCGGTTGCGTACCGAGCTTAGATTGCCTGTTAAGAGGTTTCGTTCGTGATTATTTTGTCGTGAAGGTCAGTCCTGCCCATTGCCCTACAGGAGTAACGGAATACATGGTGTTTGGCTCTAATTTGCCGCCGTTCATGATCTCAAAGATTCCCGTAGCGCCTTTGCGTGTTGTGACCTTGTATTGGGCAACAAGCTCTGTCCCATCTGGTGCTGTAAGCATGATTTGACGGAAAGCAAACAGTTCATCACGCGGGTCCGTGCTGAGTCTAACCTCCAGCGTAGTTTCGTTTACTTCTTTTACAGAGCGAATCGTAAGCGGGTTGATCGCTTTTGCAGTGAACTTGGCATCCTTAATATCCGCCCAATCAGATGTAACGGTGTATTCTACGCCTGGAATCAGTGTCTCCCCTGCCGGCAAACGGAATTTTGGCTCCTGACGGCCATCTGTGGCTTGTGTAAATGGAACGTACGTCGCTACGATTGGCTCGCCACCCTCTGGCGTGATGTACACTTGTGCCGTTCTCAGAGATGAAATGATCTCATAGCTCTTTCCACGGTAGCGATTGTTTTCATCCAAGACAAAGTCCAGACCATTTCGTTTCCCGACATTAGCCGCAATCACATTTTCATAGTCCGTTACGCCAGCGCGCAGGCTTGATTCGATCTCAATCGTATCGTACGCTACCTGACGAGCTTCGACCATGTCCAGCCTATCGCTGTTTGTTTCAAAAGTGCCTGCCTCATCGTCTTTGTATGTCAACGTGTAAGTCATGTCAGAAGCCTGAGGCGTCGTTGGAACAAAGTAAGTAGCGGTTGTCCCTGTTTTTAACTGCGGGATATTGCGAATCGTCAAACCGTTATCAAATTGGAAATTTTCCTGTGCTTGCGCAAGTGCCAGATCTTCTGTTACGAGTGGGGCAGAGAAAGTAACTTCCAATGTAATCGGATTGAGCGACTTGATGCTACGTACTTCTGCATTTTCATCTGGTTGGGCATCCGTTGTTACAGACACGTTTCGCGCTGTAGCCCATTCGCCTACTGGTTCTACCTGATAGGTGACATTTGAAGCAAGCTCTTCGCCGTTCATGATTTCAAACGTTCCCGTTGTTCCTTTGCGCGTCGTAAATTGATATTGGGCAACCAGCTCTGTTCCATCTGGAGCTGTCAACGTGATTCTGCGGAGTGGAAAAATCTCTTCGCGCGGATCTCGTCGCAGTGTGACATCGAGTGTTGTTTCACTTGTTGCTTCTACAGACTGGATGGTAAGTGGATCGATATCTTTCGCCGTAAAGCTAGCGTCACGGAAAACAGCCCAGTCAGCGGAAACGGTGTAAGTGACACCCGGCTCAAGCTGCTCCCCCTCTGGCAGACGGAATTTCGGTTCTTGACGACCATCCGTATTCTGGGTGAACGGAACATAAGTAGCAATGATCGGCTCACCGTTTCTTGGTGTCAGAGTTACTTGTGTACCGCGCAAGGAAGAGATGATTTGGTATTCCTTGCCTTTGTAACGGTTGTCCTCATCCAGTTCAAAGTCTAGACCGCCTCGTTTGCCTGCGTACGCTTCGATTACATTCCCGTAATCCGTTACGCGGTCACTCAGGCGCGACTCTAGCTCAATGGTATCATTGTCTACCTGACGTGCCTCTCTCATATTGATTTGTTCTGTGTTGGCTGTGAAAGTGCCTGCTTCCTCGCCTTTGTAGCTGAAGGTATACGTCGTTCCTTCCTCTTGCGGAGTAGTAGGTACGATGTAGGTCGATTTGAATCCAGTTTTTAGCTGTGGAACATTTCGAATGGATAGGTCGTTATCAAATTCGAAGTTTTTCTGTGCGTTGTTGAGTGCCACTTCTTCAGAGCTGAGCGGCTCTGCAAAGGTGATCTCTAGTGTAATCGCATTCAGAGACTTAATGCTCGTTACCTCGACAGCTTCGCTTTCGTCCTGCTTATCATGAGAGGCTGCTCTCGCTACTGTATCCATGTTCAGAACGTTGAAAGGAACCGCTACCCCTGTTCCAAGCATCGACGCGAGTAAAAGTAGTGAGAGGTGCTTTTTCGTTTTCTTCATACGATCATCTCCTTGTCTACGATGGGGGATCAACCCTCTGAATCTATCGTAGTCGGTAGAGATAAACTCCTACTAAACCTGTTCTTAATGAACTATTTCGTAAAGATTAACTTTTTCTAAAAAAAACAAAAACGCCAATCACTTTGGCGTTTTTGCGTTCGTTTGTACGGTATATGCCTACACCTTAAATCGGCGAATCATGTGCTGTAGCTCTTCTGCCATATTGGAAAGAGCTGTCGCTGACGAAGCGATTTCCTCCATAGATGCGAGCTGCTGCTGTGTAGCAGCGGAAACGTTTTGCGTGCCATCAGCAGTCAAGTCGGAAACTTCGCTGACCAGTTCCATCGCTTGTACAACCTGTTCGGAATGGGCAGACACTTCCTGAGCAGATGCAGAAACGTTGTGTATCTGGTCGGCTACTGTGCCAATCGAGTTCTGAATTTGACCGAAAGTTTCGCCCGCACGATGAACGACACGAATCCCTTCTTGTACTTCCCGGGTGCCTGTTTCCATCGATTCGACCGCGACTTTTGTATCTGTCTGAATCGTACTGATCAACTGCGCAATTTTTTGGGCGGACTGTGCTGATTGCTCTGCCAGCTTCCGTACTTCATCTGCTACAACCGCGAACCCACGGCCGTGTTCTCCTGCGCGTGCTGCTTCGATCGCTGCATTGAGGGCGAGCAGATTGGTCTGATCCGCAATGCCTGTAATGACCTCGATGATCTCTCCGATTGCTTGAGAATGATTACCCAGACCGTCTACCACGGATGAGAGCTCACGCATGGAAGCGTGGATCGCATTCATTTGTTGAACCGCTTCCTGAATCGACTGGTTCCCTTCTCCTGCCATGTTGGCTACTTCGCTCACCATATTGGATGTTTGCTGTGCATTATTTGCGATTTGACGAATTCCTCGTGACATGTCATCAATGGATTTCGCCCCATTCTCTACACTCACTACCTGGCGATCAACGCCTGCTGCCACCTCCTGAACAGTAACAGCAATTTGTTCGGTGGCCCTGCTCGTCTGATCGGCACTTGCCGTCAATTGCTCAGCCGATGCGGCTACCTGCTCAGAAGTTCCGCCTACCTGACGAATGACCGTTGTTAAACTGCTTGTCATCTCATTGAACGAATTCGTCAGATCCAAAATCTCGTCACGAGTTTTGACAACCAATGGCTCTGCTCGCAAATCTCCATCGGCAACTTTCTTCATCTCTTCCATCAAACGCAAAATCGGTTGACGAATGCTTGTAGTCAGTACGACAGCCAGTGCTACACATGCAATGACAGAGATAACCATGATAATAATCATGTCCCGCTTGACTGACTCATACAGTTCCGTACTTTCCGTACCGGCGCGTTGTGCTCCCTCACTGTTATACGTCATCATGGCATCCAAATATTTCTTGCGTTCTAAAAACAATTCACTGCCTTTTTTCTTGATGCGATCCAGCTCGGCCATATCTGCATCGGTAGCTGGTCTTCTGATGTCTACCTTTTTGGCGATTGCCACATATTGCGGACTGAATTCCTCATAATTTTTCAGTGCCTGCTTCAATCCTTCAAAATTATTACGGTCTTCTTCACCGAAAATCGTTTTTTCATAACTGGTCAATAAGCCGTCCATATAGGCAAATTGGTCATCGACTTGCTTAGCATACTTGTTCTTGTCATCCATGCTCTCTGACGTAAGCATGGTTTGCGTAACTCCGTAAATGGTTTCCAGTGTCATGTTGATCTTCAAAATATCTTCCAGACCTGGGCGCCAATTCGTATTCATTTCCACCATCTTCTGATTCATCTGTTGCATCTTGGTAATGGTCGTGATCCCCATAAACAGCATAATAACCAGGATCAGCGCGTACGCACTACCTAATTTTTTTCCGATCGTCCATTTCATTTCGTAAACACCACTTTTCTTGACTTATGATGATAGCGTAATCTCCTTTTCCCGCCCAATTGATGGAATAAACCTTATTGCGCACAAAAAAATGGATCTTTACACAAAAATGATAATCCACAATTCAGAAAACTCCTGTAAGATAGATGAAAATAAAGCGGAATGGAGGACGGTTGATGCAAAACTACGACGTCATTATTGTTGGAGCAGGATCGATGGGAATGGCAGCAGGCTACTATCTGGCGAAGCAGGGCGTGCGCACACTCATGATCGACGCCTTTGATCCCCCACACACGATGGGCAGCCATCATGGGGATACCCGTATCATTCGCCATGCGTATGGAGAAGGAAAACAGTACGTCCCGCTTGCGTTGCGTGCACAACAGTTGTGGTCAGAATTGGAACAAGCATCCGGCATACCGATTTTCGCCAAAACAGGTGTTTTGAACGCTGGACCCTTGCATTGTCCTTTCCTGAATGAAATTCGGGAGAGCGCCGAGCAGTACTCCCTGCCGTTGGAAGTACTCCGTGCCGATGAGGTCATGCAACGCTGGCCCGGAATCCATCTGCCTGCTGATTACTACGGTTGCCTGGAGCCTGCCTCAGGTGTACTTTATTGCGAAAACGGCATTCGCGCCTATCGGGAGCTCGCCCTTGCCCGAGGAGCTGCGCTGTTGACGAACACGCCAGTCACGCAGTTGGAACCGGCAGGAAACGGGTTCATCGTGCATACGGAATCTGCCAGCTACCACAGCGATAAAGTCCTTCTATCCGCCGGTGCTTGGAATGGTTCTCTCCTTGACTCATTGGGCTTGTCCATCCCGCTCACGCCTACACGCAAAACGGTCGCCTGGTTTGGTGCTGATGAGAGCCAGTACAGTGCGGATGGCTTTCCCGCTTTCATCTTTCGCCTTCATGACTCCATGTTCTACGGATTTCCCAGCTTGGATGGCAGTGGTGTAAAAATCGGACGCCACGACGGAGGTCAAGTCATCGATCCCGACAAACTGGAACGTACCTTTGGCACCTATTTGTCAGACGAAGGCGATGTTCGCTCTTTTTTGGAAGCGTATATGCCTGGAGCAGCCGGACCATTGCGACAAGGCAAGGTATGCATTTACACCATGACACCGGATGAGCATTTCGTCATTGACCGTCATCCTGAACATTCACAGCTTGTATTTGCAGCAGGCTTTTCCGGGCACGGTTTTAAATTCGCCAGTGCGATCGGGGAAGCGACCAGCCAACTGCTGGTAGAGGGAGCATCCTCCCTAGATCTGTCTATGTTTTCTTGGAAGCGATTCTCCTGAACACACGCTAATGAGCGAAAAAGCCTCTCGCCGCATTTTATGGCAGGAGGCTTTTGTTCGTTTTACCACTCCCAAGACAAAGATCCGATCTGCGCTGAAATTCGACTGCTCACTTGTATGGGAAGTCCAGAAGCTCTCATGGTGGAACGACCGTTGTCGTAGGGAAACAGGTAGGCGAAACCAGGCCGAGTCGCCTGATTGACCAGATAGGCAGACCTCATTGCTCCCGCTCTTCGTTGTTCATTCAAAAATGCTACCATCTCACTCGCTCGTTTGATCCCCGCACCATGCCCGTAATACAAGCCATTGCCGAGAACTACTGCATTTTCCCCTTGCCACTGCGGTGTCGCGCGATCGTAATCAGGATTGGCAAAATAAATCACATCACCAGGCAAGAAGGTATTTGTCCGTAATGTTTGCAAGTCCAGATCCTGATCGTACCGCCAGTCATATAACAAGATGTCCGAAAACATTCGCTCAAAATCGGGTAAACGAATGGACTGTAGGACTGCATGATAAATGATAATGACCATTGCCGTAGCGCACTCCGTAGCGTATTTTTGGCCCTCACGAAAAATATTGATAATCCCGCTGGATGGCAGTACTCCCGGTCGCAAGCGGAATCCGCCCTGGTCAGTTCGAATCCAGTATGCTGGATTGGCACGAGATTCTTCAAAAGTAGAAAAGGCCAGGCCGCTTTCGTTCAGTGCCAAGGCAGACCTCACCAGATGATCACGCATTTTCAGTTCAAATTGCAGGAGCTCAGGAGTCGGATATTCAAATGTTTCATCACTACGTGCCATAATCGCTACCGTTTCACGCTGTACCGCATTTAATCCCCATTCTGCTGCCAACGAGGCGGGATTAGCTGGTCTTCCCGCTATGACGATCATATACAACCTCCCCTTCACACACTGTCCTTCTTATTTGTATGCGAATGCCCATGTCCAAGTGATCGACTTAGAAAAACCATTAGAGAAACACGGAACATAGTGGAGGAGAAGAAAAAGCACAGTTCTCTTCGACTCTGACACGCCAGCAGGGGGGATTCACTGGACGTCTCCATTACAAAAAGGGGACCGTCGAGCCAAAGCCACCCTACGGGCGGAAGATTCTCAAGGGAGAAGTGTTCGACAAGCGTGGTCCCCTTTTTGTAGTTCCGACTGGGTAGGCGTTGTCAAGGTCTACGAGCCCTGTGCTTTTTCTTCTTACTAGCCTTGTGCGCTGATCGATACCTTCTAATAAAAAAATCCCCCGCCTGTTTGACCAGACGTGGGATCTTTTTAGCCTTGTGCTTGTTTGACTGAATGTGCGGTCGGAGTCGTGACATGTTTTAAACGCGAGAACATATAGCAGCCGACAATGACGATTACACTGCCGAGCAATTGGATGAAGGTCATACGCTCCCCGAGCAAAAGAAAGGCGAGAATGGCTGTAAAAATAGGATTGAAATTGAGGAACATACCGGCTGAGGTTGCGCCGACCTTTTGTACACCGATATTCCACAACACCATGCTGACGACAGTCGCCATTACACCAACGTAGAACAGCGACAGCCAAAACGTCCAGTCTGTGTTGCTGATCGTAAATGTGGTGACATTAAAGGGCAGCATCAGCGCGACACCGAAAATCCCCGAGTACAGTGTGGACATCATCGGCGAGACCGTCTTCATCGCCCACCGCCCGCATACGGAGTAAATCCCCCACATGGCGACAGCGGCGAGCATCCACAGATCCCCTGTGTTAAAGTGCAATTGGGACAAGTGTGCGAAGTCTCCTTTTGTCATCACTACAAGCACGCCTGCAAACGAGACAAGCATCGCGACAATCTGCAATGGTCGAATTTTATCGCCCATCAGCAAAAAGGAAAAAATCGCGATCGAAACCGGATTCAGCGTGGACAATAGACCGACATTGGTCGCGTCTGTCCGTTCAAGTGCCCAAAACATGAATAAATTAAAAAGTGCTACACCAGTTACTCCCATCACGATCAAAGGAAGAAGTGCTTCTCGCGTTGGAAAAATCCGCTTTTCGCGTATCCAAACAACCGGCAACAAGCAAACAACAGCAATGAGCCAGCGCAAATTGGTCAGCGTTAAGGAAGACGCGTGCCCGACAAGAAATTTACCGACAACAAAATTGCCTCCCCAAAGGAAGCTGGTACAGAGTAATAGGACGATATACAGCGGTCTCATGATGCCTCCTGCCATGTTGAAAGAGTGTGGAGCTTTTTATTTGTTCTCTATCATACACCTTTCGCCAGCATTTCGGCGGTCATGTTGCACTTTCCATTTTTATCCTTTCAAACCAGAATCCATGATTGAAACACAAAAAGGGGCTATCTAACAGCCCCTTCCTTCACACAGCCAGCCACGACATGATCACCGGCAGCAAGGTAAACGCCCATACCACCGTAATCATCGCTCCGGCAATCACAGCCAAAGTCGCACTGCTTCCTTCTGTTTCCCCACGTTCAAAAGCTTTTACCATCCCCAATGCATGTGCGCCCATTCCGTACATCAAGCCGATGGAAACAGGATGACGGAGCCTCATTCTCTTGATGATTTTGGGAGCCAAAAAAACGCCTGCGAAGCTGGTCAGCATGCCAAATACTGCCGTCATCGTCGGCATACCACCAATTGCCTCGGTTACACTCACCGCAATGGGCAGGGTAATCGAGCGAGGAATGACGCTAATCGCCGCTTCTTTTCCCAATCCGACGAGCATCGTCGTGGAAACACCTGCAATGATGGCAATGAGGGAACCCGTAGCAAGACTCGTCAAAATCATCCGGCGATGCGCCATTAACACCGACCAATTCCGGTACAGCGGAATCGCAAACGCCACTGTAACTACACTCATCATCTCACTAATGAGCGAGGTCGCTTCACTGTACACCTGATAAGGAATGCCTGCGAAAAGCAAAAACAGAATCAATCCAATCGGCGCCAAAATGGCCGGAGAAAACAGCAGAGACGGTCTTTTCTTGTTGAACCGTTTGGCTGCATAGAAGAAAACGAGTGTCAGGAGCACGCTAGACGTTTTCCACAGGATCATGCTGCTTCACCTCTCCACGATTGAACAGTCGCTCAGCAATAACACCTGTCGAAATCATTACTAATGCACAACCGCTCACGACGACCACAAGCACCAGCAATCCTTTTATCCCCAATAACCATGGATACTGCATCATCCCGACCAACGAAGGTACGAAAAACAGGATCATCTGCGAGAATAACAGAGTCGCTCCTGCTTCCACCCACTGTAGACGAATCAAGCCAGTATATAGACATATGAACAAAAGTGCGAGTCCGATCAAACTGCCGGGAACAGGAAGGTGAAAAAACGAGGTCACCCATTTCCCAAGCCAGGTGAAGCCGAACAAAAGTAAAACTTGTGCGATGATGGAGAACCATCTTTTCATCGAGACCACCCCAGTTGCTCTACAAAGGTTGTTCAAAAAGTCACTGTTTGAACGAGTTACCTTCATTCTAAGCTGTCTCGATTCCATTCGTACAATACATAAAAATCATCATTTCTATTCCATTTGGTTATGGCTGTACATTTTCTCTACAAACGATAGGAAAGCCTTTGTCGCATGCGATAAATACCCTTCTTTTCGATAAATCAAGGCATACTGCCAGTCAATCACCGGGTAGGAAATGTTGACGGTGTGCAATTGTCCGTTATTCAAGCGTCTCACAATGGAGCGTGGAATGAGTGATATCCCCAGTTGGGTAGCCACCATCTCTCCGACAAAATCCCATAAAGAGCTCATGTAAGCAACTTTCGGTTCAAAGCCGGACAGCTTGCACGCTTGGCGCACCACATCATGCATCGCGTACTCTTCGGTAAACAAAATGAAAGCCTCGTCCTTGAGCTGTTCCAAGCTCACCTCATCGACTCCCGCGAGCCAATGCTCCCGATGAACGATCGCGACGAGGTCCTCTGCGAGCAAGGGAACCGCCACAAATTTCTCCTGATCCGTTGGAAGAACGGTTAAGGCCACATCGATGCTTCCTTGCTCCATTTGGATTTCAAGCAGCTTGGCGCTGTATTCCTTCATCTCGATATCGATGCCTGGGTACTGCTTTTTAAACAAGGCAATCACATTCGGCAAGAGAAAAGAACCCACCGTTGGCATCATGCCCAGCTTGACCCGACCACGCTCGACATTTCGCAATTCTGCAATCGACGACGACATACCTTCCATCAGTTGCAACACTTTGGTCGCATAGCTATAGACCATTTCCCCTGCATCTGTCAGATCCATTTTCCGCTCCGTCCGATCCAGCAGAACTACCTCAAGCTCTTCTTCCAATGCCTTGATCATTTTACTGATAGAAGGCTGAGAGACGTGGAGGGATTGCGCGGCCTTCGTAAAGTTTTTATGTTTGACTACTTCCACAAAGTAATGTAGCTGTCGAATATCCATGATGCCCTCCGTTTTCGTCCAATCACAAGCGTTAGCTACAGATTACCACAGGCGAGAGTATGCAAAAAAGCCAGGTACGCAGTCGCGCCCTGGCTTTTCCTCTAGCGTGAGTTAGTTCACGGTTACTTGAATTTTTACGACTTTACCATTATACGTAGCCGCAATCGTTGTACGCCCTGCTTTCACAGCGGTGATCTTGCCATCTACTACAGTCGCTACGGAACTGTTCGTAGAAATCCAGTCTGCATCAACTGTGATATCGACCTTGGCTTTGTCTGTATAGACAGCAGATACCTTCAAGTCTTTAGATTCGCCTACTTTGAGAGCGACCTTTTTCGTGTCAAATTCCAGCTTGGAGATGACAGCAGACTCTACAGGGATCGAGATCGTCTTTCCACCATAAGTTGCTTTGATTCTCGTTTTGCCAGAGCCTACAGTTGTCACGACTCCGTTTTCAACTGTAGCGACTTTTGCATCGTCGGATGTCCACTTGGCTTTGCTTGTAACATCGACTTTTTCTTTGGTAGACAAGGTAGCCAGCAGCGTAACCGACTGGGTAGTGTCTGGACGCAGATACAGCTTTTTCTTATCACTGTCCAGCTTGGAGACGACATCCACCTCTACTGGAATAGATACGCTTTTTCCACCGTACTTCACTTTGAGCTTCGCTGTGCCCGAGCCTACTGCTGTAACCAACCCATTCGTTACTGTTACGATTTCCGTATCATCGCTTTCCCACTCTGCATTGGCGGTTACATCAGTGGTAGACTTGTCAGAGAAGGTTGCTGTTGCGTTTACCTGCTTCGTGCTTCCTACGCTCAGAGCCAGTTTCTTCTGGTCAGCAGTGAGCTTGGAAATCACCTCGATCTCAACAGGGACACTCACACTTTTGCCCCCGAAGCTTGCTTTCACTCTTGTTTTACCGGAGCTAACAGCGGTTACCAAGCCTTTTTCAACGCTTGCGATATCACTGTCAGAGGAAGTCCACTCTGCTTGCTGCGTGACGTCTTCCGTTGTTTTATCCGTGTATTGCACGCGGACGTTCAACTGCTGTGTCCCCGCTTTTTTCAATTTTACTGTCTTTGTATCAACCACAAGCTTGGAAATCTTCTTCTGCGTACTTGTCGTCGCAGAATTTGCCAATGCCGGTACTTGGCCGACACTGGAAAAGATCAGCCCAACGGTAACAGCCGTAGCGAGCATACCTTTTTGCCAGTTTCTCATGCTCACATCCCACTCCTTTTCCTTTCTACTTTCCACCATTTTCTATATCGGCTAAACAGCCTTACTTGTTGAATACAAAATGGCAAAGATAGTCATGATTCTTCTGCCCATGTCCCTGCCAAGGGAGCAAAGTGCTGCATCGCCAAAGCTCCTGCTCCCATCACGATTGCCTCCCCCTTCAATTCGGAAGGAATGACGCGAAATTTCCCCTTGAATGGCTCCCAGATCACTTGATCGCTATGCTCCTCGACCAAGTCAATGATTTCGCGATAATTCTCCACCAAATCACCGCTTACAATCACGGTATCTGGATTGTACATGCATACAATATTGTTAATCGTGATGCCGAGGTACAAAGCGGTACGAGAGACGATTTCCTTCGCCCAGCGCTCTTCGTTTCTCGCCGCCGCGAACACCTGACGGACATCACTGACATCCTTCACTCGACGCGCTTCCATGATCAAAGAATTTTCGTCTATGTATGTTTGCAGGCATCCGCGTTTTCCACATTCGCACAGATTCCCATTCGGATCGAGCGTCGTATGCCCCAGCTCTCCTGCGCTATTGGAGCCCCCGCGAAACACTTCGCCATTGATAATCAGCGCAGAACCGATACCCGTGCCAATGCCGATCAAAGCTGTCTTGTTTGACCCTTTGGCAGATCCGTACAAGTACTCCGAGAGGATTTTCACCTTCAAATCGTTGTCGATAACGGTTTTGATTTTCAACCTTTTTTCAATCAGGCTGGCAAACGCTACGTCCTTCCAGTCCAGCGTAGTGGATAGCTGAACAATCCCTCGCTCATAATTGATCACCCCTGGCATCCCAATGCCGATCCCGACCACTTTTTCTAACGGAATGCCTGTCTGTTTGAGCATCCCTTCGATCTCGTTACAAATCAGTTCAGCCGTCTCTTCCGGTGTAGAATCCTGTGTTTTATGATCCATCCGGTGCTGTGCAATAATCGCTTCGCTAAAGTCCATGATTCCAAAGCTGATGCGCTTTTTTGCCATGTCCACGCCGATTGTATAAATGGCCCCCGGCTCGATGTCGAGCATGATTGCCTTCCTGCCCACACCTGATGAGGTAAGCTCCGTCTCCCGAATCAGTCCTTCTTCGCACAGCTCACTGACAAATCTGCCAATCGAGGTAGCGCTCATCCGCGTAATTTTGGCGATTTCTGCACGCGATATCGGTCTCTGCTTTTTGATAATGTCGAGGATCATTTGCTTGTTATGCTGCTTGGTCACGTCCTGATCTTGCTTCATGATTTTTTTCATCATACAAAACTCCCATCTTGCTTGAATTCCCGGTAGCATTCCTGCGCGATTAATCTCACACTACCTGTCGCCATTTATTACGTCAACTGGGCCAAACAAAAACCATCCGAATCACCTCGGATGGTTGCTACGATGCTATCGCTTGTTGTTGTTCAAATCATACGGTGTCTCTTGGTAAACGTAATAGTTTAACCAGTTGGAAAACATCAAATTCGCATGTGCGCGCCAAGTGACGATAGGCTCGCGACTAGGATCGTCCTTTGGATAGTAGTTACGCGGAACAGCAATATCCAAGCCTTTGTTCACATCCCGCTGATACTCATCTTGCAGGGTGGTCGGATCATACTCGGAATGTCCAGTCACAAAAATTTGTCTGCCATCCCTCGTCGCTACGATGTAAACCCCTGCTTCATCAGACTCGGACAAAATCTCCAGTTCAGACACTTGCTCGATGTCTTCCCTTCGATTTTCGGTATGCCTGGAATGCGGAATGTGGAAGTAGTTATCAAATCCACGGAACAGCTTCACATTTTGCTTATTGAGTGTATGAGGGAAGATTCCGAACATTTTTTCTGGCAATGGATGCTTCGGAACGCCAAAGTGATGGTAAAGACCCGCTTGTGCTCCCCAACAAATATGCAAGGTCGAAGTGACGTTCTCCATTTTCCAATCGAGGATTTCTGTCAGCTCCTGCCAATACGTGACGTCTGTGAACTCGAGCTGTTCCACTGGCGCTCCGGTGATGATCATGCCATCAAATCGCTGATCACGGATCTCCTCAAACGTTTTATAAAACATCGACAAATGTTCTTCCGACGTATTTTTGGAAGTATGACTGGACATGTGCAAAAGCACGATTTCCACCTGTAGCGGAGTATTCCCCAGGAGGCGGAGCAACTGTGTTTCCGTTGTTTCCTTCACCGGCATGAGGTTGAGAATGACGATCCTGAGCGGTCGTATGTCCTGTGTGAAGGCACGGCTGTCCTTCATCACAAAAATATTTTCTTGGGCAAGTATTTCCGTTGCAGGCAATTCGTCGGGCAATTTGATTGGCATAAAGATCCCCCTTTCCATCCTTTGAACACAGGTAGAAAAACAATAATCCGACAAATTCGACAAAAATACTAGCCTTCCTGCCAATTCCACAGGGGAAAACGAAAAAATCCCCTTGCAAGCAAGTTGCAAGAGGGCTCTTCCCTTAAATCCAGCCGCGCGCTTCCATCGCCTCCGTGATTCGCAAAAGCGAGATCATATAGGCTCCCGTGCGCAAGTCCACCTTGTATTGATCTGAGAGTTCTTTCACGGCGCGATAGGCGTTAATCATTGTCGTTTGCAGCTTTTCGTTTACCTCAACCTCGGACCAGTAGTAATTCATCAGGTTTTGCACCCACTCGAAATAAGAGACCGTTACGCCACCTGCGTTGGCGAGAATATCGGGAATAACGATAATCCCTTTTTCACGCAAAATGGCGTCTGCATCCGGTGTAGTTGGTCCGTTTGCTGCTTCTGCGATCCACTTGGCCTGAATGCTATGGGCATTCGCTGCTGTGATGACATTTTCCAACGCGGCCGGGATCAGAATATCCACTTCCAGCTCCAACAGTTGTTCATTGGAGATGACCGTACCACCTACATACTCCAAAATGGTGGCGTTGTCTTTTAACTGTCCTACCTTCTCGATGTCCAAGCCAGCAGCATCATAAATACCTCCGCGTGAGTCACTGACCGCCACGATTTTGAAGCCCAGCTCTGTTAAAAGCCTCGCTGCTATTCTTCCCGCATTGCCAAAGCCTTGAATCGCAACGGTTGTTTGCTCCGGCTTGCGTCCAGAATCTTTTAATGCCTCTAGTAAGGTAAAGACGCATCCGCGGGCAGTCGCTTCGTTTCTTCCTTTCGAGCCACCGACACTTAGCGGTTTTCCCGTGATGACTCCCGGAGAATACGCTCCTTTTAATCGACTGTACGTATCCATCATCCACCCCATGATTTGTGGGGTCGTATACACATCAGGTGCAGGTATGTCAGTATCTGGTCCGACAATATCAGCAATAGCTTCCATGAAGCCGCGACTGACTCGTTCCAGCTCGCTTTTGCTGAATTCGTGGGGATCACATATGACGCCACCTTTTCCACCGCCATAAGGAAGACCAACCACGCCACATTTGAATGACATCCACATGGAGAGCGCCTTGACTTCATCCATCGTCACATCCGGATGAAAGCGAATCCCTCCCTTGGTCGGTCCTACCGCATCATTATGCTGAGATCGGTAGCCTTCAAAGACACGCACGCTGCCATCATCCATCTTGACAGGAAAACTAACGGCCAATACTCGTTTGGGTCGCTTTAAAATTTCTACAGCATCACTCCGCAATCCCAACAATGCCGCTGCAGCATCAATCTGTTTCTGCACAATTTCGTATGGATTCAGGTTTTCTTTCTCTACAGTATTTAGCATCTCTCTTCCTCCCCAATACTTTTCACATGTGTTTTTCTACATCACCTTGGCGCAGAGCTAAAGGATGAATGGAGTAATTATATACGATGCAAGTAAATTCAGACAATTCATTTTCTTTGTTTTCACATTATTGTGTTATTTTCGGTACCCAAATAAAAAACGCCCGATGCATCCTCGCGACACATCAGACGTTTTCACTTATTTTTTCAAATATGCCTTCATCAGCTTTGTTTTCGTCTCCCACATCTCTTCGCTGATGTGCAGACGGTAATGCTCCGGATTCAGCATGCGCAAGTATTCAGGCCAAAACAGCTTGAGCTGCTCGCAATGGTAGTTGCGAATCTCTTGGAGGGTCGGCAGTTCATAGACCAGTTCCCCATCCACAAATACCGGTATGAGCAGAGACTCAGCCTGGTAGTTCTCCAAATGCTTGCTCAAATACGTATGGCTCGGATGGAACAAATGGAGAGGGGCTCCCTCATCGACTGTTGTTTCATGCGGGAAGCACATGTAGTCAGCAATCGCTTTGCCTGTTTCCGGATCAATCAATCGGTACATATCTTTGATGCCCGGCGTTGTGACTTTTTCAGGATTCCCGGAGATTTTGATGGTCGGCTGATATTCTCCGTCCGCGCCTTCACGCGCTACCAGCTTGTATACGCCTCCGAGTGTCGGCTGATCCGCTGCCGTGATGAGCTGCGTTCCTACTCCCCAGCTATTTACGCGTGCTCCCTGTACTTTCAGGTTCATAATCGTGTGCTCATCGAGATCGTTGGAAGCGACAATTTGCACATCGGTCATACCTGCCTTATCAAGCATTTCGCGTGTCTTGCAGGACAAATACGTCAGGTCGCCACTGTCCAAGCGCACCGCCGTCAGCTTTTTCCCTTGTTTCTCCAGGCGTTTTCCGACCTTAATTGCATTAGGCACGCCGCTTTTGAGCGTATCGTAAGTGTCGACCAGCAAGGTTACCTGTCCTGGTAGAGCCGCTGCGAAGCGCTCAAATGCTTCCTCTTCGCTCTCAAAGCTCTGTACCCATGAGTGAGCGTGCGTCCCTTTTGTCGGGATGCCAAACATTTTCCCTGCCAGCATGTTCGAGGTCGCGTCGAAGCCAGCCAAATACGCTGCCCGTGTCCCCCACAGCGCAGCATCTGCCTCCTGCGCCCTTCTTGTTCCGAACTCCATGAGAACATCATTGCCCGCAACATTTTTAATCCGCGAAGCTTTGGTCGCAATCAGCGTCTGGTAATTCATGTAGTTCAACAGGGCCGTCTCAACCAACTGTGCCTCCATGACACGCCCCTCTACACGAATCAGCGGCTCGTTCGGGAAAACCACGGTTCCTTCCTTCACGGAGTAGAGCGAGCCCTTAAAACGAAGCTGGCGCAGCTCTTCCAAAAACTTCGGATCGTAGTTCTCCTCCTGCTCACTCAAATACTTGAGATCGCTTTCTTCAAAGCGTAAATTTTTTATATAGGAAACAATTCGTTCCAATCCGGCAGATACAGCGTATCCGTTTCCAAAAGGCAGCTTGCGGAAAAATGCTTCGAAAACGACCTTCTGATTGTGTGTTCCGTTCACCCAATGGGCGTACATCATATTAATTTGATATTTATCTGTGTGTAGTGCCACACCAAATGATTGCATGTCACTGAGGCCTCCTGTGTATTCCTTTCTTTCATCATACCAGAAGCGTCCGCTGGTGCCCATCCGCTGTGGAGGATATTAGGGAATGTGGTATAGTATGGGGATAAAAAGAGAAGCAATCGTGCAGGCTGGGAGTGAGCATAAGTTGAACAGAAAAATCGTTACAATTAGTAAAGGTTTGCCTAAAAGTAATATGTACAACGGCAAGGAATATCTCTCCGGCATTTGGAAGGAGGAAGCGGACGAGCTCGTTGTCCGTTCCGAAAAAATTGATGACGACGATATCGCGAATCCAGCGTACCACGGTGGCCCAGACCGCGTCGTCTGTGCGTATCCTTTTGAACATTATGCCCATTGGGAGAAGTTGCTCGGCCAACCTCTGACCAATGCGGCATTCGGAGAAAATCTCACACTCGCTGGCATGACCGAAGAGCAGGTCTGCATTGGGGATGTGTATCAACTCGGAGATACCATCCTGCAAGTGACCCAAGGCCGATTTCCTTGCGCGACGATCAACAAGCGCAACAACAATAACCAACTGCTCAAAGCGGTGGTGGAAATGGGCTATACGGGCTATTTCTTCCGTGTCTTGCAGGAAGGGACGATCAAGGCGGACTCCCAAATTTCCCTCATCACTGCACATCCAAAACAAGTAACGGTAGCGTCGATTCACCACTTATACTTCCACGACAAATCACCATCCCAAGAGACGATACAGCGTATGCTTGAGGTGGAGGAATTGGCCCTGCCTTGGCGGAATAAACTACTTGAAAAACTGGAAAAGAAGCAGCAATAGTGAAAGGAACGTCTCATGCGAATTAATAAGTTCATCAGTGAAACCGGCATTTGCTCGCGAAGAGAAGCCGATAAATTAATCGAGGCCAAGCGCGTGACGATCAATGGCCAACTCGCGGAACTGGGAAGTACGGTTGCGTCAGGAGATGATGTGCGCATCGATGGGCAGCCGCTCGGTGTCAAAAAGAAAGATGTCTACATCGCCCTGAACAAGCCTGTCGGAATTACGTGTACCACTGAACTGCACGTCAAAGGCAACATCATCGATTTCGTCAATCACCCGGAGCGGATTTTTCCTATCGGGCGACTGGATAAGGATTCGCAAGGACTCATCCTGTTAACCAATGACGGGGATATCGTAAACAAAATTTTGCGGGCGGAGAACAATCATGACAAAGAGTACATCGTCACCGTAGACAAGCCCATCACGGCGAACTTCTTGCACGGAATGGCAAACGGCGTACGCATTCTCGGAACAACTACAAAGCCTTGCAAAGTAACCAAAGTCAGCGACCGTGTCTTCAATATCGTGCTGACGCAAGGGCTGAATCGACAAATCAGACGGATGTGCCAGGCTTTTGGTTATCAGGTGCGAAAGCTCGAACGGATACGCATCATGAACATTGCTCTGGGGAATTTGAAATTGGGGCAATGGCGCAATCTGACGGCCAAGGAATTGACTGATCTAAATAAAAGCTTGTGAAATAGGGACGGGTTGGAGTCTGTATAGCAGCTCCTTCCCGTCTTTTGCATTTGTATGCGAATATTTTATTTTTACTGAAAACGATTATTTACACGCTCCTCCTTCTCCGTTTACCATATAAAAAACCATACGAGAGAAAAGAGGTGGAGAGATTCTCCCCGCACACTTTTAGGGGCGAATCTTGCGAGGATGAAACTGGTTTGTGTCGATTGCAGCAAGGAAGTGCCTGCCCATTTATTTGACTATCAATGCACGTGCGGTGGCTTGTTTGACATTATTCACGATACGTCGACCATCGATACCGAACAGCTAAAGCGCGTCTTTCACGAGCGGCTGTCAGAGCGTATGACACCTTATGCGAGCGGAGTATGGCGCTACAAAGAGCTGATTTTCCCCGAGCTTCCTGAAGAGTACATCACGACCAAGTACGAAGGAAATACAGGACTGTACGCATCTGCACTCATCCAATCGTATGTAGGAAGCAACAGCAAGGTATGGCTAAAAGCACAAAGCGAGAATCCGAGTGGTTCATTCAAAGACAACGGGATGACTGTCGCCGTATCACACGGTCGTTCATTAGGCTATCAACGCTTCACCTGCACATCGACTGGCAATACCTCATCCTCTCTCGCCATGTATGCTGCACTCGCTCATGGCGAATCGTACGTGTTTGTCCCGAACAAAAACATTTCCTTGAATAAAGTCATGCAAACACTCGCCTACGGAGCAAAGGTCATCAGCTTTGATGGCACTTACGATGATGGCATCCGCTTTTACGAGCAATACAGCAAAGAGCTCGGCCTCTATATCTGCAATTCGATCAATCCATTCCGCATTGAAGGGCAGAAGAGTATTGTGTACGAAATCGCCCAGTACCTCAATTGGAACCTCCCCGATTGGGTGGTCATCCCTGGAGGAGCACTAAGCAATGTGACGGCTCTCGGAAAAGGCTTGCAGGATTTGAAAAATCTCGGCTTTATCGAAAAGGTTCCAAGGGTGGCGCTCGTACAGGCGGAAGGTGCTAGCCCATTCCATCGCATGGTCGCAGGCGGGTACACCGAACTGACACCTGAACCCAATCCATATACACGTGCCTCTGCGCTCAACATCGGCAATCCGCCTAGCTGGAAAAAAGCGCTTCGTACATTAGAAGAAACGAATGGCGTTACCTGCTCCGTGACTGATCAAGAGATTCTCGACGCCAAAGCATGGGTGGATAAAAGCGGGATCGGTTGCGAGCCTGCCTCTGCTGCTACGGTCGCTGGATTGCGCAAGCTCATCGCAGGACAAGTGATCGACAAGGACGAAACAGCCGTGTGCATTTTGACAGGAAACATGCTGAAGGATACGGATGCACTGCAAGAGTATCATTTAGGGGAATCGGCACAAGCAAGCTATCCGAACAAAATTGTCTCGGCACAGCTCACGTTGAAAGAGATTGGTGCCATGCTTTCGTAACAGCTCATCTGAATTTTTTTAGTCAATATGCGCGAATAATTTGCTATCCTTTCAATATCCTGTTATGCTAGTAAAGAATTATTTTTGTTCGAAGCAACGGATAGCGTAGATAGCAAATTTTCGTCTAGATGATCCTGAGAGCAAGGATAGTAATATATGTGTGCTACACACTAGGAGGCAATAACAATGGAACAAGGTACAGTAAAATGGTTTAACGCAGAAAAAGGTTTTGGTTTTATTGAGCGCGAAGGTAAAGAAGACGTATTCGTTCACTTCTCTGCTATCCAAGGCGAAGGTTTCAAATCCCTTGACGAAGGTCAAAAAGTTACTTTTGACGTAGAACAAGGCCAACGCGGACCACAAGCTACTAACGTTCAAAAAGTTTAATTTAGCCATACACAAAAACAGACTCCTGCATGGGGGTCTGTTTTTGTGTTGTCTGAGTCTGAAACACAAATAAAAAACCCTACTCACGTAAATGGAGTAGGGAATGCTACAGAACAGTAAATGGTAGACTCAGTATAACACAGTACATAGCCCTTCCTAAAATTTTTGTATTTTCAAATACGGATTATTCAACCGCAGGTAGTTTTGAACGTTGAATATTAGTAATTTGTCCCCGCGTTACACGGAGCAGCCCTTCTTTTTCCATTTTCTTTAGTGTCCGGCTAATCACTTCACGAGCAGTCCCCAGCTCAATTGCCAACTGATCATGTGTAATGGCAAGCGAATCATTCTCCACACCTGTATGCTCAATCAAATATTCGGAAATCCGAACCCGAATGGATTTAAAGTTAATGTCGTCAATCAAGTTCGACATGATAATCAATCGACGCGCAAATGATTGAAAAATATACTGGCGAAAGCCTTGATGGTTCTCGATCCATTTCTTATAAATCTTCGTCGGGACGTTCAAGACCATACTCGGCTTCTCCACGCAAGCCGAAGCCTCATACACTGTTTCTCCCAATATGCTAGACGCGATGAGTGGGCAGCACTCGCCAGCCGATAGCCTGTACAATGTAACCTCTCTCCCATCGCTGCTCAGTTTGAAAATGCGAACCAGCCCATCCAAGATTAATGGCGCATTCTCCAAAAACTCGCCTTCATCAATGGTAAAGTTGGCTGGAACCGTAGTGATGGAGATTCCCTCCTCTTGCCACTCTTCTGGAGTAAGTGCCGCCAGACTTGGAAAACGTGCAAGGACTTCCGCAATCTGCTCCTTTTGCATATGGACGAAGAACCTCCTTGTGAAAAAAATAACTTGGTGACAAAGTCACAGATTACCGATACAGATTTTTATTATTATTGCACTCAAGAGGGGACGAAAACAAGAAATAAGATGCGTAGCAGAAATTGGATCGGCTTACACTAATGAACAAATATCTTTCAAACAAAGGGGCTGTATGTGGATGAGTACTTATGTTTTGGTTCATGGAGCATGGCAGGGAGAATGGGTATGGGAACTGGTAAAGCCTGAGCTGGAATCATTGGGACACAAGGTTGTAACAATGGACTTGCCGGGAAGTGGACAAGATATGACCCCTCCACAAGAAGTAACCTTGGATTTATATGTAGAGAAAGTAGCCAACCTGATTAAGCAGCAAAATGAAAAAGTAATTCTTGTCGGACACAGCATGGGAGGACTCGTCATTACACAAACAGCCGAGCATGTACACGATAAGATCGAGAAACTCGTTTATCTTTGTGCTTTTTTGCCGAAAAACGGGGAAAGTCTCGTAGGGAAGTCAGAAGGAGAAAAGGGACCGCAATTTACGTTAAATGAGGAAGACATGACGCTCGTCCCTAAACCAGAGACTGTGGAGCAAACATTTTTCAATGTGGTAGAGGACGATGCATTGCGACTGTCTTCGATGAAGCGTTGCCGTCCACAAGCGCTGGCTCCGTTTACACAACCAGTACAAATTACGGAAGAGAAATTTGGAAGCGTTGATCGCATCTATATCGAAACCACATTAGACAACGCAATTCCAATCGATTTTCAACGCAGAATGAATACAGAAACACCTTGCAGCAAAGTCATTACACTGGAAGCCGATCATGCGCCTTTCTTGTCCAAAACAGAAGAGCTGGTAAATCACCTCGATCAAGTAAGCAAATCATAAAATAACCAAAAAGAAAGGCTGTCGACCATCATGTCGGCAGCCTTTTCTTCATCCCTTTATATCCAACAGGCGAACCGTACGGATGAGCCTTTGCAACCCATCCCGCAGTTGTTGTTCATTCAAATAAGAATAACTGATGCGTATCCAAGAACTTAATTCTCGCTGTGGGTCACAGATCGCGCCGGGCACAAACGTAATCGATTGCTCTATGCATTTGGCCAGAAGACTTTCCATGGGGATGGAATCAGGCAGCTTCACCCATAAATTAAAGCCTCCTGGTGGGCTGGACCACTCCCAGTCGGTCACTGTTAGCTCTTCCTCTATGATATCCCGGCGAATGGCCAATGCAATCCGCAGCTTCGCCAAATGCTGCTGCATTCTTTCGGAGAAGAAATAATGCAAAAAAATCTTTTGATTCAACAGGGGCGCTCCACTGTCGGACAGTGATTTCGCTTGAATCAAATACTTCATAATAGATGGACGGCATGCCACAGTCGCAATACTCAACCCCGGAGCGATGTACTTGCTAAAGCTGCGCAGATAGATGACATAGCCCGCCGTGTCATAAGAAAAAAACGGCAGTGGGGGCTCATCACCAAAGTAAATATCGCGGCACGGATCATCCTCTACGATCAGGCACTGATACTTCGCAGCGAGCTCCACCAGTCTCTTCCGCTGTTCAGCGGGAACCGTATAGCCCGTCGGATTGTGAAAGGTCGGATTGAGATAAAACAAACGCGGTTTTTCTTTTTGCATCAACAGTTCAACCTGCTCCAAATCATATCCATGCGGCGTAATCTCGATGGGAATCATATTGGCGCCCTGTCTTCTGAAGACATCAATGGCAGGACTGTAAGTGGGTCTCTCCAGCAACACGACATCACGCGGCTTTACAAGGACTCTGGCAACCAAATCAATCGCTTCCTGCGAACCGGATGTAATCATCAGCTCATCGGGTGACAGGTGAAAATGATAACGGCTGACATAATAGCTGCACAGTGCTTCCCGCAGCTCCTGATCTCCCTGTGTAGTTGAGTAGGTCCCCAGCACCTTTGGATACAGATCAAACACTTTCTTCACGTACTCCGAAAAGTAATGATTTGGCAATAAATTCGGCTCGATTAATGCTTTGGAAAATTGATAGGTCGCCTGCACCTGATGAATTTCCGAAAGGTGGCTCTTGTGCACATAGGCAGAAACGATTGGATCATCCATCGACTCCACGGGTAGCAGGCTGCTCGGTTGTACATAATACCCCGACTTATCCTTCACATACACGTGGCGGTTTTGCTTTAATAATTGAAATGCTTTAAAAACCGTCAGGCGATGCACATGTAATTCCAACGCCAGCGTTCGAACAGATGGGAGCTTTTCATGTGCCCTCCACTCTTCGCGTCTGATTCGGTCCAGAAGATATTCATACACTTGCTCGAACAGCTTATCAGAATGGCTGTTTGAAAGAGCCTCCCTTTTCATGCAAGCTCCCCCCCTTTCCCCCATGATAATGGATTGATCTTCGCATCTGTTCTATTCGATTTCATCTGTTCTATTCCCTTTCCGTTATGATGAGGAAAAGGGAGGAATCATAATGGTACTACTCAACTATATGGTCATGTGCTTGATATTCGGAACGACTTTTCTGGCAATCAAAGTCGGGATTGATGCCGGAGCGCCGCCGTTTTTCTCAGGAGGACTTCGGTTCTTTCTGGCAGGTGTCATTTTGTTTTCATTTATGCTCTGGAAAAAACAGGCGCGCCTATCCCTTCTACTTCATAAAGAAATGTTTCTTACTAGTATCGGTTTAACGTTTGGGACATTTGCCCCCTTGTATTGGGCGGAGCAGCATGTCAGTTCAGGAATTGCAGCGATATTATCTGCAACAGCCCCTCTCATGGTGATGCTGCTTCAAACAGGTATTACTCGGCAAAAGCTCCCCGGTATTTCGTGGGCGGGTTGCTTGGTTGCCTTTACCGGTGTCGTCTTGCTGATTTTACCCGGTGTGACCATCTCATTCAGTCTCCTGTGGCTCGCTGGATGCATGGCGGTCTTATTCGGACAAATCTTTTATTCTGCTGGTGCTGTTTACTCCCGTAGCGTCATCCAGCGGTTTCAAGATACATCCCCCATCGCTTTGAATGCAGCTCAGATGATGTATGGAGGAGCCATGCTGCTTGTATTATCTCTGTTCACAGAGCAAGTGCATATCGAATCGATGCTCTCGGCTAATGCGATCCTCTCGCTCCTGTACTTGATCGTCGTTGGTTCCATGATGGGGCACACCATTTTCTATTGGCTCGTGGCCAAGACCAACCCTGTGTTTCCTTCCACGTGGCTCTATATCTCTCCGTTGATTGCCCTGAGCTTGGGCGTCATCCTGTACAATGAGCCGCTATATCTCCTGTCGTTCGTAGGGGGAATCACGATTATTGCCGGGATTATCCTGATTAATAGGGACGGCTTGAAGCAGTTGATGGGTAAAAAGGCAAACAAGCTGCGTGATGTAAGCCATTCATGACAAAAAAGGAGTACCATAAGAAAGCCTAGCGCTTTATGGTACTCCTGTATTTTATCTTCGATTATTTAATCTCATTGATCTGCTTGGCTATATTGATCAGCTCGTCTTTAGATACAACTTCCTCACCAGCACGCACAGAGTATTCCAGTTTGGTCCCATTTTTCACCCAGGTAATCCAATGGAAATCATTGCTTTTTTCAGAAGTGTGCGTCGTGAGAACCGCTTCATTGTTGCCAATCATGATTTTTTCGATTGCCTCTGCATCTGTTCCCACTTTGCCTCCGTCAGCTATTCTTACCTCTACCCTTACCCTGCCTTTCTCAGACTTATAGGCGACACTGGTAAAATCGTACTTGTTGCTTGACGGAATTTCTGTAAAGGAGTAATCTTTGTTTTCTTTGATGGCTTTTGCCTTCAGTGCTTCGAGGTCCACCATGTACTCGTAGTTTTCCTCATAGTGTACGTCACCTTCATCGAAACGGAAGCCTCCAGCAAGCTCGGTTGGAAGCGTGAACATCTTCCCTACAACCGGCTCCATTTCCTTCCATGTTTTATAAGTCATCGGCATAGATACCATTGTGATATACGGTTGTTTATATATTGACCAGGTTATGTTCTTTTGGATTTCTTCCTCATCTTTTGTTGGCTTCCAGTATATAGCGACTGAGGTTCCAGGCTTCAAGCCATTAATAATCTCATTATTGACCTCATCCCGATGCTCATACATTTTCCTCCTCGCCTCCATTTTCGCCTGTTCCTCTGGGGGCATTTGCTGAATCAATCGCTGTTGTTCTTGATCAGAATGCTGTGTTACCTCGTAAACCACTTCACCCTTCTCATTTTTCAACTGGATCATTTCTACTCCTGCCCATACGGAAGACGCTCCAACAAGCATACCTACAGTGACCAGCAAACCTATTTTCTTTTTCACAACTTTCTCCTCCTTATTTTCCTTGGCACGAATTGCTGCCATGACTTTATGTTTGACATCGACTTTCGGGACTGGCTTCGCTACCAGCATGTCTCTCATGTGCTTAAACGGAATTTTGTCCATTAGCGGCCACCCCTCCTATCGTTGGCAAATAACGTTTACACTTTTTCAAAACGCGTTCGAATTGCTTGCGTAGAGCCGCAGGCTTTTTGTCCATCAGCTCTGATATTTCCTCGTACTCTCTTTCCTCTAGCACACGCAGGAAAATGAGTGTTCGTTCTTCAGCGGACAGCCGTTTCCAAATACGCTCGATTGGCTCCCCGAAATAATTGCTGTCGATGCTCTCCTCGACATAATTGCGTCCATCCTGATCACGGTTGTACAAAAAGGGCAACACGCGACTTAATTTCCTGCGCTTTAGTACATTCGCACAATGGTTGTAAGCAATCCGGTACAGCCATGCAGAAAATGACAGCGAGTACGTATACTGGTCAAGATGCTCGTAGGCACGAAACAGGACTTCCTGGACAGCGTCTTCTGCATCTTGACGGTGACCGAGCATGTGATAGCAGTATGTAAAGATTGGTTGTTGATAGTAATCGATAATGATTTCGTATTGCTCAAGAGAACCAGCTTTTATTTCGATCAGCAGGCGCTCTATCTCTGTTTTTTCCACTGTTTGCCCTCCCCTCACTATGAATAACAATTAAAAACTTTCATTTGTGACACCTATTTTAGAAATTTTTGGCTATAGGAGCAAAATTCGCTCGAAATAAAAAGAGTGTTCCACCCGTCTCGCACGAAAAACCTCGTACTTACGAAAGGAACACCCTCATTCCATGCTTGTATTCATTTATTTGTCTGTACGCCTGTCGAATGTCTTGATTCTTTCCCGGGAAATCGACAGCACCTGTCGGCTTCTCTTTAGAAATGCTCTCCGTTGGCATAATAGCTTTCTTTTTGATAAGCGACAAATGCCATTTCCACTTCTGGGATACCAAGAGATAAGACATGCTTCGTTACAATCTGGGCGAACTGGTCACGAACTTCTTGCCCCCGCTCGAACCATGCTACTTCGATAAAAGGAAACGACTCCACGATCTTCCCGCCAAAAACGCCTGTGGTATGCAAGCATTCGATCGTAAAATTGTCTGTGCCGCATTGGCAGAGTGCAGCAAGCTCCACTGCAAGCGGTTCGCTAATCGTAGCCATTTGTTCAGCTTGAATGCCTCGAACGATAAGATGTGGCATGATAATCCCTCCTGAAAAGTCCATACTTCTATGCTCTATCTTACCGTTCAAGAGGCAAAAAGAGTAGAAAAAACTAGGTCAGCGCCGGGGCACTTCCTTGCTTGTGTACGGCCTCTTGCACTCGCACTTCTTTGTTCCCTTGCTGCATTTGATACATCTGATAGTACCTGCCTTGCTTCTCCATCAAGTCTTCATGCTTTCCTCGCTCTACAATTGTGCCTCGATCCAGTACGAGAATTTGATCCGCATTTTTGATCGTAGACAGGCGATGAGCAATGATGAAGGTCGTTCTTCCTTTTTTCAACACCTCAAGCGCATTTTGAATAATGCCCTCTGTTTCCGTGTCGATGCTGGCAGTCGCTTCATCCAGAATGAGGATAGCCGGGTCAAATGCGAGAGCACGCGCAAACGAAATCAACTGACGCTGTCCGAGGGAAAGCGTGCTGCCCTTCTCGATAACAGGTTCATCGAATCCTTGCGGGAGGCTGCGGAACAGTTGGTCTGCCCCTACATCGCACAAGGCTTTCTCCACTTTTTCCGGCGAAATCGACGGATCATCGAGACTCACATTGGAACGAATCGTTCCTGTAAATAAAAACGGGTCCTGTAAAACAATGGCCATGTGCTGGCGAAGCTGCTGCTTGGAAAACGACTGCACATTGCGCCCGTCAATCATAATCGCTCCACTGTTTACATCATAGAAGCGGAGTAACAGATTGATAATCGAGCTTTTTCCCGAGCCCGTGTGACCAACCAGTGCCACTGTCTCACCTGGCCATGCTTCGAATGAGATGTTTTTCAGCACGTATTGATCGTCTTTGTAGGCAAAAGAAACATCGTCAAAGCGAACATTCCCTTGATAACAAGGTACTTTTGCAGAATCAACGTTAATGCCCTCTTCATCCAGCAGTTCAAACACTCGCGACGCCGCGACAAGAGATTGCTCCAGGTTCGCCAACTGGTTGACGATCTGTGTCATCGGCTGGAACAAGCGATTGAGATAATCGACAAATGCGTAGAGGACACCCAGCGAGAGCAGTGTACCTATCCCGAGGGATGCCCCGCCGAAATACCAGATGAACAAAACAAACGCGATATTGCGGATGAACTGAACCAGGTTAAACGAAGCGGTCGCATTGAGCCGCAGCATTTTATTTTGGTAGGTGAACAGCTCTTCGTTCAGTTCGCCGAATTCCCGCATCGTTTCCTTTTCCCGGCGAAACGCCTGAATAATCGGCATCCCTTGGATCGACTCGTTAATCATCCCGTTGATGTCGCTGATGCGTGCCCGAATGACATGGTTGAATGCAGAAGCGTACTTGCGGTACAAGTAAATCCACACGACCATGATTGGCAAAATGACCAGACAAACGAGCGCGAGTCGTACATCAAGCAAAAACAGCGCCGAGAAAATCCCGATTAAATAAATCCCGCTCGTAATAAAGTTGCCGAGAACATTCGTAAACAGCTCACGGATTGCCTCCGTATCGTTTGTGACACGAGCAACCACCTTCCCGGCAGGGAGATGATCGAAATATTGAATAGGTAATCGTTGAATATGCGCGAACACATCAATACGCAGTCTCTCGATGACCTGATTCGCCGATTTTTGCCATAAGAACTTTTGTCCATAATGGAAAAGCGAGGCAACTACCAATAATCCGAAATAAAGGGCAGCCAGCATGAGCAAGCCGTTTGTCTCTGGCCGGAAAAATTCGAAAATCTCCTGATTGCTTAGGAGCGTCGCTGAATACTCTGCTCGATCCGTACCTTTGACAATGACGAGCTTCCCATTCTCAACAGAGCGCTGCCCATCATACGATATCGCCTGATTCAAGAAATAATAGTCGCGCCCCACCTGTAGAACACGAAATTCCCCACCTGTGCTCTCACCTGCTGCCAAGTGATCCTGTCTGGTGTAATACTTCCCTTTGTACAGCACGGAATCCTCACCCTGTGCCGTCTCATACCAAGGGAATTCAATGCCCATGATGTGCGTATCGATCATTTTTTTCGCCAAAAACGGTCCTGTCAGTTCTGCCCCAACCGAGATGGACAACATCAATACCGCCAAGAGGATCGTCTTTTTAAAAATCGCTGCATAGTGGACTAGCCGTTTCCCTGTCGTCATTCATTCACCCGCTTTCTGTCAGCGTCGCTTCAATCTGCTGTTTCTCGAATTGTTCTTTATACCAACCGCCCAGCTCCAATAGCTGTGCATGTGTACCTTCCTCGACGATTCGTCCTTCGTCTATGACGAGAATCCAATCTGCATGCTGGACGGCCGTTAAACGATGTGTAGTGATCAGTGTTGTTTTGCCTGCCCGCTCCCGACGAATATTCGCGATCATCTCTGCTTCGGTTTTGCCATCCACCGCTGACATGGCATCATCGAGAATCAATATTTCCGGATTGACCAAAAGAGCCCGAGCAATTGAGACCCGCTGTTTTTGCCCACCTGAAAGGGCTACGCCTTTTTCACCAACGAGCGTTTGCAAGCCTTCGGGCAATAGCTGCACATCCCGAGCAAATGCGGCCTGCTTCAACACTTCCTGTAATTCTTCTTCTGTTGCCTCGTTGTTCCCGAACAGGATGTTTTCACGGACTGTCTTCGAGAACAGAATCTGCTCTTGGGGTACATAGCCGATCCAGCTCTTGATGTTATCCAGACTAATCTGTTCTAGCGCCTCTCCCGAAACACTGATGGCTCCCCGTCCAACTGGATATTCACGAAGCAGTTGTCGCACCAGCGTGGATTTCCCGCTTCCCGTACGCCCGACGATTCCTAGCGTCTGCCCCCGCCCAAGAGTAAAGGAGACATCTACTAGCTGGTCAATCTGCGCTGATGGATAGCGGAATGTCACGGAATCGAACCGAATGACTTCTGGTACCGCCACATGTACCGGACTGTCGTGATCTGTCACATCGGCTTCGTACGCCAAGGTTTCATTGACCCGATCCAGCGAGGCACTTCCTCTTTGCATCACATTGATCAATTCACCAATCGCAAACATCGGCCAAATGAGCATCCCGAGATAGACGTTGAACGAGACCAGCTCTCCCAAGGTCAGTTCTCTTTGGAACACGAGGTATCCACCGTAGATCAAGCCGATCATATAACTGATTCCAACCAATATTTTGACGGTTGGCTCAATTAACGAATCGATTCTCGCCACATCGATATTTTTTTGGTACACTTCATGTGTTTTTTGGCGAAAGCGCTCCTGATCCGCCATTTCCTGTACGTAGGCTCGAATAACGCGAACCCCAGAGACGGATTCCAGCACGCGGTCGTTCAGCTCACCGAACGATGTTTGTGCGGTAGAAAAACGCTCGTGAATTTTCTTCCCATATTGCTTGATGATATAAGCCATGAACGGTAATGGAAGGATTGCCGCTAAGGTCAGCTTCCAACTGATCAAGAAGCCCATTGTCAGCACAATCGCCCCTGTAAAGGATAGCGAATCCACCATCGTCAAAATTCCGAAGCCTGTCGTCATCGAGACAGCCTTGAGGTCATTTGTCGCTCGCGCCATCAAATCTCCCGTCCGATTACGCTGATAAAACGTTGGCGTCATCCGCAAAAAATGCGTCATGAGCTTCGACCGTAACGTCCGCTCCGCCAGAAACGCTCCCCCAAACAGCTTGCGAATCCAGATAAAATTGACCCAATAAATCGCGACAGACAATACACCGAAAAACAGCAAAATGGATACCAGCCGCTCGCCAGTCAGCGTGCCCAGGTGAATCTCATCAATAGCCACCCCGATGATTTTTGGAGGGATAATCTCCAGTAGGCCGCCCAGAATCAATAGCAGAATAGCGACCGTATAACGTTTCCAATGCTCCTTGAAAAACCAATCAAGCTTTGCCAAAACTGAGAACATCCGTGTTTCTCCCCTCTCTTTAGCTGGATGGGTGACCTTTTAAAGAGGCCAAAAAAAGACATATCGCCCGTGAGCAACATGCCTTTTCCTCAACAAAAATAGAAAAGGCGCAAGTTACGAAATAGGTAACCTACGCCATGTTAACGAGATCAAAAAAACGATACTACGCTCGTATCAATGGTGGGGTTACGTCATGTATGCCCTTGTATGAATGACCCATGCGTACAATTCTTTTCATGACTAGCCCACCTTTCCATTAATATTTTGAATTTCCAATAAATACATTCTGAACTTTACCACTCTTGCGGATACATTGTCAACTGATCTTTTCCGCGCTTTTGCTTCCCTTCATTTATTTGGTATGATTATCCTCATGAAGCTTATTCAGGAGGCCATTTATTTTGTTATCATCCAATCAAAAGCGTCGATTGACATCTGTTCAAATCATCGTGTTCGCCTACGTTGGGCTCATCCTGATCTCAGCGTTTCTTCTGTCATTGCCGTTTTTTCACTTGCCGGGAGTCTCTCTTTCATTTATTGACTCTTTATTTACCGCGGCAAGTGCCATCAGCGTTACCGGGCTTACTGTCATTACGATTCATGAGGTTTTCAACCAGTGGGGGATTCTCTTTCTTACGTTGCTCTTCCAGGTTGGCGGGGTCGGAATCATGACACTCGGCACGTTCATCTGGATCCTCATGGGTCAAAAAATCGGTCTGGAGCAGCGCATCTGGATCGCGACGGACCACAACCGCTCCACATTGTCCGGTCTGGTCGACCTGATGCGCAATATTCTCGTGATTGCGCTCTTGATCGAGCTGGTGGGAACCATCCTGTTAGGCAGTCATTTTATTTACGCCGGCTACTACGACGATTGGTACACCGCGTTCTACCACGGCTACTTTGCATCTGTCAGTGCTTTTACGAATGCCGGGTTTGACCTGCACGGAAATTCCATGCTCGACTTTACCCACGATTACGTGTTTCAGACTATCGTGATGATCTTGATTATTTGTGGAGCGATCGGATTTCCCGTACTCGTAGAGCTGAGAACGTACTTTTCCTATCGCCGTGCAAAAGTGCGTTTCACCTTTTCGCTCTTCACCAAGATTACGACACTGACGTTCTTTTCCTTGATCGCTATTGGCGCCCTGCTCATCTTCGTTTTTGAACGAAATCAGTTTTTGGCCGATAAGACCTGGCATGAAATGTTATTCTACTCGTTGTTCCACTCCGTCTCTTCGCGAAGCGGCGGCTTGGCTACGATGGATATCAGCCTCTTGTCGACTACAACACTCATCATGCTCTCCGGGATGATGTTCATCGGCGCCTCCCCGAGCAGCGTGGGTGGGGGGATACGAACGACGACGTTCTTCGTCCTGGTTGCCTCTGTTTTTGCCAATATGCGTGGCTACAAGGAAGTAAAGGTGTTCGGAAGAGAGCTGGTTGATGAGGACATTCAGCGTTCCTTCATCGTCTTTTTCATCGCGATCATCCTGGTGTTCACAGCGGTCATGCTGCTCGTCTGGCTGGAGGATTTACCTTTCCAGTACGTCTTGTTCGAGGTCTGCTCTGCTTTCGGTACGACCGGATTGTCCACCGGGATTACGGGTCAGATGGGCATAGGCGGCAAGCTCATCCTGATTATTACGATGATGATCGGACGTATCGGGATTATCAATTTGCTCCTCTTCTTGAAGCGCAATGACCGAATCGTACGCTACCATTATCCGAAAGAACGCATCATCATTGGTCAATAGAGGAAAGGAAATCCCCCAAAGCTATGTAGCCGTTGGGGGATTTTTTTCTAGAATCAAAAAGCTGGCAGAGCCGTCCCCACAGCCAAATTCAATGACGCTTTTCACTTGCTGCTCCTTGATGTATTCATTGATCACTTCTGCTTTAAAAAGAGCCAGCACGCCATAGGAGCCAAGTCCAGAATTTCCACCCGAAGCGTAATTATCCTCCCAGGTGAGCTTCCCCACTTTCTACCTGCGAAAATGATGTGTCGTTGCAAAGTTTATGCGTCTGAAGAATTTTCATGAAAAAAAAGCTCCGCCAAGTCATGTTGGCGAAGCCTTCCTTGTCATCAAATGCCGGATTAATACGGGCCCCAGTTAATCAAGACCCCGATTACGATAAACACGATGGAGAGAACTGTCCATACCGCTGTGAGCGGAAGCATGAACTTCAGCCACTTGCCGTAGGAAATACCACTCATCGCCAAAATACTCATCAGAACACCCGAGGTCGGGTTAATGCAGTTGACCACACCTTCTCCAAGCATCAGAGCCTCTACGGCTACCTGGCGCGTAATGCCCATCAGGTCGGCCAATGGAGCCAGCAACGGCATCAGCATAACAGCTTCACCTGAACCGGATGAGATCAAGAAGTGCAGCCCGGCGCTTCCGAGGAACATTCCAATCGCACCTGCCATCGGTGAGAGCGGCTCCAGAATGGTAGCAAGCCCGTACACGATAGTATCGAGGAATTTCCCATCTTCCAAAATGACCGTGACCGCACGTGCCATACCGACAATCAAAGCCCCATAAATCAGTCCCTGACAGCCCTTTAAGAATGTTTTGGCGATATCGTTGCCGCTCATCTTGTTGAGCAAACCTACTCCGATCGCAATGAAAATAAAGATTCCGGACATCTCGTTTACGTCCCATTTGAACAAGATCGTGCAGACGATAAATCCAATCAGAACGATCCCCGTAAACGCCAAAATCAATTTGTGACGGGTTGTAAAATCAACATTTTTCGTGTCTACTTCCATCGTGGTTGAACCATTATCAGAAGGAAAGAGCTCCTCCCCCAAGATACTCTTGTTTTGACGAACCTTCCGCGCGTAACGCCCGATGTACAGAATGGTTACGATCACGAACGTAACATAAATGATGGTACGGTAGCCAATACCTGAAAACAGTGGCAGCTCCGCAATTTCTTGGGACAAGCCCAGCGTTCCTGGAAAAGCAATTGTCGTATTGAATCCGGCATACACACCCAAATAAATCAGAGCCACACCGAAGATCGCATCCATTTTCATCGCTCTCGCAATCATGATGCCAAGCGGAACGAAAGCAATAACAGAGTTAACGATGACACCCAACGTACCCAATACGGAAAAGACGGAAGTGATCAAAATAACCAGCAGCCACTCTCTATTTCCTAATTTTCGGACCATGGTCAGAATCGCTGCGTTGAGTGCACCTGTCTTATCCAAAACAGCTAAAGCACCGCCTGTGAACAAAACGAGGAAGATGATCGGTGCGCCTTTGACCATTCCTGTCTGGATCGCGGTAAAAAACTCGATAAAGCCCGTAGGATTCGGCTCCACCGCATGATAGCTGCCCGGGACAACCGTCGTCACATTGCCGTTTTTTACACGGTCAAATTCTCCTGTCGGGACCACATAGGTAGCCAAAGCACATAGAAGTAAGATGCAAAACAAAAGGACGTAGGCGTCTAGCCGAAATAAGCTTTTCTTTTTTAGTTGCTTGCTCTCTGTCATAAGGTAACCCCCTGCGTATGTAGCGGTTCTCTAAGAATGTTGGGCTGCTTCATAAATCGCAGCTGTCATGATTTTCGCCCCATAAATCAAGGCATCTGTCTGAAAGGTCATCTGTGGATGATGCAGAACAGGTGTGAGCCCACATCCCAGACCAATCATCGTGGTAGCCAGCTCAGGGCGGTGAATCGCGTAAAAATGGAAGTCCTCTCCGCCTGGTGTCACGCATATATCGGCAATTTTGTCCTCACCCAGCACTTGCCCAATTACCTTTTTGGCTACTTGGATCATACTCGCATTGGCGACCGCAGCCGGTGTGACTCCCGACCATTCCCACTCCACATCCATGCCCATCAAAGCCCCTGTCTGACTCATGGCATGCTCGGTCTTTCTCCGTAATTCTGCCATGCCTTCATTGGACTGGGCACGTACATCGAGGCTAAAGGTTGCTCGATCAGGGATGACATTCACTGTTTCTCCCCCTGCTTGCAATTGGGTCATCTTCACGGAAAAAGAGCATCCGTCTTGCAAGCGAATATTTTGCAACGCAGTAACCAAAAACGAAGCGGCTTCGATGACATTTTTACCGAGCGCTGGACGTGCCCCATGAGCTTGCAAACCTGTAATCGTCCCTTTGATGGAGCTAGACGATCCATGCAAAATCGCCGGAGCAGCGCTACCATACGGCACTTCCATTTCCGGGCGCAGATGAACGCCGATCAGCTTTGTCACGCCTTCCAGGGCGCCATCCTTCATCATCTGCAAGGCTCCACCCATCTTCTCCTCAGCAGGCTGGAAAAGAAAGCGCATCGTTTTCGGCGGCACCACTCCGCTTGCTTGAATAGCAAGGGCGCTGTAGAGAGCCAGTGTCGAGTGAGCATCGTGTCCGCATGAATGATTCGGTCTCACCACGCCATCCACTTCCTGCACGAGCGCATCCATATCCGCACGCAAAGCCACGATTTCAGCACTCTCTCCAGGAATCTCAGCATAAAAGCCGTGGTGCCCCTCGAAGCGTGTGACGGCAATACCCGCCGCCTCCAAGCGCTCTCGCAAATATCTCGCGGTTTTTTCCTCGTGCCAGCTCGGCTCCGCCAATTGATGCAAATCTTTGTATGTTCGCACTATTTCCTCGCGATGCTCGTCCAAGTATAAGAACGGATTCATCCGATACATCATCCTCCTCGATGTCTTCTCTAGTATCTCTTTTTGCTCTACCGGATGTATAGCAAGATTTGTGCCAAATCTATATTGTTATAAAAGTTAAGCATTTCTGAACAATTCTGGATTTTTAGGTTATAATATAGGTTGTTTTTTGTTGATATTTAATCCAATATTTCCACCCAAATCTAAAAGCTATTCGGCAGATATAAAGGAGTCGCATCATGATCAAACAGAAACCATGCATCTTGTTGATGACCCGACTAGAGACGATCAGCCTGCTATTTGCAAACACGCTTACGTCTTTTTTCGGTAACCGCTTGGACATCATTCGAAACCACATGCAAGAACAGCTTCACCCGAGTGTGTACGATGAAGTTGATCTCATCCTCGTTTCGGACACGAGTCTCTTGCACGATCAGCCAGTTCCTCCGCCAGATATCCCTGTGCTACTAGCAAGGCGCACGATTGACATTAACAAATTGGATCAACTCATGGACTTGCCGCCAGGAACGCGCTGTCTATTCGTGTCCAACTCCATCGAAATGGTAGAAGGCGCAATTGAGCTCTTGTTTCATCTCGGATTCTCTCATCTGACATTTGTGCCGTACGTACCCGATACCAAGACTCCACTTCCTGAAAAAGATCAAATAGATGTCGCTGTCTGTCATGGGCTCAGAGAGCTGATTCCTGCTCATTTTGAAAACGTCATTGAGTTGGGCCACCGCCCTTTGGATTTGACGACGATCTTTGATATTTCGCGTCTGCTTGATCTGTCTCCGGATAAGGCAAATCTGTACACGGCTGACTTCATCAGTGATTTCGTCCATATCGGGCGGAAGCTGACCAACTCGGTACACAATGAACGGAAGCTGAATGAAAAGCTGAGCTCCATTTTAAATGCCGTCCATGAAGGCATCATTGGCACAGATGCCACAGGGAATATCACTGTGCTGAACAAAGAAGCCGAGAAAATTTTGCATATGGCTGAAACCACTTGCATCGGGCGAAATGTAGCGGAGGTCATTCCCGAATTTCTTATTCTGGAGGTAGTAGAGTCACACACGGAAGTAACGAAGCAAGTATTGGAGTTCCGCGATTTGTATCTCTTGGTGACCAAGATCCCCACGTTCTTGGATGACCAGTTTCTTGGCGCTGTCATTACCTTTCAGGACGTGACGAAGGTGCAGCAGATCGAACAGGAAATCCGGACGAAGAGTGCCAATCTCGGACTGATGACCAAGTATTCGTTTGACAATATCATCGGCAAAAGCCCGTCTATTCAGACCAACAAGCGAGTCGCGACCAAGCTGGCCGAAAGCGACTTTACGATTCTCATCACAGGGGAAAACGGAACCGGGAAGGAGGTTTTTGCCCAAGCCATCCATCAACACTCGACGCGCCGTGACGGTCCGTTCGTCCCCGTCAATTTTGCAGGGCTGACCGAGAGCCTGGTAGAAAGCGAATTGTTCGGGTACGAGGAAGGTTCTTTTACCGGAGCACGAAAAGGCGGAAAAATGGGGCTGTTCGAGCTAGCTCACAACGGGACTATTTTTCTGGACGAGATTGGGGATGCCCCGCTTAGCATCCAGGCGTCACTGCTTCGTGTTCTCCAGGAAAAGCAGGTCATGCGTGTAGGCGGCTATCGCGTCATTCCAGTCAACGTCCGCGTCATCGCCGCTACGAATTGCAACCTGATGGAAATGGTCAAAAAAGGGACGTTTCGCGAGGATTTGTACTACAGACTGAACGTCCTGCCACTGCACATCCAGCCCTTGCGTGACCGTCCCGATGATATTTTGGTGCTGATCGATTATTTCTTGCAGAAAAAAAAGCAGCGTCTGTCCTTCTCACGGGAAGTGACGGAACAGCTACTCCGTTACGATTGGCCAGGCAATATTCGCGAGCTGGAAAATTTCATTCACTATGCAGTCGTCATCGCAGAAGGGAATCAGGTGGAGTTGGCTCATTTGCCGGAGCGTTTTTTTGCGGGACATGTCTCTACTCCGCCACTTCTCTCTCACCGAGATGATACGTTGGAAGATACAATCCGGTATTTGTCCAGGCAAGGCTCCTTGGGAGATTACGCAGCGATCCTGCAAGTGCTGTCCGATTGCTACAAACGTCAGGAGCGTATTGGACGTAGTGCCCTGCTCGCGAGAATGGAGAGTCCCTCCATGACTGAAGCCCAAATCAGACAAAAGCTGACTGTGCTGGACCGCGCTGGATGTGTCTTGATCGGGGTCAAGAAGCAAGGGACGCAGATTACTGCGTTTGGGCAGCAGGTGTTGGCTGCTTTGCTGATTGCTACGAAGGGGTAATTATTGTTGTCTTCCAACAAATGTGGAGCCCGAAGCCCTGCCACACTTCTTGAATCACTCTCGAGATGTTGACCAAAGCCACGTAGGAAGAAGTGCATTTCCAGTCCAAGCGCCTCTGGAGCCCTACCCAGCTTCGGAATAAATGGTGGGGAATTTAAGCTTCACTTATGGAATCCTTCATCGAAACTTCTACGTTTGAAGCGCTCCCACTATTTATTCCGAAGCGGACAGTCAATCCCCCTTGTAGGGCGTAGGCCGAAGCGTAGACTGGAAATGCACTTCTTCCTTCCACTACAGCATCGATATCAGCCTAACAAAAAAAGCGGTAGGTTTTAGCTCCTCCGCTTTAAATATATTCAATTTAGGTAGTCACAATGGACGACTCTATTTTTTCTGGTTGAATCATAGGCAAAATAGGCAGCTCCATCAAATTCCGATGCTTGCCCGGCCCGTAGTAATCCTGTTCAGCATGAGCCAGGCGGAAGCCATAGGCAGACAACGCACGAATAGAGGATGCGTTTGTTTCACTCACCGTAACCTGCACGGTGCGAAGTGTCGGAAACTGGCGCAGGGCTTGCAGTCTGGCTTCGATTAGCCGCTTGCCGATGCCTTGTCCTTGAAACTCCTTGCTCACATTACTGAACAGAAGCCAGCCAGTCGTCTGGTACATATCAATGCCGGCGCAGCTAAAACCGATGAGCTGGCCGTTGTAGGTCGCCTTGAAAATCAGCTCAGGAAACAGCTCCATATACTTTTTCAGCTCATGCAAGTTCATTCGATCGGGTAATGTCATATCCGCCAACGTGATCATTTCCGCAAAATCATCTCTTACGACGCGCTCAATCTGCACTTCCACCCTACCCGCCTCCTGTACATTCGCTCTTACATTTACACTGTAGCAAACGGGTATAAAGCTGGAATGGATGGCGTGTGAAAGTACTGTAAAATTCATTGCGTCCGGTTGAACAAACGTCTAGAGAAGCGGGGGATCACTGGCATTTTTTTGATCCATTGTGCTATCTTTCAAGCTTTACGTCGTCAGTCGCTCTACCAATACGGGCGTCAGTTCCATCTCTTCCTTTTTCCCATCCTGCTGCTGTGTCCAAATCCGCTCATGCAGCATCTCAAATGCGTATTTTCCCATTAACGTACTGGAGCTGGATACGGTGGTGATTTCTAGCAGTTCTCCGATTGGCTGATCATCGCAACCAACTACAGCTAAATCTTCCGGTACGCGAATCCCCAATCTGCTTGCTTCTTTGATGATCCCTGCCGCTATATGATTGCACGATACGATCATTGCTGTCGGCCGCTCTTCTGTTTGCAGCAATTTCCCCACGACATCCTTGCCGTCTTGGATCGTTAAACACTCTTCAAACGACCATTCAGGAGAGGGTGTCACGTCAATCGAACGCAGCTTTTCGTAATAGGCACGTTTGCGATGCTGACTGTTAAAACTGTTTTTTCTGCCGATGCAATATCCGATCCGGTGATGCCCCTTCTTCATCAGGTACTCCATCCCGATCAGAAACGTTTGATAGTGGTCGATATGAACACTCGAAACAGAGGGGGTATCATTTGCTTCACACGTGATGATAGGTCCGTATCCTGCGTATTCATTGAGCGTTTCGCAAGAGCTGGACCTGGAGCACATGATGAGCCCGTCGATTTTTTTATTTTTCAGCAAGTGCAACACGCTGCGTTCTTGCTCGGGGTTGTTATTCGTTTGGCACACCATCAGCTTGTAATGATGCTGGACTGCTTCTGCTGCAATGCCCTCGATAATGGAGCTGTAGTATTGGTTGTTGACGAGAGGCAATGTCACACCGATGACCATCGTTTTTCCCGTAGAGAGGTGGACCGCATTACTGTTTTGAACATAGTTTTGTTCTTCAATAATCTTGAGAATCTCCGCGCGTTTTTTCTCGTTCACGTACGGATGGTTGTTAAGCACACGGGAAACGGTTGAAACGGATACACCTGCCAATTTCGCGATTTCTCTTATGTTAGCCACTCGGATTACTCCTCTAAGTCGGATCAGTACTTATTACATACATCAAAGCACATTCCGCTTGCTCTGAAAAGCGTTCCACACATTATGCTCTCCTTATGTAGAATGAAAGGAGTCGTGTTTTGTGATTCGCTTAAAATTTGAATACCTCTTGTTTATCGTAGGCTTATTGATTTTGGCGCTCGGGATCAACATGATGACGACCATTACATCATTTGGTCTTAGTCCGTATGATTCTCTGTTTATTGCCCTGTATCAAAACTTCGGGATATCGATTGGCTTCTGGATGTTTGCCATTAATCTGACCTTTGTCATCATCGTCCTTTTCATGGATCGAAGTTATATTACTGTCGGTGCCATTTTGGTCATGTTGCTGATCTCCATCTTTGTCGATTTGATCGGGTCCATCGATGCGCTTATGGCTGCAATCCGTTCCTTGCCGCCGCTTCTGACCATGGCACTCGGAAACATTTGTATCGGCAGCGGTATCGGTTTGTATGTGTGTACGCAAGTGTGCACAGCTCCCCAAGAGGCATTTGTACTGGTTATGTCGAAAAGATTAAAGTGGACATTCAGACGGACAGAAATTTTGCTGGCGTGCATGTTTCTTAGCGCAAGTTTCCTGTTAGATGGCCCGATTTATTACGGAACAGTCGTGCTGTCTTTTACGACTGGCTACATTATTCAAGCTGCTATTAACGTCGGGAATAAGATGCTTCGTCTCGTCAATCAAACGAAGGGGGCGGAGGCATAAGAGGAGGAAAGCCTTGAGAAATTTCCGACCAAAAGTCGTGAGTTCCCTTGCAGTGAGCCTGTTTCTATTGCTTGTCGGTTGCTCCTCTTCCACTGGTCTCGTAAAAGCTAGCGGAGATGTTTTTGCCCAGAGCGAAATTCACAGACTTACCCAAGATCCTGAAAACGTGAAGCATTACCGGCCGATGAGTATTCAGGAAATGACACCGCTATTGCCTTCGTCTCTCCAAAGCCGAATCAAGCCAGTGGATAAAACGAAGCTACCTTTTCCTGTCGAAAAAGAGAGGGCCTATCTCGTCTCATTCGCCTCAGGCTCGGAAAAAGTAACACGACACCAGCTACAACTGACATACGCGCAGGGTAACGAAGTCCCGATAACGGAAAACTTCTTCATCGTACGTATGACAGAGACAGATGAAAACCCTTTGGCCCACGTGAAGCCATCTGCTTCTGGACTGGACTCGTTTGGGAACGTCATGCGCGTTGAGTCACTTACTGACGATATCACTTTCTATCATCATATCATCACGACGAACAGCTCTTATGTGTATAACTTTTACAAGTACGATGATAAAAATCAGGCAGTAAATCTGATCGTCACAAACGCCCATGAGATGGAGTTCTATGATCAAGGAATCTTCTATCATCTCGCGTACCACACCGGAAGCACTCAACTGGACCCTACCCTTCATGATCAGATGGTAGCGCTGGCGAAGGATTTAATTTCTGTCCGTTCCTAAATGAAAAAGAAGGATTCCCCTGTGGCTCATAAGACTGCCAGGCGGAATCCTTTTTTCTATCTCTTGACCTTCACGTGGCGTGAAGCTTTACGATATTTTCCAGTACGATCAAGTAACTGGAGGGTGAACGATGCCAAACCACGAACAAATTTATAAAAACCAAGCGGAACAGTACGATCTGATGATTTCCAGACAACCAAGTCTGCTCGCTGTCATCGAAGAAATCACCCCCATTAAGGGACACGATGTGATCGATCTGGGAGCTGGCTCAGGAAGACTTACATCTGTGCTCGCCCCTCATGCCAAGTCCATTCTGGCTCTCGATGCTTCCGCTGCCATGCTAGAAGTGAATGCACATCAACTGACGCAAGCGGGTCTTTCCAATTGGAAAACCAGCGTAGCGGATCATCGAGAACTTCCCGCAGACGATAACAGTTCGGATGTCCTCGTAGCGGGATGGACGGTTTGTTACCTTACCAGTTCAGAAGTTCCCAACAATGAGCTCAATCTTGAAAAGATCATTCAGGAGATGAAGCGCGTGCTTCGTCCTGGTGGCACGATCGTCATCATGGAGACGATGGGTACTGGATATGAAACACCGTACCCACCCGAATTTCTTACACAGTACTATTCCTTGTTAGAAAATAAGTACGGCTTCTCTCACAAATGGATTCGCTTGGACTATCAGTTTACAGACATAGCCGAAGCAGAACAGCTTTCACGGTTTTTCTTTGGAGAGGAGCTCGGGAACAGAGTCGCTCGGGAAAAGCTGGTGACATTGCCGGAATGCGCGGGGGTATGGTGGCTGACACCCCACTAGAAATTTGGATTTCCCATTTTGCCCATCTGATAATCGTTAAAAGCCTCAGCGATTTCCTCCGGGCTATTCATAACAAATGGACCGTGCATGACAATCGGCTCGTCGATCGGTTCCCCGCTGAGTACAAGAATGATTGTACGGTCTGCTTGTCCTTCTAGCTGAATCTCTCCGGGGACATTTTCAAACAAGACAAAATCTCCTTCATGGACTACCTGGTTTTCGTTGACTCGGGCTGATCCTCGCAGTATTAGAGCAGCGGTATTAAAGGACGTTGGCAGGCTACATTGTGCTTTTCCACCTGCTTTGAGCTCCATATCGAACAAATGGATCGGCGTAAATGTTTGCGCTGGCCCCTTTATGCCGTTGAATTCTCCTGCAATGACGCGAACGCTCCCACCACCATCGGGTAAATCGCTTCTTCCCATTTGGGAAGACAGCAGCTCCTGATATCTCGGGGAATGCATCTTGTTTGCACGGGGAAGGTTCACCCAGAGCTGAATCATTTGAAACAGTCCGCCGCGCTTGGCAAACTCTCGTTCATGATATTCCTTGTGTAAAAGTCCCGAGCCTGCCGTCATCCACTGTACGTCTCCTGGCCCAATGATGCCATGATTTCCTTGATTGTCATGATGCTCAATGGCCCCCTCATAAGCAATAGTGACGGTCTCAAATCCGCGATGAGGATGCGCTCCTACGCCTCTGACCTGCTCACTGGGAGGAAACACAAAGGGCGCGTTATAATCCATCAAGATAAAGGGACTAAATCGTTGCCCAAACCGATTTCCCGACGGAAAGTAGTTGGAGACACGAAAACCGTCTCCGACCATATGGAAGGGGGCTCCCTTGTAGACCTCCTCGATTTTACGAAAGGTTGTCATTGTTCAGGCCCCCTTTATTTTGCTGGCAGTACATCATGGTCGATATATCTTTCACCATTCAGCTCACTAATGACATTGACCGCTACCTTGGCACCGTCTCCGGCAGTAATAATGGCGTGGAAGCCGGCACCAGCACAAACACCTGCGGCCCAAACGCCTTCCATGCTCGTCTTGCCGCTGTTGTCTACCGCAATAACCGTTTTGACACGCGGTTCGGTCCCTGGCTTTGTTTCAATTCCCAATTGTCCCGCCAAGTCCACCAGCATCCCCGTCGTCAGGATGACCTGATTGGCTTCAAACTGCCCTTTGTCCTCTGTCTCAATGACAAAGCCATCTTCCTTTTTCACAATGTTCGTTACTTTGTCTTGCACCAATTCGGCTCCAAACTTGACCGCCTGCTGTTTCCCTGTTTCTACAAGCTCAGGTCCTGTCATTTCCATCACACCAAGGTAATTCCAAAATAATGCCCGCTTAGTTACGCTCTTGTCGTTGTCCACAAGCAACGTTTTCTTGCCTGATTTTGCCGCAAAAAGTGCCGCGCTCGATCCAGCAGGTCCTGCTCCAATAATGACGATATCATACATAATGATGTACCCCTTTCACTTTGAAAAAATGACGATTCGTTCTGCCAGCTAGACACTGGCTACTCTCGTATTATTACCCCATCATTCCTAATAATCCGTAGAAACGCCCCTCCTCTATATCTCAAATTAGAGATATTAGAACCGATTGAATACGTTTCGTTCATGACAAGGTGGGGGAAAAACTGTGGTTGTGATATATCTTAAATTAAAGATATAACGAACATGCTTATTCGTCAAGGATATTTTCGCGCTACAGCAAAAAAGAAGAGGAAGACGTCAACTCTTCCTCTCTTCGGACTGCTCCATTCTCTCACGAATCAGCTCCACGAGAGCGTCGATATAGTCAGCCGAATCATTCAACGCCGATGGATTGAAATCGTGTCTTGGCAGCCAGCAACGTATCCGACGAAGGGATTTTGCCGTGAAACAGATGGGTGTAAAAGGGCAGTACATCATCGATTGATTGCAACGAGGCGTAAGATAACATGAGCAGGGCTTTCATCTGATTTTCGCAACTCCTTTTGGCTATTCTACACGAAGACCTTGCTCTTGAACAAAAAAGACGACCCCTGATCGTTCAGAAGTCGTCCGCGTGTTAATTCCGTGTGTCTCTTATTTTTTCACAGAAGGCATGACACCATCTGGAATCGGGCACACATACGTTTGATCGCCCAAACGCTGTTTCAGCTCGACTTTTGCCTGTTCGATCAGCTCTGGGTTTTTCAGCATGTCAATCGCTGTAGAAGCCATGACTTTCCCCGCATGCAGCATCCCTTTATGTGCCATGGATGTCGCCCCGAGAGACACCCATTGCCAGGAGTGCAGCGTGGAGCCGTTTATATAGCACGCAGTCGTGCATTGTGCGGTCGGCGTAATCCAGCTCACATCCCCTACATCCGTGGAGCCGTTCAGCGGAATTTTTGATCCGTCGAATGGATTGAGCCATGTCACCATGTCTGGAGCAGGCATGTCCGGTGACTGTTTTTCCGAAGTAGCGAGCTCCTGCTTGGACAGCGTCGCACGCATTTCTTTTGCCAATTGCAGCTCCGCTTCATCATGCACAGGGACGCCCAGCTCCTGGAAGTTTTTATACATAACCTCTTCGAGTAGCTTGTTTTGAACGAGGTTCGAGCACGCTTTGTCGAATACGATCTCTACCTCGGTTTCGGTCATGAGCGCAGCGCCTTGCGCAATTTTGCATACGCGCTCGTAAATCTCCTGTACTTGATCAACCTTTGGCGCACGTACGAGATAGAGCACCTCTGCTTTCGGTTGAACCACATTTGGCGACAAGCCGCCGGAGTTCGTGATGGCATAGTGCACACGTGCTTCCGGGATGATGTGCTCACGCAAGTAGTTCACGCCGACGTTCATCAATTCCACTGCATCGAGTGCGCTTCGACCGAGATGTGGACTTGCTGCCGCATGGGCGCTCTTTCCTTTGAACTTGAAGTAGATTTGATAGTTCGCGAGCGAATCTATGGACATGATGCTGTTGTAGCCCATTGGGTGCCAGCAAAGTGCGAAATCCACGTCGTCAAACAATCCTGCTCGCGCCATGAACGCTTTCCCGGAGCCGCCTTCTTCTCCTGGGCAGCCGTAGTAACGAACTGTCCCCGTCAAGTTGTTCTCTTCCATGTACTCTTTCACTGCAACTGCTGCCGCAAGAGAAGCGGTACCAAGCAGGTTGTGTCCGCAGCCATGGCCGTTTGCTCCTGCTACGAGAGGCTCTTCTGTGGTTTGGCCTTTTTTCTGGCTCATACCCGACAGAGCGTCGAACTCGCCCAAAATCGCCACGACAGGATTGCCGCTGCCAAAGCTTCCGATGAAGGCCGTTTGGATTCCGCCTACACCGCGTTCAACCTTGAAGCCCTCTCCTTCGAGTGTTTGAACCAGCAGCTCAGCAGATTGGTACTCTTCAAAACGCGTCTCCGCGAAATCCCAAATCTGGTCGCTCACCTTGATAAAGGCTTCCCGTTTTTTCTCAATCATTTCTGCAATTCGCTTGGTATGCATTCGCAAACATCCTCTCTGCCCTCGTTGTCCACGTGCTTTTTCGCTCAGTTAGGAACGTTTTTTACGTCAGCAATCGTCTGGCAATTCGGTTCAAAAGCGCTACGCTGCGTGGCAAAATCTCTTCTTGTATATCGAATTTCGGATGGTGGTGAGGCGCCGGGATGTCCGTACCGATTGCCATGTACGTTCCTTTTCCGCCACGATCCTGAACGCGTTTAATCATAAAGCTGGCATCTTCACTGCCCATCGAATTGTAATCGCCGTGCTTAAAGGAATGGAAGCCTTCTACTTGCTTGGCTTCTTCCAGTGCCAGCTCTGCCATCTCCACATCGTAGTTGATCGGGATGGCTCCCCCGACGACTTCGATCTTGTAGTCGAGTTCATGCATAGCGGCACTGTGTGCGATGATGTTGCGTACGCGGTTTTCTACTTCTGCATTTACTTCTTCGGTAATGGAGCGAGTCTCCACAACCATCTTGGCATAGGCTGGAATGATGTTCGCTGCTGTTCCGCCTTCTAGCACACCCACATTGATTCTTGTATCACCCGTGCTGAAGCGCGGAATCGCATGAATGTTCAACAGGGCGGTAGCCGCTCCGAGCAATGCATTTTTCCCTTGCTCTGGCGACGCACCAGCATGTGAAGAAACACCATAGAAATGCGCCATCATTTTCGTGGTAGCCAAAAATCCGTAGGAACCGCCATGTACCTCACCTAGCGGCACATTGACACCCAAATGGTTGCAGAAAATATAGTCAACATCGTCCAAATGGCCTTTTTCCACGATCGCGTATGCACCGCGAACACCTTCTTCGGCTGGTTGGAAGATCAGTTTGAGCGTACCGGAAAAATCTCCTGCTGCAAGCGCTTCTGCCAATCCCAAGCCAATCGTGGTATGACCGTCGTGAGCACAGGCATGCATGTTACCTTCATAGTGGGAGCGGAAGCCATTCGCTTGTGGAAAATGATCTTGCTCCGTGCTTTCCAAAACAGGCAGTGCGTCCATGTCAAAACGGAATGCAACCGTTGGTCCAGGTGCCTTCCCTTTCTTCACACCGATCACTGCTGTATAGCCACCGCGCATTTTTTCCACGATCGCCGGGTTTGCACCGTCACGCAAAGCTCTTTCATACGCTGCCTCGAGAACCGCCTCGGAAGGCAAGCCCCGACGGGAATCTCCATCGATTGCTTCTTGTCCGTATATGACCTCATAGCCGAGGGACGTCAAAATCTCTACTACCTTGGAAGCAGTTCGGAACTCCGTAAAACCCACCTCTGGATGTCTATGAAAATCTCTTCGCAACGAAACCAGATCCAACATCGTTCAATTCCTCCTGTTAACTCTGGAGCATGTCTTTTTCCATGCCCAGGTCCGATAGGCAAGCTCTAGTAATATGAGAAGACTGGCAAATGTAAACCCTTACAATATACGAATATTAAAAGACATTTTCGCTTAATTGAATTATATAGTTGCCTCTCTGTTTTTTCAATAGAAGTTGTTAGAGTTCTTGAAAAATAACAAAACTTCTTCTCGCTGTTGTGATGGGGAGGAAACAGGAGAAAACGCTCAGCTTATAGGGCCACCCGCTGGGGGATTGACTGCACGACTCCATGCAAAAAGCGAAACCGCGTCCAAAGTAGTCCATTCAGGAGGTTTTTCAGAGGTGGACGCTTAAGAGCGTGTTTCGCTTTTTGCATTGCGTCTCGGTCGGTGTCCCTAAGATCTTCGCTTATTTCTCCTGTTTCCTCTGCGAGCTATCCATGTTTAAACGAGCTTTTAAAGATTTATATGAATGAAGAAATATCATCAGTTACGACAGAGAAGAATATTTCCAGACGTAGCGACTTGTGAAGTCCTACCGAGCGGAGAAGGGGTTCGCGGGCAAAAGAAACGCAACGTGCTCGCGCTACGAAGCGGCTACCACTTTTGCGTTTCCCCGCGAATCCCTTCGGAGCGGACAGTCTTTCCCCTCAGCAGGACGGAGCCTGGAGCCTAGTCTGGAAATATTCTTCTCTCCACTGCAGCCCCATGACATGAAAAAACACCCGAAACCTCTCGTCGGGTGCTTTCATTTCTTTAACTGATAAAGCTTCTTCGGTCGTCCACGCACAGCCTGCTGCTCTTCCCCGCCGAACTCGGCCAAATCCACTTCGCACAAGCTACCCATGATCCGCTGGGCATTCCGTACTGTCATCGACAAATGCGAAGCGATATCCGTCGTCGAAAACGTCTTCCAGCCCATACGCTGAACAAGCGCACGCAGCTTGTGATACGATTTGACACTTACATTGGCCCGGTTCAGCTTTTCCAATAGCTCTCGGTCACTGGAGCGGAACGAATAGGTGAGCTCCTCTGTTTCTCCCACCGATTCCATCATGACGCCATTATCCTGTACGACGACAATGCCTGCCCCCGGTCGTTCTTTTGCATGCTGGATCGCTTTTCGCGCATTGTTTTCCGCAGAAAAAGCTGTATCCCCAAAGCCTACACCTACTGCAACCGGAACCTCTGCCTCCAAAGAGAGCTGTTCCACCGTATGTCGTAGCATTTCAATCTCTCGCTGAATCGCACCACGCGAACTGAAAATCTGGTAGCGTCCGTTGCCATTTGCCAATAGAGAGCCGTCCAGCCGATCGCAGAGCGCAAGCAGGATTTGTCTGATCTTCAGCTCCAGATGCTGCAAGTAAAAGCGCGTGCTGGTCCGCTCTGGAATCTTGTCAAACTGCTCCAGCTCAATGATCTCTACCCCGATTTGTGTGTCCTTAAAATAGGAGCTTTTCACCTTTTCGATGACGATTTTCATCGCCTGACGAATCTCCATTTTCGTCATCAGGACACGATAGACAGGAATACCCTCCTCGCGCAGCGCATGCTCAACCACAGAAAACGTGGTGAACGCTCCTTGTGTCTTGCCTTCACGCCACAGCGATACATGAAACTGCGTGATCGCATCGAGGTCAAAATTTTCGTTGTACGTACTGACGTAAATCCCCTCTTCGTGTATGTCCAGCTCCGACATCGCCTCACGTAAGTGCGTTCCTTCCGACTCAATCATATCAATCGATACACGGTTCACGGCTGTCTTTTGATCAATCGACATCTGGATGAAGCAACGATACAAATTCGAACCGTTCGGTGGGCAATACACGATATTGGCATCCGGGCTGAGTACGTTTTTCGCAATCGTAAACGGAATCGGGCCAGAGAAAAACCATCCATTTAATTCTGGATGATGCTCCAGAACGATCTTGCTCACGTCACGAACGTCCTCATATCGAAAAGGAACAAATTCGATCTCATGCTCAAATTCATTGGCGACCGCCAGTATCCGCTCCACCGAAGGATACGGTCCTACAACACCGATTCTATACATAAGGGCGCTTTCTCCTACCTGTTCTTGATAGACACCTTTTCCTCATTCATATCATGTACGCTTCTCTTTGTCCATCGAATACCAAATGTGTTGCCGAACGAAAAAGAATAAAAAAGAACTGATGGTTATATACACCTTATCCATCAGTTCTTTCTCTATGTTTTATACGACTAATAGCGATTCAAGTTTTTAATGTACTTGCCAGCAGCCACTTGTCCCTCGTAAACCCATCCTGGTGGAACAGGTGAATATTTGCTTACTAATAATACGGTTCCATAAGGAGCTCCAACGACATTCATAATCGTTTTGCTGTCATAATTTTCTCGCGCGACAACCCATCCAGTTGGAATCGGGGAGAACTTGGTTACATTGAACTCCGTACGATAAGTTGCTCCTATTACATATTTGATCACCCGACCAGCTACTTCATCTCTTAAAACGACCCACCCCGCTGGAACGGGAGAATATTTGCTAACTCGTAATTCCTCACCATAGGGAGCACCTGCTGTATTTTTAATGAGCTTGGAGCCTAGATCTTCACGAATGACGACCCAACCTGCTGGGACAGCAGCAGATTTTCGAATCCACTCCTCATCTGAACTCCATCTGGCAGAAGCTAATGAAGGTTCTTTCTGCCCACCAACACTATTGGCTTGAATCGGTGACGTTAACACTGCAGAAAATACGGCTACACTTAATGCGGAAAAAACCATTTTCTTGAACATAGTGATCCCCACCTCTCCTATCATTAATAACTACCAAAATATACCATATTTTTAAAAACGAGTAAATTTTTGAGAAAAGTCAATTAATTTTATACCACTATTCCTATCTATCAATGACCTAAGTAAATATTTTTTATCGAGAAACTAAAAAAATTCCTTTGCTATCGAAAACGCAAGCAAATATTCTGAATATACGTTTTCTATCATTTTTAAGGGGGTATTTATGAAAAAGGGACTGGCAATTGCAACCTGTCTTACCTTGCTTTTCGGGGTACTAGCGGGGTGCTCGAACTCTTCCGCACCCGCTGAACCCACAGGCTCCACTACACCTGCAGAAGCGACAAAAACAGAGCCGATGGTGTTAAAATGGAGCATCAACAGTGAGCCGCCTTCGATGGACCCTGGGATCGCCGTCGACGCGGATTCGTTTGACATGATTTACGCTGCCTTTGAAGGTTTGACCAGCTATGACACGAATGGACAACTCGTCAATGCTACGGCTGAGAGCTTCACCAACTCGCCGGATTACATGAATTACACCTTCAAAATTCGCAAGGACGCCAAATGGAGCAACGGAGCTCCTGTTACCGCCCATGATTTCGTCTATGCGATCAAGCGCAACCTCGATCCGAAAACAGCGTCCGAGTACGCCTACCAGCTTTATTACATTAAAGGAGGAGAGGAGTACAATACGGGGAAAGGCAAAGCAGAGGATGTAGGTGTCAAGGCTGTAGACGACTACACCGTGGAATTCAATCTGAAGTCACCGACTCCATTTTTCCGTGAGCTAACCTTCTTCCCTACCCTCTTCCCGTTGCATCAAAAAACGCTGGAAGGAAACCCGAAATGGGCGGATGAAGCGAAAACAATCGTAGGAAATGGTCCATTCATCATGGACACGTGGGAGCACAAAAGCAGAATCGTCTTTACGAAAAACCCGAACTACTGGGATAAAGACAACGTCAAGCTCGACCGGATTGAAATTGCTATGATCGAGGACAACAATACAGCGTTCTCGATGTTCGAAAATGGCGATATCGACTGGGGCGGCTATCCTGCCTCAACACTTCCGACCGACGCAATCCCTACACTCAAAGATGCAGGAAAGCTAATGGTCGCGGATAATCCCGGCACTCAATCCGTTGTTTTTAATACAAACAAACCACCATTCAACAACAAAAAAATTCGCCAAGCCTTCGCTTATGCCATCAACCGTCAGGAAATCATCGACAATATTTTGCAGACGGGTGTTCCGGCCGCCTATGGTTGGGTACCGACTTCCATGGGATTAAAACCAGACGGCTACTTTAAAGAAGACCAGGCGAAAGCCAAGGCACTGCTGGAAGAAGGTATGAAGGAGCTCGGACTCTCGACCTTCCCGACCGTTACCTACACCTTTGACTCGAATGATACCAACAAAAAGCTGGCCGAAGCCCTGCAAGATCAGTGGAAAAAAGCACTCGGCGTCGACGTGAAGCTGTACACGGCAGAGCTGAAGGTGTACCGCGACATGCGATCGCAAGCCAACTTTGACATGATCCGCTTCCAATGGGGCGCAGACTTCAACGACCCGATCAACTTCCTGGAGATGTTCCGCGACAAAACGGGCGGAAACAACCACCCGGATTGGGAAAATGCCAAGTTCAAAGAGCTGATCGACAAGAGCTACAACGAGCCTAATCTCGACGAGCGCAAAAAAATCCTGCTAGAAGCGGAAACGATTCTTATGGAGGAGATGCCGCTGGCTCCGATCAACTTCCGCGGAAGCCCTTATGTGAAAAACGACAAGGTGAAGGATTTCATCATCTTCCCGCTGGGGGGCGCGTACTTCAAGTACACCTCGGTTAATCCGTAAAGAATAAAATCCTATTTATGTTTGTGCGAACATAGTGGTGGGGAAGAGAAAAACGGGCTCCCTACGTTGGTGGCACGCCAACGAGGAAGCGGAGATGTCCGTCTCCACTCCAAAAAGCGGTACGTCGACCAAAAGCCACCCGATGGGCGGAAGCTTCTCAGGGGAGAGGTTGGTCGACAAGCGTGTACCGCTTTTTTCCGTTTCGACTGGGCAGGCGCACCAAGGCCTCCGGTCGCTCCGTTTTTCTCTTCCTGCCGTGAGTTTTCTGTAATCACCAACTTCATGAAAACATTTAACCCAACTAAAACAGGCTGTACCTGTCTTGATAGACGGTACAGCCTGTTTCCATTAATTTACACAGTCAGTGTTTTTTGTTCGTTTCCGTTGTAGACATTGGTCTCCAGTTCTTTTGTCACTCTGCTTGTTAAGAGCCCGGAGGTCATGCTTCCGCTTACGTTTAGCGCTGTGCGGCCCATGTCAATCAACGGCTCAACGGAGATGAGCAGACCGACAATGGCAATTGGCAAATTCATCGTGGACAGAACGAGCAGTGCTGCAAAGGTCGCTCCGCCTCCTACACCTGCAACCCCGAAGGAGCTGAGTGCCACTACTGCGATCAGCGTCAGGATGAATGATGGTGTCAGCGGATCAATTCCCGCGACTGGAGCCACCATGATGGCCAGCATGGCTGGATAAATACCAGCGCAGCCGTTTTGTCCGATGGAGAGTCCAAAGGAGCCTGCGAAGTTGGCAATTCCCTCAGGAACGCCCATGCTTTGTTGCGTTTTTACATTCAGCGGCAATGCGCCCGCGCTCGTACGCGAAGTGAAGGCGAACGTCAGGACAGGGAATGCTTTTTTCACATAGGTGATTGGATTCAATCCTGCAAACGTCAACAGCAACAGATGAATGATAAACATGATGATCATCGCCACATAGGAAGCGACAACGAACTTGCCAAGCTGCCAGATCGCATTGTAATCACTGGTAGCTGCCACTCTGATCATGATTGCCAGTACACCATATGGCGTCAGGCGCAAGATCAATGTCACGACACGCATAGTAATCGTATGGAATGCGTCCACAATTTTTGCAAACAATTCAGCTTGCTCCGGATTTTTGCGTTTTACTCCTAAATACGCAACACCGATAATCGCGGAGAAAATCACGACGGCAATCGTAGAAGTCGCCCGATCTCCAGTCAGATCGAGGAAAGGATTCGCAGGAAGCAGTTCCAGAATTTTGGCTGGCATGCTCAAGTTCTCGATATCACCCAAGCGCTGCTCTACCTGTTCGATTCGAGCGGATTCCGCATCCCCTTGCTGGAATTGTGCCCCGTCGAGATTAAATGCCAAGGTAGTCGAAATCCCGATCGCTGCCGCGACAGCAGTCGTTCCTACCAAAAGTCCGATAATCAGCGTACTGATTTTCCCAATGTTATTGGTTAATTTCATTTTGGTGAAAGCCGATAAAATAGAGATGAATACCAGTGGCATTACGATCATTTGAAGCAGCTTCACATAGCCTTTCCCTACAATGTTGTACCATTCGATGGTGGATTTGAGTACGTCCGATTTGGCTCCGTATACGTATTGCAAAATGAGTCCAAATAAAATCCCGAGTCCAAGACCGACAAATACTCGCTTGGAAAAAGAAATATGCTTCTTTTGCATGGCGTACAATCCAGCAATGAATAAGAGCAACAAAACAATATTTACGATGATCAATAACGTCGACATATATTCCCCTCCCTTTCGTTTTATGTACCTCTCATTATTGTATTCGGTATAGATATAGTTATATTACCAACAATCCCTACTGGTCAAGTATGAATTGTTTTTGTATTATTCCAAACTGTCTTACAGAGGTACCTATTGTCCGGCTGTAGTGGTGGGGAGGAAACAGGAGAAAACGCTCAGCTTCTAGGGCCACCCCCTGGGGGATTGACTGCACGACTCCATGCAAAAAGCGAAACCGCGTCCAAAGTAGTCCATTCAGGAGGCTTTTCAGAGGTGGACGCTTAAGAGCGTGTTTCGCTTTTTACATTCCGTCTCGGTCGGTGTCCCTAAGATCTTCGCTTATTTCTCCTGTTTCCTCTGCGAGCTTTCCCTGTTTAAACGGGCTTTTAGAGATTGAAAAGAATGAAGAAATATCATCAGTTACGACAGAGAAGAATATTTCCAGACGTAGCCTGGAGCTTAGACTGAAATATTCTTCTCCCCACCGCAGCCACATATAAAGTGACCAATGAAAAAACCAGGAACCGCCCATTTGGACGATTCCTGGTTAGTTAGTAATACGAAATTGTTTCGCTTATTTCAGTTGCTTCACCACCAAACACCACAACCAGGTGAGGACGACCGCACCAATGACTCCGGCAATGACGTTGAAACCGGCCCACATCCACAGCCAATCACCCAGTACCAAATCGCCCAGCCAGCTACCCAAAAGAGCAGCGATGAGCGATGCCCACCAGCCTGATCCCGCCGCTTTTCCTGTACAGATCAAGCTCATTGCCCACCAAACGACCACACCGACGACAGCCCATACGAACCAGAACATTCGTACACACTCCCTCTCTCATGATGGCGACGCTTACATAAGGGCCAAAATAATGACTAGTTATCTGTTACCATCATATTGAACAAAAGAGAAAGTGTGCATAGGCGTTTAATTGGTATACAGTTCTGCTCGGCGGTTGGCTACGCTTGGCAATTTACCCCGTACTCGTTCAATCCGACTTACATCCAGCTCTGTGATCAATAACGTTTCTTCTTCCCCTGCGCTTGCAATCACGACACCCATCGGATCGACGAACATGCTGCGTCCAGCAAAAATATTTCCAACCTGATCAGCCGCACATACAAACATCGTGTTTTCAATGGCACGCGCACGAACCAGTGTCTCCCAGTGATCCTCCTTCATCGCTCCGGCTACCCAACCTGCTGGCACAAACAAAATATCGGCACCCTGGAGTGCAAACTGTCTCGCGATTTCCGGGAAGCGCACTTCGTAGCAAACCATCAGCCCGATTTTGCCGAATTCCGTTTCCACCACTTGATACGGATTATCCCCAGGCGCGATGAAGTCCGATTCTGTGTAGGAAAAGGCATCGTACAAATGTGTCTTGCGGTACGCATGCAGCAACTGTCCTTCACGGCCTAGAAAAACAGTCGTATTGTAGGCGCGGTTTTCATCACCCTCGATGGATTCAAACACACCGCAAACCACATAAACGCCATGCTCCGAAGCTAGCTCTGCCAATCCGGAAACAAATGGACCATCCAGCTTTTCCGCTACCTCTGCTGGCGTTACTCCTGACTTTGGCGTGGCAGGTGCGCTATACATTTCAGGCAAGATGACAAAATCTGCTCCTGCTGCCTTTGCTTTTGAAATGTAATCGGCTGCTTTTTGCAAATTTTGCGTCTTATCCATCGTCGCTGTCAGTTGTGCAATTGCTACTTTCATGAATATCCCCGTCCTTTCCATTCATACAAAGCTCTCGTTTTCTTACTTGCTAGTATAACTGATTTTGACTGAGTTCCAAGTAATTATGCTTTACCAGCCAGACGTCTTGTATATAATGGACTTGTCATCTTGCGTATAAATTTTCACCCTATCGAAAGTAGGTGAGTTCATGTCTATCCGTATCAAGCTACTGCTCTCTTACACAGGGATGCTAGTCATCAGCTTGCTGACGTTTTTCGTAGCCGCCAGTCTGTTTACGATTGCGGCGACAGGCGATTTCAACAGCTTTCGTGACTTTTATAAAGTGCATTATCAGCTCAATCCGCTGACTGAACAAGAAGAGAATATTTTTCTTGAATTGAAATATCTCGCCAAGAATGAGCCGGATCAATTGCAAAACCAGGAGCTGCTTGCCGATTACGATTTCAAGCTCAAAACAGTACGAGCTGGCCTGTATGTCCGCAGAGAGAGCAATCAAGTCTTTACCTCCCCAACCATCAATCAGCCCGAGCTGGAAAACAGCTTGCCGCCCTATGACTTGAACAACAACCAGATTCGCAACACGTTCAACATCGGCGAAAGATTTTATGCGTATGCCAAGTTTGACTTCAAGTTTTCAGATGGCGCAAAAGGCAGTGTCTTTGTGATCCGCGAGCGCAGTCCATTTGGTGAAGTTATCCGCAAACTGCTGCCGATGCTCGTGTTCCTCCTCCTCGGCGTCATTGTCATCGCAAACGTCTTGTTGTACCGCTGGATTACTCGCAGCGTCGTCAAGCCGCTCGATTTACTCCGCAATTCAGCCGAGAACATCAAGGAAGGCAATCTGGACTTTGAGCTCCATCTACAAACGAAGGACGAGATTGGACAACTGAACGAAGCGTTCGAGAACATGCGCAAACGATTGCAGGAATCAGTGCGGCTGCGCCTTGAGGATGAAGAAAGTCGCAAAGAGTTGATCTCCAACATCTCGCATGATTTGCGCACGCCAATTACCAATATCAAGGGCTACATCGAAGGAATCCGTGATGGCGTGGCTGATACCCCGGAGAAAATGGACAAGTACGTGAACATCATTTACTCCAAAGCAGTAGACCTCGACATGCTCGTCGATGAGCTGTTTCTCTACTCCAAGCTCGATCTGAAGCAAGTGCCCTTTACGTTTGAACATGTAGATATCGTGCAGTTTTTGGATGACTGCATCGACGAACTGCACTACGATCTGGAAAAGAAGGGCATCACAATTCAGTGGAATCAGCGCACAGCAGAAGACACCCTGGTCATCGCCGATCTGGAAAAAATCAAGCGCACCGTCTTAAACATCATCGGCAACTCGCAAAAATACATGGATAAACCTGAGAAAATCATCTGCGTCTCGGTTCAAGCGGACGCTCAGTGGGCGACCATTGAAATAAAAGACAACGGCATCGGTATCCCGCAAGAAGCCATTCCTCACCTGTTCGAACGCTTTTATCGAGTGGAGCAATCCCGTAATTCTTCCACGGGTGGTAGCGGTCTCGGACTGTCCATCGCGCGCCAGATCGTCGAGGGTCACGGCGGCAGAATTTGGGTAGAGAGCAAGCAAGGTGTAGGTACCAGCCTGTTCTTTACGTTAAAACGTACCCACAAACAATAGGAGGTGCACATTCCCATGTCTTCACGTATCCTCATCATTGAAGATGAGACGACTATCGCTCAACTGGAGCGGGATTATTTTGAACTGAATGGCTTTCAGGTCGATTTATGCCACTCTGGCAGCGAAGGCTTGCCGCTGGCCATCAAAGGCGACTACAGTTTGATCATCGTTGATTTGCAGCTTCCGGGAATGGACGGCTTCGAATTGTGCAGCCAGATCAGACAAGTCAAGGAAGTGCCGATCCTGATCGTCTCCGCCAAAAAAGAAGAGATCGATAAAATTCGCGCCTTTAATCTCGGTGCCGATGACTATATTACAAAGCCGTTTAGCCCAAGCGAATTAGTAGCCAGAGCCAAAGCCCATCTGACGAGATACGAGCGTTTGACAGCCCGACAACCTCAACCAACGAACGCAGAGATTCACATTCGCGGTCTCGTCATCGACAAAGTTTCAAGAAGAGTGTATGTACGCAATCAGGAAGTCATTTTCACGACAAGAGAATTTAACCTGCTTGAATTTTTAGCGACTCACCCGAATCGGGTTTTTAACAAAAACGAGCTGTTCGAACGAATCTGGGGTATGGATTCCAGCGGAGATATCGCGACCGTTACGGTGCACATTCGCAAGCTGCGTGAAAAAATCGAAGTCGATCCATCCAATCCGCAGTATATCGAAACGGTCTGGGGTGCCGGTTACCGATTTACTGTCTAAACGTGAATACCATGATCATGACAAAGCCTTCAGCCAAAACGAGGACGAATTTTCCGTTCCACGTCAAAGCTGGAGGGTTTTTTTTACGTGTAAGAAAGTTTAATCACTTCACCGTTTCAAAGCGTCATTGCTTAAACTTTCTGGAGCGCATAATGACTTTCCGCTAAAGCGCGGTCGCTCCTCCATGTCCAGGCTTCGATAGAGGTCATTTTATCTTTTTTTAAGAACTTTTTTAGATTCTATTAATCTCTTGTTTCTTGGCAGTTTAGATCTCTCGACTATCCTACAGGTAATCAAGCACCAACCGACCCTAAAGGAGGACCAACCGATGAGAAAGTTTTCCAATAAAATCGCAATCATGATGCTGGCAACTGTTTTGGGTACAGCATCCCTTCCTTACGCTGTACTGAATGTGCAAGCAGCTTCCACTCCCCTGAGTGCACAAGAAGTTCAAAAAGCGGTTAGTGAACTCGCCAAGCTGCAAGTGATGCAAAGCAACTCCAACACTCACAATCAAGTTACGCGCGCTGAACTGGCAAAAATGGTCTCACACACATTTGGTTTGCAAGGCGGCAAAACAGATAAATCCGTAACCTTCACGGATGTGAAAACAAATGATTGGTTCTACAAATACGCGGTTGACCTGGTATCTCTTGATATTATGCAAGCAAAAGATGGCAAGTTCGATCCGCGTGGAACTGTGACGGATGCTGAGCTCACACAAGTCGTTGCAAAAGCGCTCAAGCGCGATGCGAAATCCGTTAACTACTGGGCTGAACGGTTCTTCTCGGCAGACAGCACCGCTACTCGCGGCGAAGCTGCTTATCTGTTGAATACGGCTCGTCAGGCAATGCCTTCTGACAAAGCAAGCATCACGAATGTACAAGCCTTGAATGAAATCACGTTGATTGTGACCTTCGACGCTCCGTTGACCGCAGAAAACGAAGCATTTGCCAAAGCAAAAGAAGACTTTGTCTTCAGCGAAGGTCTGACACTGACCAACATGCCACGTCTGAAAACGGGTTCTACCAATACTTACATCGTGCCGACCTCGGTTCAAAAGCCAGGAACTACCTACACCCTGACATACAAAGGGAAAAAGGCGGGTACATTCCAAGGCAACGCAACCAAGATCGACATGACCGAAGTACGCCAAGTAACAAACGACACGTTTGAAGTCGAGTCCCTGCGAGCAAATGGTGTCATCGATTACGGATATATCATCTCTGCCTACAGCGGCGGACGCGGTGCAAATGCATTGGTGCTGGATCAAAACAACAGTGCAGACGGTAAAACGTATCAAATCATTCCTTCCATGCAAGCAAGACAAGTGACCATTACACCGGAAGGCGGACAACCAATCGTAGCGAAATACGTGCCTTTCACACAATCAACAGACGGCAAGCAAGAAATTAAATTCCGTCTCCCAGAAGGCCAAGTCCTGACTCCGGGCGTTACGTACACCATCACGTCAGACTGGGCGAATATCGCGAATCCTACCTTCACCGCAAAAGAAATCGCTCCGCTCGAAATCAGCGAAGCCAAAGCAGCTAGTGAAACTTCTATCACCGTTACCCTGACAGAAGACCCGGGAGACGAGCTGTTCTCCGGACGCAGCGTAGAACTTACTAGTGCAGATGGAGAAAAACTGCTGGCGACGTACAAATATTCCAGCCGCAAAGGTACCACAGGCGTGTTTGACATCCAGCAAGATGGTAAACTGAAAGCAGGTACCACATACACGGTAATACCTGTCGGCGATTGGGCTGGCAAATCTTCTGCCGAGCTGACAGTCGAGTAGTTTTTGTGTGATGCAGGTATCCAAATCAAAAGAAAGGTGTGGGCTCGCTATACTGCGAATTGGTCTTATGACGATCGCCATCGCTCTGACTGGGTGTGAGATGAATTGGAAGACCCTCTTGACGAGTGGCGAGCAGCAAGCAACCCAGGCGGTGAAAGTTGAAATGGATAAGCTGAATCAAGCCTTATTGACGGCAACCAGTCAAGGAGACAAAGCAGCGATTGAGAAGCTGCTTGCAGAAGGCGCGGATATTGACGCTACCGATAGTAGAGGCCGCACCTCTGCGATGATCGCGGTCCACTCTACTCAACTCGACGTTTTCAACTTGTTGGTTGAACGAGGAGCTAACATCAACATCCGAGACAACAACTTAGACAATCCCCTGCTCTTCGCAAGCGCAGCAGGCCAGCTCGCATTCGTAAAAGCCTCGATAGCAGCAGGTGCCGACACTACCATTACGAACCGTTTTGGCGGAACGGCCTTGATTCCTGCGGCTGATCGTGGACATGTCGAGATCGTCAAGGAACTGCTCACCACCTCTGATGTCAACATTGATCACGTCAACAGATTGGGCTGGACCGCTCTCTTAGAAGCAGTGATTTTGGGCGATGGTGGCAAGAAGCATCAGGAAATCGTGAAGCTCCTGATCGAGCACAATGCCAATGTCAATCTCGCTGATCACGATGGTGTGACGCCTCTCGGGCATGCGAAGAAGCATGGCTACAAAGAAATGATTGAAATGCTCACGCAAGCTGGCGGAAAATAAGAAAATACCTAATTGAAAAAGGATAGGATCGTCAGAACTCATCTGACCCCTATCCTTTTTCTTATTTTCTAGACCAAAAGACCCCGAAAAACTCAAAACTTTTTCTATATTCAGGCGTCAATTACTAGTGGACTATTCCATTATACCTATACCATTTTGATGATTGGAGCCTGTTTTACATGACCGTCAGCTCGTATACATCTATTCTGGAAACGGACAAACGAATCCGAAAAGCTTCTCCTAACCTTGAACCCAAGGTGGAGATGTACAAGCTCTTTCTTGCTTCTACAGACGCTATTGAAATCCACATGAATAACCTGACGCATCCTTTGACTACCATCAGAATCTATGACATCCATCGGACAAAACTCGCAGAAGCTGAATATAGTCCGAACGCCCCGATCATCCTTCCCTTTTTTCCGGAGGAAGATGGTCTATACTACGTGCAACTGACGATTGGACCTGATCCAGACCCTCAGCACACCTATCAACTGCACGTGGATAAGTACAAACGCCTATCTGGGATCATCAATCAATCGGAGGAATTTCCCGCAGAAAATGGTCCGTACATGATCGGACCAGACGATGTCATCATAACTGCTGGGACTTCAATCTGCTTTGAAGCAGGTACATCCATCAACGTACGCTGCCAAAACAAGATCGTCGTCCAAAACGGTGCCTCTATTTCTTTTCGCGGGGAATCAGACAAACCTGTCGTCGTCATCGGCGCCATTGACGATACAACCGCGCACCGTTGGAATCAGCTCGTGTTATCTCCCTTGGCTGAGGCAAGCTTCCAGCACATCATTGTGCAATACGACAACGACGAAGACGGTGTGGACTTCCTGACCTCAGCAGCCCCTTTCGTGGCGATCGCCTCATCCGTTGAAGAATTCGAGTCAACCGTTGCCAAAACGAACTATGTGGAGCGGGCCGCAGTCGTATCTCCCTCTTCTCGCCTGGACTTCATTAAAACTTGGTTTCAACAGTCCAGCCCATATCGCTTCCATATTTTTGGAGACTTCTTGCCTGAGCTCTATTTCGGCATCGATGTCACCACCTTTGCGCGATGGGAAACGGATACCAAGCGGATTAATGAAGAACGCGTAGAAGCTGGTGAAATCAACTACTGGGATTTTGTTAACGGCAACTTCACTGCCGATTTGATAGAGGCTACGTATCTGTTTGCCAATAATGAGAGCAGCCCGGAGCTGCGAATCCAACGATTGATTGATTTTCTGATCATCGCGCAAAAATGGAGAAGAAAACACGGGTGCTTCAGCTTGTTCGACATGCTTGATCCGTTCCATGATCACGACGAGGAATTTTACAAAACGTTCGAACAAATGTCGTCCGCCTTCTGGCTCGCGCACAATACGTCCATTATTCACTGGGATACTCTTTCACGAGAACTCGGCATTTGGCAAAAAGAAAGTTTCTTCGAACGGCAATTTATCAACTCTGTCATGATTCGCCTGCACTTCGCAGCCGATCTGCCGTTCTCCCTCCCGGGGTATGGAAACAACATTCCACCTGTCGGCTTTCTCGGTATTTCCATTCACTTTGGCCCGTTCCGCTATCCAGAGGATTATCCGGCACCCGAGCCTGAATTCGACGTCAATTACGGGGAACTCTCTACAGCTACCTATGTGAAATTTATGTTCGAATCGTTGCTCAATGGCAAAACGAATCCCGTCTACACATGGTGGATACCTACACAAGCGGATAAGGAGCTGTTTCGAACCTTGCAGGAGAAGGGCATCTCGCTGGATTCCCCTCCAGAAGATTGGGACCGCGAATTCGTGCAGCCTGCTAGAAAAACGCTGGAGGAGATTCGGGCATTCTACCTTAATCCTACTGCAAATGAAAGATTCACCCCCAACTGTTGAGGTCGGGAGAAGCCATGCCACATGACTTTCGAACAGCAGAGGATTTTGTGTAACCTGTAGAAAGTATTTCGATTTTCGATCTTTGAATTGAACCGTTCAGGGAAGCACACAAAGCTGCGCGGAAAGAAGCGCATTTCCAGCCCAAGCGCCTCTGAAGCCCAACTCAGCTTCGGAATGAATGGCGGGGAATTTCAGCTTCACCTATGAGATACTTCCTCGAAACTGTCTACGTTTGAAGCGCTCCCGCCATTCATTCCGAAGCGGACAGTGAATCCCACCTTGCGGGGCGGAGGCCGAAGCGTAGACTGGAAACGCGCTTCTTTCCCCCACTACAGCTACTAATTCACAAAATTTTTCCCATAGTAAATCTCGTCCATCTCTATTTGCAATTGTTTGGTAATATCCTCCTGCTCTTCCGGTGTCAGCTTCTCCTTCGTGTATCCGAACAAATAATTGTTCAGATCAAACTCCCTTCGCTTGCACTTGGTATGAAAAATATTATCTTGGTACACATTCACATCAATCATGTGGAACAATTCCTTAATTTCCTCGGGAATATAATTTTGGATCGAACTGATGTCGTGATCGATGAACAGCTTGTATCCATGTATATCCCGGGTAAAACCGCGTACCTTGTAATCAATTGTCATCAGGTCTGTATCAAACGAACGAATTAAATAATTGAGTGCTTTGAGCGGAGAAATTTCGCCACAAGTCGACACGTCGATATCGGCCCGGAATGTACTGATGCCCTCCGTTGGATGGTACTCTGGATACGTATGTACCGTAATATGGCTCTTGTCCAATTGCAGCACCACATTTTCAGGCAAAGGTCCGGGGGATTCCTCATAAGATTCAGTAGGGACTTCTACGACCGGACCCTCGGATACAAGAACAGTGACGCTCGCTCCTTGTGGTACATAATCTTGTTGGGCGACATTCAGTATATGTGCGCCGATAATATCCGACACGTTTTTCAGGATATTCGTCAATCGCTCTGCATTGTATTGTTCATCTATGTATTCGATATACGCTTCCCGTTCGGCTTTTGTTTTCGTATAGCAGATGTCGTACATGTTGAAGCTGAGTGACTTGGTCAAATTGTTGAAGCCATGCAGCGTAACGTTTTGTTCTGTTTTTTGTTCCAAGCGTCATTTCCCCCTGTGGTAGCATCCAAAACTCGTTCGCTCTTACTTTTTCCTCCACCTCGCTCATAAATACCCGTTACTTTTGTCCTACCTAAAAATGATTCAATAGCATTAGGAAAACTTGACAGAATATGGTTCTAATCCCCTGGGTTTAATGATAAAATATCGAAGTGTGTCAAATTTTAGAAGAAAGGGGGAAATTATCATGCATTGGTATACAAGCGTATTGAAGAAATACGTCGCATTTGAAGGAAGAGCTAGACGTCAAGAATATTGGATGTTCACTTTGTTCAACATCATCGTGTCTCTGGTAATTGCTCTCGTAGACTATTTAATTGGTACAGGATCTATTTTGGGCATGATCTATTCATTAGCTGTTTTACTGCCTAGTTTGAGCGTAACTGCACGCCGATTGCACGATACTGGAAGAAGCGGTTGGTGGATCCTTCTCTCGTTTATTCCTTTTATCGGTGCAATTATTTTGCTCGTATTCTTGTGCCAAGACAGCCAAGGAGACAACAAATACGGTGCGAATCCAAAAACTTCGCAATCCTTCTAATGTCTCCATCGCCTCTCCCCAAAGGGAGAGGTTTTTTATTTTTGGCCCAAAGAAAAAACGGCAGTTCGGGGCTCCCCAAATGCCGTTTTTCCACTACCGTTTTACGCCTCGTCCCAAAAACGTCGCAGGTTGTCCATCCCAATCTTGGAACCTTCGCGACAATCCTCCATGCCTTCGAACTCGACCGTGATATAGCCATCATAGCCGGACTGCTTGACCAGCTTGACGACTTCGCGGATATTGATGTCGCCTTGGCCGACTATTGCTCCACGCAGGAAGTTGCCATTGACGGTCTTGAACCATTTGCCTGCGCCTGGATCATGGTAGGACGGGCGGAAGTAGAAATCTTTGAAATGCACGAGCGAAGCGTAAGGCAGATTTTTTTGCACACCGACCAGCGAAGCCTCGTCTACACACATGAAGTTTCCTATATCCAACGTCGTTTTGAAATTCGGGCGGTTGACCTCATGCAAGACACGCTGCACGCGATCACTTGCCTGCACCAGCCAGCCGTGATTCTCGATTGTCGTCGTTATTCCGAATTGAGCAGCATAATCAGCGATTCTGCGGCTTCCCTCGACCATCTCAGCCAAATGCTTTTCAAAGTACTCGATCGTCGTCTCCTCTACGGGAACAGTAAAGGCGGACACATCGTGGCGCATATGCTTGATGCCCATGCGGTGCAGTAGATCAACATGTGTTTTTACACGTGCGACTTCTGCTTCGAAGGCTTCTTCGTCTGGTTGAATAAAGTTCGTCGGCATCGAGTAGTTGGACAGCTCAATCCCTACCGCTTTTGCCTTATCCCGAACAGCGTCTGCCAATTCGTAGTTATCGACCAGTGTAAAACCGTACGGGACGATTTCCATGTGCTCGCCGCCATTATCGGCGATCCATTGCACGACATCCAGAACATCCATTTCCCCAGCTCGGATTGCTGTTAGCAGACTGTAAGTGCTCAATCCAATTTTCATCAGTTCCACCTCATTTGATTTATTGTATAGAAAGGCTACTGCTCATCATGATGAGAGATGCACCTTGTTGATAGTCACGACTTGCTTGAGTCGATGGGATTCATAGGCTGCCTTCACCACTTCGAGTGTGCGCAATCCATCCTCTCCAGTAATAGACGGAGGTCGACCTTCCATGACATTTTGCACAAAATCGGCGATAAGCCGCTCATCCATATCCACAGCCCAAGGTAAATGTTGCAGCTTCGAATCGCGGTCATTGTAATAGAACGCGTGTTGCTTGAATACATCGACGTCCAACGTGCCCTTGGTGCCGACAATTCGCATCGTCACATCTCCCCATGTCGGGAACGTCTTCGGCCGCGACCAGCTCGGATCGATTCCGACGATCACGCCAGACTCCATTTCCACGGAAACCAGGCCACAATCCTCTACCTCTATCTTGTAAAAACGTGTGTCCAGCTCAGCGTAGACGCTTTTTGCTTCGTCTTGGAGTATCCAGCGTACGAGGTCCATCAGATGGACGATGTGATCCGTTGCTGCCCCACCGCCAGACAGCTCTTTTTCAATGAACCAGCCACCTGGCATTTGTCCGTGGTTCGTGCCATCGATGGCGAGGATGTCTCCGAGACCACCTGATTGAACGATTTGTTTGACACTTTCCATCACGGGTGCAAATCGTACAGGGTAGGCAACCTGGAGCAAGACACCTTCCTCTTTGCAGACCTGAATCATTTCGCGTGCATCCGCAATCTCGGTGGCAATTGGTTTCTCGCACAGAATGTGCTTTTTCGCTCGGGCTGCGGCAATCACGTGCTCCTTGTGCTTGGCATTTTCCGAGCAAACAATGACGGCGTCGATACCGGATTGTAAAAAGGCTTGCAGATCTTCGTAAAAATCGAGCTGGTAGGTAGTCGCCGCTTCCTCTCCACGGCGGGAGTTATCATCCCAGACTGCTATCAGCTGCGCATCCGGGTGCTTTTGCAAATAAGTAGCGTAGCTATGCGCATGCATATGGGCGAAGCTGATGATTCCTACCTTCATTCCTCATCACCTCCGTGCATGAGCTTCACAGGTTGTCCCGTCTTGACCGATTCTTTCGCCGCTAGAGTAATATCGAGAGCAGCGAGCAGATCACAAGAATGCAGACGTAGCCCTGCCTGTTTTTGTACACAGCGAATGAAATGCTCCCGCTGTCGCTGCATCAGGTCCATCCCTTGGAATGTTGTCGGCAGAAATTGCTCTCCTCGGCTCCAGCGAATGGGGATGCTTTCCCGGCTATCATGTGTAATCATTCCTTGATCACCGGCAAGCTCAAAGGAAACATGTTCTGTCCCCTCCGCCCAAGATAGCTCTACATGCGCAATTGCCCCGCCTGCCATTCGGAGCATGACCAGCGCATAATGGACGATCTGTCCTGATTCATTCGTGTGCTTGACCTCTCGCGCCATTACTCGCTCAACTTCGCCGAACGTCCAACACAGCCATTCGAATTCACGCATTCCATGCGAATGAAAAATGCATTTTCCTACATTTTTAGCCGATGCAGGAGCATCTCTTCGCAAGCGAATGACGCCTGCTTTACCTATGGCCCCATTCTTTATTTGCTCGTGCGCCTGCTCGTATTCTGGAGCAAAACGCAGCGTATTTGCGAATTGCAGCACGCTATTATGCTGATCGCATAAACCGATTCCTTCACGGCTTAGAGCGGAACCTTCTGCGCATAAAATATGCTTTCCCGCCTGGGCAGCAAGCGTCACCCATGGGTCAGCGCTGTCCGTAACTGAGCCAATATCCACGATATCCACTTCTGTTCCCTGCAAGATTTCGCGCAAAGAAAACAAGCTGTCCGCCACACCTACAATCTCTGCCTCTTTGATCCGAAGCCAAGCCTGCGACTCTTTGACGCTTGTTCCCGCTTCCCCTGCGACTACAACTTTTACCATGATCCCGCTCCCCCTCTCCTCGAGCTTTCTGGACTGCTAGACACAACTCTCTTATAACGAAAACTGAAACGTATCCTGCAATAAAACAGCAGCAGCTCCTGCTACCTCTACATTTTCACCCAACGAATTCGGCCGAATCTCCAGGTCCTCCGTCAGGATTCCATGCGCGTATTCCCCCACGTAGTCTTTTACTTTGGCAATCAACAGCTCATTTTCGAAGGCAATCTCTCCGCCTAGAATGATGACCTCCGGATTGAACAAATGAATCAGATTGACCAACCCCGAAGCCAAATAAGAAGCGGTTTCCTCCAAAATACTGACCGCAAGCGGGTCCTGCTCTGCCAAAGCCTGACGAAACACCGCAGGAGTAATTCGGCCAACATCCTGCTCCACCAAATCCGAAATGCGGCTCGTCTTTCCTTTCGCAAGCGAGGAGACCAGCTTGGAGTAAATCGTTGGCCAGCTCACGTAATTTTCCAGACAACCAACATTTCCGCAGTCGCACCGCACACCTGCCCGATCAATCGTGGTATGACCGAACTCACCGGCCCCGCCTTTAAAGCCCCTGTAGATGGAACCGTTCATCAAAATACTGGCTCCCAATCCATCCCCAATCGTGACGTACAGCATGTTTTGATAATGACTGAAATCCCCGATGGTCTTCTCGGCGAGCAAGTACGCGTTCGTGTCGTTATCCAACCATGTTTTCAACTGGAAACGTTGCTCGATCATTTCTTTAACAGGAGCGTTCTGCAAGCGGAGCTTTGGATTGTAGCGAATCACCCCATGGACCGAGTCCACGATGCCTTGAGTGACAATCGAGATTCCCATGCATGTCTCCAGACTCGCCGCGGCTCCATGCAAAAATTGCTCAATCACCTCCAGCAAATAAGCGAGTATGCTCTCCCCTTGGTACGGCTTGATCGAGTGGACTTCCTTTCGTTTGACTGCGGCTTCCAGATTCATCTCGGCAATCGTAATCTTCGAGCCAGAGATCGAGATGCCGATCAGAAAGCGACTGTCTGGGGAGAACTGGACCAATATCGGTTTTCGTCCGCCATTTGACTCCCCTGTTCCCACCTCGCATACGAACGAGTCACGAATCAGCTCACTGACAGCCGAGGTCACGGTAGTAGGACTCAGTTTGTTCCGCTTCGCTATTTCACTCCGGGAAATAGGCCCGTAATGACGGATCGTATCGAATATGATGGAGCGATTCAGTTCCTGGATCAGCTTTAAATCACCCGTCCTACGCATGTAACCATCCCTTTTTTTCAAATCACAAATGGCAGGCGACAAAATGCTCTCGGTCTGCCGCTACCCGCAATGCAGGTGCTGTGGTCTTGCATATGTCCATCACGAACGGACAGCGCGTATGAAACAGACAGCCTGACGGCGGATTCACCGGGCTCGGCACATCTCCCTGCAAAATAATCCTCTCCCGCTTTGCCCGCGGATCAGGAATCGGAACCGAAGAGAGCAGCGCTTTTGTATACGGATGCCCGGGATTCGCAAAAATCGTTTCCTTCGGGCCGGATTCTACGAGACTCCCCAAATACATCACACCGATCTTGTCGCTAATATGCTCGACCACGCTCAAATCGTGGGAAATAAACAAATAGGTCAAATGAAATTCTTCCTGCAAATCTTTTAGCAAATTCAAGATTTGCGATTGAATCGACACATCAAGAGCAGAGACTGGCTCATCCGCGACGATCAGCTTCGGCTTCAAAATCAGGGCACGAGCGATTCCGATACGTTGCCGTTGCCCTCCGCTGAATTCATGGGCGAATTTCTCCGCATGATAGCTGGAGAGCCCGACGACCTCGAGCATTTCAGCGACAATCCGATCACGCTCCAGGGCAGACAGCTTCGTATGAATGAGGAGAGGCTCTGCTACCACATCGCGAATTTTCATCCGCGGATTCAGTGAGGCGTACGGGTCCTGAAAAACCATCTGTACCTGCTTGCGCACTTCCCGCAGCTTCGTTTCGTTCATCTTGGAGATTTCTTCCCCTTGGATCCAAATCTTGCCCTCATCTGGCATCAAAAGTCGTGTGACCAAGCGCCCTGTCGTCGACTTGCCACAGCCGCTTTCTCCGACCAGACTGAACGTCTCGCCTTCCTTGATCTCGAACGAAACGTGATTTACTGCCTTTACACTTTTTTTGCTGCTGAATAGACCACTATCAATCGGGAACGTTTTTTTGATACCGTCTACCACGACCAGTGATTTAGACATGAACATCCCTACCTTCCTCTTGATAGAGCCAGCAGCGGCAAGAACGTTCTTCTCCCACCGTCGTAATGGCGGGCTCCTTTTCCCAACAAACAGGCATGACATCCTTGCAGCGCGGAGCAAACTTGCAGCCCTTCGGCATATTGCTTGGTGTCGGTACGTTCCCCGGAACCGAATCCAGCCGTGCGCGCTTCTGCCCGATTTTAGGGACAGAGCCAATCAAGCCTTTGGTATACGGATGCTTGGGTTCGTCGAACAAGTCGTAAACAGATGCTTCCTCCACGACACGCCCTGCGTACATGACCACAACACGGTTGCACATCTCTGCCACGACGCCGAGATCGTGCGTGATCAACAGCATCGACATGTGCTCGTCAGCCTGAAGTTGCTTCATGACATCGAGGATTTGGGCTTGAATCGTCACATCGAGTGCCGTCGTTGGCTCATCGGCGATCAACAGGTTGGGATTGCAGGACATCGCCATCGCAATCATGATGCGCTGTCGCATACCGCCAGAGAGCTGATGCGGATACTCCCCCATAATTTCGCTTGGTCGCGGAATGCCCACCTTTGTCAGCATGCTCACTGCTTGTTCTCGCGCCTTTTGGTCGGAGTAGCCGAGATGCAAACGAATGGCTTCCATCAATTGCTCTCCGATTTTCATCACCGGGTTGAGCGAGGTCATCGGCTCCTGAAAAATCATCGAGATTTCTTTTCCGCGAATACGGCGCATATCACTCTCCGAAATCGAAAGAAGATTCGTACCGTTGTAAACAATCTCTCCGTTGGTAATCTCACCAGTCGTGTCCTTGAACAGGCGCATGATCGACAAGGAGGTCACGCTCTTGCCGCAGCCCGATTCGCCAACCAGTCCGAGCACTTCGCCTTTTTTTATATGAAAGCTGACATGATCGAGGACGACTGTCTTCTGTTTGTCTCTCGTAAATTGTGTTTGCAGATGCTTTACTTCAATGATGTTCTCACTCATCTGCCCCATCTCCCTCGTTTAGTTCTTCGTTTTCGGGTCCAAAATATCGCGCAGGCCATCCCCAACGAGGTTGAACGCCAGCACGGTCAAAAAGATCGCAATCCCGGGAATGATGACCACATGAGGAGAAGTGGCGAGATAATCACGCCCCATACTGAGCATCGCTCCCCAGTCGGGACTCTCGGGCGCAGCCCCCAGACCGAGAAAGCTGAGACTGGATGCCGCCAAAATTGAGGTACCGATCCGCATGGAAAAAAAGACGATCATACTGGAGACGGTCTCTGGAAAGATGTGCCGAAAAATAATCCGGCTACTTTTTGCCCCCATGGACCGCGCTGCTTCTACAAACACCGCTTCCTTGGCAGCCAATGTATTGCCGCGGATCAAACGAGCAAACGATGGAATACTGAACACCGCCACTGCTACGACGACATTCGTTAATCCCGGGCCGAGGATCGCAACGATGGCGATTGCGAGCAGCAAATCGGGAAAAGCGAACATGACGTCACTCCACCGCATGATGAGGCGATCCAGCCACCCGCCGTAATATCCGCTAATCAAGCCTAATACGGTTCCAACCACTGCGCCGACCAGCACAGAGGAAAAGCTGACGCCAAGAGAGATTCCCGTTCCTACGATGATGCGGCTCAAAATATCTCGTCCGTATTCATCTGTCCCTGCCCAATGCTCCATGGATGGAGTTTGCAACGTCACATCATAGTTCGGCTCGTACGGATCATACGGCGCGATCCACGGGCCAAAGAGCGCGATCACAAACAAAAACAAGATAAAAAACCCTGCCCAGAATGCTGTCTTTTGCTTCTTCCACTTCTTCCAAAACTCGCGGGCTCGGGATTTCTTTTCAGTGGGAACTATAACGTTTTGCCCGATTTCTTTTACTACCTCCATTTACGTCACCTCCTTGCCATTAGCTGTCATAACGGATTTTCGGATTCAGTGCCTTGTACAAGATGTCTACCAGCAGATTCACGAGAATGAACTCCAGTGAAAACAACAGAATGACTGCCTGTACGACCGGATAATCGCGAAAAGCAATGGAATCGATCAACAGACGCCCCATACCCGGAATGCTAAACACCGTCTCTACGACAACCGATCCGCCCAGCAAAAAGCCGAATTGCAATCCGGCGATGGTCACGACCGGAATCATTGAGTTTTTCAAAGCGTGCTTGCGAACGACTACGGATTCCTTCAACCCTTTTGCCCGACCTGTTCGGATAAAATCTTCCTTTAATGTTTCGAGCAGGGAGGACCGTGTAAAACGGGCCAGCATCGACATGATTCCTGCCCCTAAGGTTAACGAAGGAAGCACGTAGCTTTTCCAGCTCTCGACCCCACCTGTGGGAAACCAGCCCAGCGAGACAGAAAAAACTTGTATGAGAATGAGCCCCAGCCAAAATCCAGGCAAGGAAATGCCGGAAATCGCCGTCAGCATCCCTACGTAATCCGGCCATTTATTGCGGAAAACAGCAGAGATGGTCCCAATCAGCAGACCGAGCACCAAAGCCCAGCCCAGGCTCAAAAATGTCAACGTCATCGTTACGGAAAAACGGTTTTCAAACATATCGCTAATGGGAAGCCCCGTCTTCAAGGAGTGTCCCAAATTTCCTGTCACGAGGTTTTGCATGTAGTTGACGTACTGGGTCAGCAATGGCTTATCCAAGCCCAGCTCCTGACGCACCCGCTCGATCTCTTCCAAGGTCGCTTCTTTTCCCGCCGCCAAGCGGACAGGATCACCCGGAACCAGATGGATAAAGAAGAAAATGAGCAACGACACGACAAAAATAATCGGGATGATCTCGATGAGTCTCTTCACGATATAACGGAACATGGTACGGTTCCTCCTAAAAGAAAAGCAGCGCCCAGCGGCAGACAATGCCCGAACGCTGCTTCAAGTATTATTGGAACGCCGCTTCTCTTACATAGATGCCGCCACTCGGTGTGATATAAACACCATTCACGTTCGCGCGTTTTCCGTACAAGATTTCATCGACTGCGAGGAAAATCCATGGTGCATCTTTAAACACATGTTCTTGCACGACACCATATAGCTGCTTTTGCTTGTCTTGGTCTGACGATTGTGTCGCTTCCTTGATACTCTGATCGACGAGGTCATTTTTGTAGAAAGCCGTGTTCGCTCCCGCTGGCGGGAAGTTTTCGCTGCTAAACAACGAACGCATCGCATTGTCTGGATCAGCGGAAGACCAGCTAACGTACCACATGTTCATTTTTGCTTCTTCTGGAGACTTGATGCCGTAGATTTCATCGGACAGCGTGGCTTCTTCCATCGATTTCACTTCAACGGTGATGCCGACCTTCTGCAATTGCTGCTGAATGAATTGCATGCCCTTCATCGTATCCGAGTTCGTATTTCCCCAAATGTCCGTTGTGAAGCCGTTCTCGTAGCCTGCTTCTTTCAAAAGCTGCTTCGCTTTTTCGATGTTGTATTCATACGCGCCTTGCTTCGCGTAGTGGGCAATCGTCGGAGACATCACGGATTCCAGTTGTGCGCCGTATCCGGATTTCACGACTTTAATGAACGCGTCCTTGTCCACTGCATGATTGATGGCTTGGCGAACGCGCGGATCATCAAACGGCTTTTTCAGCATATTGATCGAGACATACCTGGTGATGGTCGAAGGTGTGCGCTCTACCTTTACTCCCTCTGCTCCGTTCAGTGTCTCTACTTGCTGCTCCGGCAACGGATAAATGACATCGGCTTCACCGGTCTTCAGCATGGCTACGCGGGAGCCGTTTTCAGGAACGGGCTTGTAGACGATTTTACCGACCTTGGCTGCACCCTTGTTCCAGTGATCTGGATTCAGTTCTACCGTCAGATGGTCACCCTGTACCCATTCCACGAATTTATATGGACCTGTACCGACTGGATTTTTGGTAATGTCTTTGCCGTACTTTTCCAGAGCCGCCGGGCTGATGATTCCGGTCGTGAACTTGTTGATCATCGCGGAAAACGGCTGGTTCAGCGTCACTTTCACTGTGTACTCGTCGACAACCTCTGTGGACTTGATGTATTTGTAGTTTCGGTAAGCTCTCAAGTTGTTGTCTTTGTTGCTCATCCGGTCGAAGTTGATTTTGACCGCTTCGGCATTGAATGGTGTGCCGTCATGGAACTTCACGTTTTGCCGGAGCTTGAAGGTGTACTCTGTCGCATCTTCATTCACCGAATATTCAGTCGATAAACCCGGCATAAGCTTCAAATCCTTGTCGTAAATCAGAAGCCCTTCAAACATTGCGCTTTGGACACCCGATGACAGTGCATCCCCTGTATTTTGCGGGTCCATCGTGATGAAGTTTTCGTTTACGGCGATGACCATCTGATCCTTTTGCGGCGCTCCCGTCGTTGTCCCCCCATTGGAAGCTGCCGGAGTTCCACTACCACTGCCACCGCCACTGGAACATCCGAAAAGTAAAGCCACTGAAAAAAGTAAGACGGATGCTGTTCGCAAAAACGATGCTTTTTGCATTTCTTTTCCCCCTTGTCTTCATCTACTCTATGGGTGATATCTGGATGTCCATGGATAGGTCTTGCCTGCCGGTTATCGGGTAAATACGATTTCTCTTCCGGTCGCAGCTGATTCGTAAATGCCGCACAGAATCTTCATCATCTCCACGCCGTCCTGTACAGGACTGAGCGTTTCTTTTTCACCTAATAGGCTTGCGATGAAGTGATCGATCTCATTTTGGAAGCCTCGCTTGAAATCAAACGATAGTTTATCCATCTGCGGGCTGACATTCAGGATCGTGTCATGCTTTTCTGCAATGATGGAAAGCTCTGGCTCCACCTCTGCGCCTCCCTTGTCCCCGTACAGCTTGACGGCCAGCTCGTCTTTTTTCGCATGCAGTGTATAGCTCACATCGACGAAAAGCGACGCTCCGTTTTCAAAGCGAATGAGTGCATTGGCCATATCCTCCACGGTGTTTTGGGAAGGGTCGTAGTCAGCGGCTTTGTAAAAGGAGAGATTTTTGACGTTAGCGCGATTGCCCAGCTTGTTGTATGTATTGCCGCTGACGGTCGTTACTTTTGGGCAGCCCATCAAGTACCAGCACAGATCAATGACATGCACGCCGAGATCGATGAGTGGACCTCCGCCAGATCTGTCCTTGTCAGCGAACCAACCTCCCGGATTGCCCAAACGGCGCAGACAGGATGCCTTCGCGTAATAAATGTCACCCAGCTCGCCCGCCTCGATGAACTGCTTGAGCAATTGCGCATTCGTATCGTACCTTCTCACAAAGCCCACCTGGAGCAGCTTGCCACTCTCTTTTACGGCTTTTTCTATCAGGAGAGAGCTTTCAACTGTTGTACTTAAAGGCTTTTCCAAAAGCACGTGCTTACCCGCTCTAAGAGCAGCGATGGCAATATCTGCATGCGTGTTGTTCCATGTACAAATACTCACTGCGTCCACCTGTTCATCTGCGAGAACATCCTCAAGCTTGCTGTAGTAGGTCTCGGCCTCGTACTTCTGTGCTTTTTCCCGAACGCGCTCCTCGTTGAAGTCCACGACGGCACGAATTTCTGTACGCTCGTTTTGCTGGTACGATTGCAAGTGCATGTCTGAAATTGATCCTGCACCAATCACCGCAACTCTCACTTTTGCCATGATGTTGTCTTCCTCCTTGCTTCTCATTTCTTAATTAGTTTTTTCAGTGGAGTAATTAATAAGATGATACAAAATTGTTTTAATTTTTGCAATAAGGTTTTTCGAATATTCCCCCTGCCGCTCCCATCACTCCAGCTTCTATCCCGATATGACTCGTAACCACCCGCACTTTCTCCCCCAATCCAGCTATGCATCTATCCCTCATGCTCTTTTCGATTTCGGGAAGCAATAATGCAGAAGCGTTCATAACCCCGCCTCCGAAGACGATAACCTCCGGATTAAACAAATAGATCAGATTAGCGGCTCCTATACCTAAGAAAAACCCGGCTTGCTTTACGATTTGCGCGAAAAATGGATCTCCTGCAAGCGCAGCTTCACTGATCACTTTTGCCGTCAGCTCGCCATTTTCCACAAGGAATCGATCGATGACAGGCTCCTTTGCAGTTGTCAGCTTTTGACGGGCGCTGTTTTCGATGGCAGTACCGGAAGCGTAATTTTCCAGACATCCGCGATTTCCACAGCGACATGACGGTCCATTCCAATCGATCGAGATATGACCAAATTCTCCCGCGCTCCCATCTCTACCTGAAACCAGCCGACCATCACTGATGATCCCTGCCCCTACCCCTGTGCTGACCGTAACGTAAATCATATTTCGTGTACCGACACCTGCGCCCCATAGCCACTCTGCAATTGCAGCCGCATTCGCGTCGTTGAACAGTCGGACAGGCAATCCGAACCTTTGCCCGATCAACTTGCCAATCGGTACATTTCGCCAACCCAGATTGCTCGCAAAAATGACCTCGCCGCTCTCGCTGTTAATCACACCAGCTGAAGCAATGCCTACACCGCTTACTTTTTCGAGATCGATGCCGCTTTCTGACAGGACATCGTGAATGGCAAAAAGCACCCTTTCGATCACTGCCTTTTCCCCTTCTTCCGCGGTGGTTGGCAACAGCTTTTGTGCGATGATCCTGCCTCCACGATCCACCAAACCAGCCAAGATTTTGGTCCCGCCCAGATCCAGCCCAATCGCATATTCATCTTTTGTCATGCTCGTCTCTCCTTCGTTCGCCATTACTACTCCCTATTAATTTCTCCAATGACTTTATAAATTCAACTTAGCTTTATTTGTAGCACACCCCCTCCCTTTCGTCCAGATTATTCGAAAAATTCGACTTGTCGGCAGACTTCTTCTTTCGAATACCAAGAAACACAAAGGACAGAATAAAACTGTTAAAACGCCCAAAAGGAGGGTTGCACGTTGAATAAACAGACGCTGGCTGCCCATGAATCACTGGATATTCATGAAGTACTTAACTTCAAAACACTCTGCCTCGCCAAATCCAAGCTGATGCAAGGCATTGTATTCGATCAGGATTTGCGGGCGTTAATGCAAAAAGATGTAGAGCAATCCATGCAAGCAATCGCTGAGCTCCAAGCTATTTACAAGAACGCCCCCTTCCAGGCACCGATTCCGCAAACTCGTCCGACCCCCATCATAAACTGAAGGTGAGAATCCGATGAACAACGATTATCTAGACCCGATCAATGCGTTAAACATGCCGGAGAAGGCAGATATGACTTTTGCGATGGACTTCCTCCTTCGTGCCAAAGAAGGCGTCCGAAACACGGCAATCGCCCTGACGGAAACGGTTACTCCGGAAGCAAGATCCGTATTGCGGAAACAACTCCATCAAGGAATTGCTCTCCATCAAGAAATCGCGGAGTTGATGCTCAGGAAAAAGTGGTTTCATCCCTACGAGCTCCATGAACAGTATCAACTAGACCACCTCTCGGCCTTGGAAACGATCCAAATCGGGCAAATGAACCTCTTCCCTGAGGATACCTCGCGAAAAGGCATGTTCGATCGGACACCAGATGAACACCAGTGATGGAGGAACTTATCGATGAAAGCTGTTACATACCAAGGCATTAAAAACGTAGTGGTAAAAGAGGTACCCGATCCGAAGATGGAAAAGCCCGATGATATGATCGTGAAATTGACAAGCACCGCCATATGCGGATCTGATCTCCATTTAATTCATGGCATGATACCCAATTTGCAAGAGGATTATATTATCGGTCACGAACCAATGGGCATTGTCGAAGAGGTAGGCCCCGGTGTTACCAAGCTGAAAAAGGGCGACCGTGTCATCATTCCATTTACGATTGCTTGTGGCGAATGCTTTTACTGCCAAAACCATTTAGAAAGCCAATGTGACAATTCAAACGAGAATGGGGAAATGGGTGGCTTTTTCGGATATTCCGGTACAACGGGCGGTTATCCTGGGGGACAGGCTGAGTATTTACGGGTCCCCTTTGCGAACTTTACCCATTTCAAGCTACCCGAAAACTGCGAAGCAGAAGATGAAAAGCTGTGCTTGATTGCCGATGCCATGCCAACTGCCTATTGGAGCGTAGATAACGCAGGTGTCAAGAACGGAGATACCGTGATCGTTCTCGGCTGCGGCCCAGTAGGTCTTCTAGTGCAAAAGTTTTGTTGGCTGAAGGGTGCAAAACGTGTGATTGCGGTTGATTATATCGATTACCGCCTGCAACATGCAAAGCGTACAAACAACGTTGAAATCGTAAACTTTGAGCAAAAGGAGAATATCGGCAACTACCTCAAAGAAATCACGAAGGGCGGTGCTGATGTTGTCATCGATGCGGTTGGCATGGATGGAAAAATGTCCGCTCTGGAGTTTCTGGCGAGTGGCTTGAAGCTGCAAGGAGGCGCTATGGGCGCAATTGTCATCGCTACCCAAGCAGTCCGCAAAGGCGGTACGATCCAAATAACCGGTGTTTATGGCGGGCGCTATAATGCCTTCCCTCTTGGAGACATCATGCAACGCAATGTCAACATACGTTCCGGACAAGCTCCTGTGATCCACTACATGCCATATATGTATGAGCTCATTACCACCGGCAAAGTCGATCCAGGCGACATCATCACGCATGTCATCCCTTTGAGTGAAGCTAAGCGTGGATACGAAGTGTTCGATACGAAAACCGACAATTGCATAAAAGTCATTTTGAAGCCTTGATGAAGACAGAAGGGGGGATTTTGCTACGATGGGTTACGGATTACATGAACAGCTTGAACTGCATGAGATCGCTGCTTTTAAAACCATATGCATGACCAAGTCAAAGACAATGCAAGCCTTAGTTTCAGACGAGACGTTGAGGCAGTTTTTGGCTGATGATGTTCTCGTCTCGACCAGACAGCTTCAGGAGCTGAACTCTTTACTATTAAAAGCAAATTCATAGGGGGGAAACATGGAATGTCTGGCATTCTTCAAAGCTTAGCTGGTATGGGTGCCCTGACGGATCAAGTAATCGCCATGGACTTTCTCATCTCCGCCAAAAGCGGTGTGCGGAACTATGCGATGGCACTGACGGAAACAGGCACCCCAGAAATTAAGGCAATACTAACCAAGCAATTGGAAGAAGCAATCGATTTACACGAAAAGATCAGCCTGTACATGATTGAGCGAGGCTGGTATCATCCATGGAATATTACCGAGCAGATTCAGTTGGATCAGCAAAATATCCAGACCGCGTTAAATCTTTCGTGAAGTGAAAGCATCCTTTATGGGTGCTTTTTATTTTGTCTACTATTCGACAATATCTCCTAAAGCAAAAGGAATAAACATCCTATAAAATGGTATATATGGCTTTTTTAGAGAGAGGCGATGATATCCACCTTATATCTTTGATAGAGTACCGCAACATCTGGCATCTACTCGATGATCGTTTCAGCGCTACATTTACCACTGTCAAGAAAGGTTGATGTTCATGTTTAAAAAAGCCTTGATCATCCTGACATTAAGCTCAGTTGTCGCTGTACCAAGTGTAGCCGCTCAAGCCCAAGGGGCAGATCTACCTTCACAGGAGAAGGCGCCCGCCTCCGCAAAAACAATAATCAAAAATGCCGCATTTGGTCAAGAAGTCTGGGTAATGCTCGGCTCGCCTATTCCAACCGGATGGGTCGTGATCAGATCTTCTGGCAATATGAACCTGATTATGGATTTGAACAATGCTCCTGCTGGTTACGAGGTTTGGGTAATGCTCGGCTCACCTATTCCTGACGGCTGGGTTGTGATCAGAAGTTCTGGGAATATGAACCAGATCAAAAATTTGAATAACGCTTCTTCTGGCCAGGAAGTTTGGGTAATGCTCGGCTCGCCTATTCCTGACGGCTGGGTTGTGATCAGAAGCTCTGGGAATATGAACCAGATTAAAAATTTGAACAACGCTTCTTCTGGTCAAGAGGTATGGGTGATGCTAGGCTCGCCTATTCCTGACGGCTGGATCATTATCAGATCATCGGGAACAATGAACCTGATCAAGCGCCTATAGGCTAATCAGAATAATGGGATAACCGCGTCCTCAATTACTAGGCACATGACATGTATCCCGTCCACAAGCTGATGTCGAAACTCAATCGACATCAGCTTTTTTCCTTTTCTCTTTGGCCACAGGCAGAGGACTCCAACCTCTACCGAAGCTTCTTGATCATTTTCAGTAAAAAACGACAATATTGTAAATAATTTGTAGTTATCTTGAAAATATTGGGTATTTATTTTACCATTAGACAAACAATTTCAAACTACTCAAAAGAGATGGACTAGTAGGAATGAATTTGTTTTTGTAATCAAAAAAATTGAGAAGGAGGTCCACAGAGAACTGTACTTGGAAACACGAAAACTCTTGTTTGGAAAGGAGCTTCATGATGTTAGAAAGAATTTTGGGTAAACTTTTATTGCTCACCATTTCTCTTGTCACTCTTGTAAATGGATATTTTGTAACGCCGACACACGCACAGGATCAATCCGAATATCGCGTGGATTTTAGTGGTGTATCCGCTTCGATCCCTGTCAATATCCGTACCGGCCCGACTACTTCTGCTACTATCATCGACAAGCTTCAACCAAATACCCGTGTACAATTTTCAGGTTGGACCCGAGGTACCTCGCTCAATGACTTTTGGACAAATGCCCCTGATAATAGATGGTTTTTCTACGAGAAAAACGGCGTAAAACACTATGTTGCCTCTGCTTTTATTAATGGAAACCCACCTGCAACCGATCAAAATAAGGTATTAGTCTCGTATCAGGTAACAATTACGACGAATATCCCTGCTCTCAGACAGGCCTATGATAATGCCATACGAAATTGGAACAACACAGGAATTGTTTCATTAACACCAACACAAAATGCTCCCATAACCTTAGGTGAAGGCTATGCGAGGGGGTATGATGGATTTGGCTGGTGGCAATCGAATGGTTCCAGAGTTACCGGTGGTACCGTCATCCAATGGAACAGAGTGAGCAACAGAAACGCCGCTTATTTAGAAGCTTTGGCTACTCATGAGATTGGACATGTCCTACGACTAAATCATAGGTCGGATCACTCGATCATGAATAATTCTTGGCTAACAAGAATTACAGGCCCTACACAAAATGACATCAATGAGCTTATAAGAATTTATAGTCGATAACGAATGCTTTGTCCCACATAAAAAGACAAGGCAAGGCACTCTTTTGGCTGTCGAGAAAGTCGACGGCCTTTTTTGATGAACACCCCCACTCTTGGTGATAGACTCCTTTCCTTCTTATCTAATTGCGGATTCTATTATAAATATTCCTTACGATTACCAAAGGAGGCTCCCCATGAATAATCAAATTCTCAGTGCGCGCCTGACTCTCACTAAAGTGGCATTACCCGATAGGGAGCTGATCCGCTCCATCTATTCCAACCCAACACTGATGGAGCATATCGGAGCGACCATGAGCGAGGAAGATATCCGCCGTAACTTTGAGAAAGAACTCGCTCCGTGGAGCCTCGAATCCATCCACTGGCTAACCTGGATCATACGTGAAACCGACTCCAGTAGCGACGTTGGCTTGATTAGCATCTGCACCCGTAACCGGGAAAATCTCACTGCGGAAGTAGGCTTCATCATTCTGGACGGATTCAAAGGCAAGGGCTATGCAACGGAAGCAATCAGACGCGTATTTGATTTCGCTGTGGATACGTTTGGATTTAAAAAATTTACGGCTGTTTGTTCCGAAGAGCATGCCGCTTCACGACGCGTTTTAGAGAAAGCTGGAATGAAGCTGGATAAAATCGTGCCCGAAAGCACTGAAATTGCTGGCCGGATGGTGAATGACTGTTTTTATTCGTTGGAGAGATAACGGATGGTCTGCTTACATCGCTTTTGGCGGTATTGTACTCGGTGGAATCGTTGCCTTTGAACCAATAGAACGATTTCTAGCTGCACCGAGACCAAATACAAAGAGCAAGATTGACGCACAAACCAAAAGTAGAAGTGGAACAGTCCAGCTATCCGTTACATCATGCAGATATCCGAACAGGGTCGGGCCTATTGCAGCAAGCAGGTATCCAACTGATTGAGCCATACCGGATAACTCTGCAGCCTGTTGAGCATTCTCTGTACGTAAGCCAAAAAACATCATCGATAAACTAAATGCAAAACCTCCACCAATTCCTAGCATGATGATCCACCAAACAATAAAATTCGAGCTTCCGTAAAGCAATCCAAGCGTTCCCATTAAAAGCAAAATGGTCGTAATCGTAACTAATGAACGTTGACTGGACATACGTCCTGCGATAATCGGAACGACAAATGTAAATGGAAGCAAGGCTAACTGCATAACGGAAAGTAACCAACCAGATTGATCTGAACTTGTTCCTTGCTGTTTTAAGATTTCAGGTAGCCATGTGATCAGTACATAGAAAAACGTAGATTGGAGTCCCATAAACAAGGTTACTTGCCACGCTAATGGCGAACGCCATAAATTCACACGGCTATCAGCCGATTGATTTTGAACCGTGGCTGTTTCCCTATTGCGGCGTTTCATTTGGGGTAACCAAAATAGTACGGATGCCAAACTAAGAATGCCCCATATACCCAATGCCCCTTGCCATCCAACTCCTAATCCAACTGCAATGGGAACACTAATACCAGATGCAATTGCTCCCAATAAATTCATAGAAACGGAATATACACCAGTCATTAAACCAATTCGTTCAGGAAACTCTCGTTTAATAAGACTAGGCAACATTACATTAGAAACGGAAATTGCCAATCCAAGAACAGCAGTACCGATATATAAAGTAGCGATTCCTGAGAGAGAACGCAAAATAACCCCAAAAGTAAGCAGGATGATGGAAATTAGAATAATGACTTCTACTCCAAACTTTCGTCCTAATTTAGGAACAATAGGAGAAAAAAGAGCAAAGGCTAATAGGGGCAACGTGGTAATCATACCTGCCAGCGTATTCGAAATATGGACATCGTCCCTAATAAGACCAACTAGAGGCCCCACCGAGGTTAAAGGAGCCCGTAAATTAGCTGCAATAAATATAATCCCTACAATAACCACCCAAACGGCTGATCGAGAAACATTTGTATTTGATTTACTATCTTGCGTGCTCATCATTTTCCCTCTTTGTCTATTAGATTGAATACAGGAGTTCATTCGTAACCGAAATAAAAAGTATATTATAATATACTTTTAAATCTACAAAACAAACTATAATATAACAAACGGAAATTGTCCAATATCTTTCATCTCTCTAATAAATCACAACGAAAAATAACCCCCTAGCAACCATTCGGTCGATAAAGGGGCATAGTCATCGTAGTCTATGAAGAATACTGGGGATCGATTTTTAGACCCCGTATTTCAATATAATATGGAGCACAACAAGCTCGTCGGACTGATTTATATATGAATGTGTGCCATCTGCACAAAAACTAATTGAATCATATTGATTCAAGGTGTATGACTCATTATTTACATGAATGGAAAGGGTTCCTGACATTACTGTCGCAATTTCCGTTGTATTGTGGTGATGCTTCTCTGGATGGTATGAGCTATTCGGTTGTAAATAAGCTCTATACGTTTCCATTTCACTACTTACGTTTTGAAAGATTGGCTCAATAACCCACTCTTTATTATCCCCAGCAATTCTGAGTCCCTTCCCGGCTCTGGACAGATTCACACTGTTTTCCGTTGAGAATAAAGCCAAGAGTGGTATAGATAAGCATTTCGAAATTTTCCACAACACCCCAATTGTTGGGTTGGTTTCTCCGCGTTCAATATTTCCTAGTGTCAGCTTGCTCACACCGGATCGTTCTGATAAATCTTCAAGGCTCAAATGCTTCTCTTTACGAATTTTTTTTAATACCCCTCCAACCTGTAAAACAACTTGTTTGGGATCATCGGTTTCTAGATTCACTTTAAGCCCCCCTTTGCCATAACGATGGAAACGATAAAAAAGATGCGATTAGCATTTCATATAAGATGGTGGATGAAATCATACTAAATATACCAGATCATCAATCATAACCCCATAAAAAAGAAACCCTTCCTGCCAAAACAGAAAGGGCCTCCTCCAACTGATCTGCTACTTAAACCAGCCTTTTTCCTTGGAATGCATAATCGCCTCGATCCGATTGCTCACACCGAGCTTGTCGAGAATAACGGAGATGTAATTCCGCACAGTCCCTGTCGTAATGTACAGTTGGCTGGCAATCTCCTTGGTGTTCTTCCCGTCAGCGATCAAAAGCAGGACTTCCTTTTCCCGCTCCGTCAGTGGATTCTCTTGTCCGTATGCCTCATCGACCAGCTCAGGCGCATAGATCCGCCGCCCTGCCATAATGCTGCGAATCGAGCTGGCCAGCTCTTCGCTCGGACTGTCCTTGAGCAAGTAGCCGTTTGCACCTGCCTTCAGTGCTCGTTCGAAGTAACCTGGGCGGGCAAAGGTCGTCAGAATCATCACCTTGCAGCCGCTGCCTTTCAATTCCTCGGCAGCATCCAATCCGCTTTTGACCGGCATTTCGATATCCATGATGCAAATGTCGGGTTGATGCTGATGCACGAGCTTGACCGCATCCTCACCATTACTTGCTTTTCCGACGACCTTCATATCCTCTTCCAAATCGAGCAGGGAAGCAAGGGCTCCCAAGAGCATCCGCTGATCCTCTGCAATGACAATGCGAATCATCCTCCCGCCTCCTGTTCAGGTTGTTTGAAGACGTTGGGTACTCGAATCACTAGCTGTGTTCCAGACATGGAGGACTGGATTTCCATGCTTCCGTTGACAAATTCCAGCCGTTCCTTCATCCCGCGCAAACCGTTGCCTCGATAGACCAATTCCTCCGCCATTCCAATCCCATTGTCCGTTACGCTTACGACGAGATCAGTACGGGTGGGTTCGATGACGATGGAGCAGGCGGTGGCATTGCTATGCTTCACAATATTGTTGACCGCTTCTTTCAGGCACATGCACAACACGTTTTCTGTCATCAGCGAAGTGTTGGTCAGATTCGTGTCGCCTTCCAGCACGAATTCAATTTCCGCCGCCTTGAAAATTTGCTTGATCCGAAACATCTCATCTTCTAGCCGCGTCCCACGCATTTGCGTGACCATTTCCCGTACTTCTTTCAAAGCGATTCGCGCCGTTTGCCTGATCTCTTCCAGCTCTGTTCTCGCCAGAGCAGGATTTTTGTTGATCAGCTTGTTCGCCAAATCGCTTTTCAACCCAATCAAGGAGAGCTTCTGCCCCAACGTATCATGCAAATCGCGGGCAATGCGTTGGCGTTCCTCGAGCTTAACCAGCTCCGATATTCGCTTGTTCGCATGCTCCAGCTCTCCCTGCAACTTCTCTCGCTTATTCCAGTTGTACGTGGTCACGGGCAAGAGAATGACCGCAATCATGCTAACCAAAACAAACGGAAGCTGGCCAATCAATTGCGCGTTTTTGGTGAAAAAGCCGATGTTGACCGATATGGTGGTGCTAATCAAATGAACCGTGTACAGCGTAACAAAGCCGATCTTGTTCTCGATATTCCCGATAAAAAACGCCAGGAAGAGCGAGAAATACACATAGCCGAACATCAAGGTCATGGCGATGGATATGATGATCTGCACACTCGTCCAAAAGTAAATCAGCCAACCCTTTGACAGGAAGGAGAATACATAGCAAATGAAAAACAGAATGATCATGATGATTCCGATCACCGCTTCGTACGTCGAGGATGACCGGAAGATGAAATAGAATGGCAGGATGTAGAAGACAACCCACACATAAGGGCTCAAACCCGTATTTTTTTGTAGAATGTGATACCACTTCTGCTTCTGCATGCTTGCCCACCTTTTCTTCGCCACTCTCTCAAGTGTATCGGAATTCAAAGGTTTATGGCAGGCTTATTTTCCTTCCAAACTCGTTTGGGTGCCTTTAAGTGCATCCATGATCGCTTCGGATCGAGCAGCAGCCAACCGCTTGATGCCTTTGAAGCTCACAAAACGCTTGTTGCTCTCATCCCATAAATGAAAACGCAGGCACTGCACGCTGGCCGCCAATGTAATCGTTGTCGCCTTCTGAAGCGGCGGTGTCTCGTTATGTGCTTTTTCCAGGTTGTAATTCGGTACACGTGGGCTTAAGTGATGGACGTGGTGAAAACCAATATTGCCTGTGATCCATTGCAGCACCTTCGGCAGCTTGTAGTAAGAGCTTCCTTCTACTGCTGCTTTCACGTAGCTCCACTCTTCTTCGTTCTCAAAGTACGAATCCTCATACGTATGCTGCACATAAAACAGCCAAATCCCAAACAATCCTGAGACAAAAAAGATCGGACCTTGAATCAGCAGGAATGCTTGCCAGCCAACCGCCCAGATTAAGAGCGTATAAAGACCGACCAGCAGCACATTCGTCAAATACGTATTCATCCGCTCTTTGCGGCGAGCTCGCTTTACATTAAAACGATATTGAAGCAAAAAGACAAAAATAGGACCCAAACCAAACATAACGATCGGATTACGATACAACCGATAAGCAATTTTTCGCCAGGTTGGAGCTTCGAGATATTCATTAACAGTCAACATCCACAGATCGCCTACGCCTCGTTTGTCGAGGTTGCTGCTCGTTGCATGGTGAATATTGTGACTATTTTTCCATTGTTCATACGGAACAAGGGTAATCACACCTGTAATCGTCCCCACGATGTCATTTGCCAGGCGATTTTTGAAAAAGGATTGGTGGCAGCAATCGTGGCAAATGATGAAGGTACGGATGACGAAGCCTGCTGCAACAATGACGATAGGCAGCGTGAGCCAATAGGACACAGACAGACTGAGATAAGCACCGTACCAGAGTAGAATCAGCGGAACTAGTGTATTGATTAGCTGTCGGATACTCTTTTTCATGTCTGATTTTTCAAAGGGGGCAACATTCTTTTTCAACTCGGCAATATTGGCTTGATGCATCAATTGTTTCCTCCTCGTTCAAAGCGCATAGAGACATGGAATGCGCCGTACGCCTTATTCTACCCTTATTGTAGAAAATAGAGTCTGTCCGCTGTAGTCATAAACGTCAAGTCGAGGACATGACAAATGTCATGGTTGAACAAAGGAATGGAAAATTTAGGTTTAGTAAAAAGACCCCATCCATACTTCGGATGAGGTCCTTGGCTTTGACTCTTTATTCTTCTTACTTCACATCGAGGCGCTTCATGATATCTTCGAGCAGCAAATTCGCTGCCTTGATGCCGCCTGCTTTGTTCCAAACCGTTTCGTCTACTTGGTAAACTTGATTGGTCTTCGCCACATTCAGAGATTGGAAGACTGGGCTTTCCATCCATTTTTTCGCGTTGTTCGCAATGTCTGCGGATTCTTTCGTTGGCTCCGTTACCCAGTAGAACAGGATGTCGCCGTCCATAGCGGACATGCCTTCTTCGCTGATCATTTCCGCAAAGTTGTTTACGTCCTGGGAAGCTGGACGTGCGAGTCCAAGCTGATCGAGCAGCACACCGCTAAAGGTATCTTTTTGATAGATTTGTACGCCTTTTTTGGAGAATTTCGCTACGGATACTTTTGTAGAAGCTTTAGGACCCAGCTTTGCTTTCGCAGCGGCTACACGGTCGTCGAATTCTTTCAGGACTTGCTCGCCTTCCGCCTTCTTGTTCAGTGCTTCTGCATAGAGCGTGAAGTTGCTTTTCCATCTTCCGGACAGCTCTTCAGAGAAGACGGTTGGAGCGATTTTGGACAGTTGATCGTAAATCTTTTCATGACGTACTTTGTTTCCGATGATCAAATCAGGACTCAGGCTTACAATCGCTTCGAGATTCGGCTGGTCTTCAAAGCCCAACACTTCTACGCCTGTCATCTCATCCTTGATGTGAGGATACCAAGGATCTTCATCCCAGGACTGTACAGCAGCGATTGGCTTGACGCCAAGTGCTAGCAAAGCTTCCGTACCTTCATTGGTTAAAATAACCACGCGTTCTGGTGTTCCCTTAATCGGGGTGGTACCCATTGCATGTTTCACTTCACGCACTTCATTGGAATCCGCTGGTGCTGGAGTAGCCTCAGTCGTCGTTCCCGATGCAACTGGCGCTTGTTGAGCTTGGTTGGCATTGCCTCCGCAACCGGCAAGGACAACCAGCAAGCACAGCGCGAAGAAGCTGGTCATGATGTGGCGCATGGTACGTAAACTGGTCTTACTTTTCATATCGAGAATGCCCCCACTTCTGCTTATCAACTTATTGATAACAATTATCAATTGATAGTATATAGAGACTCCTCTTACTTTTCTATGGACGTGATTGTCTAATTGCCATGGACCAGATTACCCCTGAGCAACCTGGAGAAAATACGCTGTGCTCCTTTGAATCGTATGTTCTCTGCCAAACGGTCCCCATGGGTCCCATTCGTGATTGGCGGGATGGTACACTTTGTTTTCCCGCACTGCACGCAAGTCTCTCCACAGCGGGTTGTTCCACAGTGCTGCCACATGCTCCCGTTCACTCCAGAACACGAGGATTCGCTCCGGGTTCAATTTGATCAGATCGTTGAGGGCATTTGGTTGATAGGCCGCGTGAGTCACATTCGGGTCAGGCGCAAATCCAAGCTTGTGATAAAACAAGTCAGCGAGGGCGTGTCCCTCTACACCATACAGGCGCACCTCATCTGCAAGGACGCGAATCATCGTCCATTCACCCGTGCGTGTAACCGGCAATAGTGCATCTCTTGCTTGTTTTTCTACTTTGTCGATGTGCTTGATGATTTTCTCTGCCTGGCTCTCTTTCTTGAAGAGCGTCGCCAATTTGGTTTGGTAGTCAATCCAGTTCGGATAGCCATCAAAGGAGACCGTTCCTTTTATTTTCTCCCAGTCTCCTGCCTCCCGATTGTGGAAAAAATTCATCCTGACGATCACATCAGGCGACAAAGTCAAAATCTCTTTCGGATCGATCAATTGCTCTGCATTCAGTGCTTTTGTCCCGCGCAGCTTTTGCTGCAAATAAGAAGGAAAGCCCGTCCTCGTTTCAAAGTAATTCGGGAAGGAGGGGGCAGCAATCGGCTGAATTCCCATCGCAAGAAAATGATCCTGCAAAAATAGTTTGCTGACCACGACTACCCGTTGGTCACTTTGCTTCATATATATTTGCGGCGACAATCCTTCTCGTTTTTTGAAGAGTCTACTAAAATACAGCTCATCCGTATAACCTACGTTACGAGCCACATCCTTCACACTTCCTCCAGAATGGACAAGCAGCTCCTTGGCCTGTTCCATCCGCAACCCAGTCAAATACTCCCCAGGTGTCATTCCCGTCACACGTTTGAAAGCACGGCAATATGAGCTGGGAGTCAACCCCGCCAGTTTGGGCAAGCTCCCCAATTCCAGTGGCTCGCGGTAGTGCTTTTGCATGTAGGCGATCGTCTCCTCAATCGCTCCAATACCCTTTTCTTCTTTCTTTTTCTGTTCAACATGAACAACACCAAGCAGCTCGTAGAACAATGCTTGGCTCCGCAAAAAAGAAGAGTAGTCCCGCTTCCGTGTCAATTGCGAGAGCTCATCCAATACCGTCAGAAATGAGGCGGGAGTAGAGACAGTCAAAACCTTGACTTCTTTCCTCTCGGGAGCGCTCTCGTACTGATCGCGTCTTGCTTCCACGTAATGCAGCCTGTATATGTGCAACGGCCCTGATTGGAACCGCAATTCTTCAATCTTCGTCGTCGGGCGCAACAACAAAAGCTTACCGGCGTCGAGCACCTGCTTTTGACCATCAACCGTAATCTCTGCACTTCCTTCTACCACATAGCAAAGGACATGGGTGTTTACCTCCACCTGACGCAGGTGAAAATTTTTCAATCGCTGTTTGCGAAAGGCGGTCATCAAAAAGCCAGGATAATCTTGATTCATCATCAACAGATTCACATCCTTCTATCGCCGGAAATAACAAGAAAAAGTAGACAAGCTGATTGCCAGAATCAGCCTGTTCTACTTTCATCATGTTGGAGATCTTTCTATTTGGCAAGTACCTGCCTGTCTATTGTGAGGAACGACTCGAACGGAACATCAGCAAGAACAGATAGGGCGCGCCTAGTAACGCCACCACGACCCCCGCCGGAATATCTTTCGGGATCATGACGATCCTGCCCAGCAAATCAGAAGCAGCCAACAATACAGCTCCAAGCATGGCTGAGACGACGACCGCACGACGATGATGAGGTCCAACAAGCATACGTGCCGCATGCGGAGCGAGAAGACCGATAAACCCTACAGCTCCGACACTGGCAACTGCTGCTGAAGCGAGCAGCACGGCAATGAGTGCCACAGACAACCTCGTCATCCGCACCTTTAACCCCAATCCAGTCGAGCTCTCGTCGTTAAATGACAAGAGGTCCACCCGACGTCCTAACCACCACGCGATCGGTGCTAAGACGAGGATCGTTGGCAAAAGTCGGCCTACTTCCATCCATCCCCGCCCGTATGTACTTCCTGCCAGCCAAGTGAGTGCAGGCGCTGCCAAGATCATAGAATGTACGATCAAAATATTGATAAGGGCGGCACCTGCGGCAGAAACCGCAATACCTACTAGCGTCAAGATGATTGGATTGAGTCCCCTTCTCCAAGAGACCGCGTATACAATCGCAGCAGAGATGATTCCGCCTGCAACAGCCCCAAGCGGCATCCAAGCCGAGAGTTGAGGGAACACGAGGAGCACGATAATCGCCCCTACACCCGCACCGCTTGTTACACCGACAATCTGCGGATCTGCAAGCGGATTACGTACTGCACTCTGCATGAGACTTCCGCTGATCGCGAGTGCCACACCTGCCAACATCGCTGTCAACAGTCGCGGCATCCGAAGCTCAAACACCAATTGACTGTACATCTCATTTCCTTGTCCCATGAAAATGGCGATGATCTCGGTCCACGGCAAGTACAAGTTTCCGCTAGACAGGCTAAGCATCCAAGCGACCACGAGCAGAACAGCAAGCGTGCACACAATCAACGGATACGAAACTTTGCGTTGTGCTCCACCGACACTCATCGAGCCTCCAGTCCCAGCAGTCATACTGCGCGAGACACGCAAAGCCAGCCAGATCAGCCATGGTCCGCCAATAGCTGCCGTGATGGCTCCTGCCGGGAGTTCACCATAATGATTGATAAACATACGTGCAATCGTATCGGAAGCGACAAGCAGCGCTGCCCCCCAGATGGCACATAGCGGTAGCAACCATCTATGCTGCGTGATACCGGACAATCGCACCAGATGCGGAGCCACGAGTCCGATGAAACCGATAGGCCCGACCACACTGACACTAACGCACGTAACCAAGATCGCAATAAACATGGTGAAAAGCCGTGTTTTTGCCACCTTTTGCCCCAATGATTTCGCCGTCTCTTCATTAAGGCTAAGTACATCGAGCTGTCTGGCCATGAAAAAGCTGACCAAAATCCCAGCTACAATCCATGGCCAACTGAATTCTACACCTGACCAGTCATTTTGCTTCAAGGAGCCTGAACCCCAGAGGAAAATGCCGTTTGTCGTTTCTTCATTAAACAAGATGATGGCACTCGTCAAAGAGGAGTACACCAAGGTGACAATCATCCCGGACAATGCCACACGCACTGGCGTACCCTTGCGCCCGCCAGACATGAAGTATACGGTAACGGCTGCAAGTATTCCACCCGCCATTGCAAATGGAAGCGGATGTTCATGCAAGAATGATGGCCAAAAAACCATCCCGAACACCACGAAGAAATAGGCACCCGCATTTACCCCCAAGGTCGTTTCCGAAGCGAGCGGGTTTCGTGTCACCGTCTGCATCAATGCCCCGGCAATAGCCAATGCTGCACCAGACAAAAGCCCCATGACCGTTCTTGGAAGCCTGACACCTTGTATCATATGGTGATCAGAAATGTCTTGCGGAGCAATAATGGCCTGTACGACAGAACGCAGAGAAATGTCTGCCATCCCCTGTGTCAAACTGACAAATGTAAGCACTAACAGAGCGACAAGTCCACTCCCTAACATCAAGAACAATCTCCAGCCCCCTCTTTGTGAGGAAGTGGCTGGAGTGATGTCAGTTCGTGTAAACATTTTATGTTTGGCTAAACTCATTATTTTGCCAACAGATCTACAACTTTATTCGCGAGAATCTTTGCAGACATGGTACCACCATACGGCCACAGATCTCCGCCCAGAGCATAGACGCGATTTTCTTTCACAAAAGTGAGACCGTTCCAAACCGGGTTGTTCTTCAATTGATTCTCAATCACGTTGTCATCATTTTGAATGATATGGAGGAAATTCGCATCCTGCAACGCTGGAAGTGCCTCCACATCTGCCAGTGTCATTCCTGTTTGCTCAAATTTCTTAGGCTTATACTTATTTGTCAGACCAATGTTAATCAAGATGCTTGCTGCTGTAGAGTTATCCGTAGACAAACGGAATTCTACTGCATTTTGACTGCTGTAGCCCATTGCGAGGACGAATGGAACTTTATCTGCACCAGCTTTGGTCAGCTTTTCTTTTGCTTCTGCATAAGTCTTGTCGAGGTCTTTCAAAGCGGCTTCAGCTTCTGCATTTTTACCTGTGATATCCGCAATTTGCTTGAAGATCTCGATCATTCGATCATACTGTGATCCCTGCCCTTCAGCAGGATTCGTATCAAAAGCAATCGTTGGGGCAATTTTGCTCATTTCGTCGTAATTCGCTTCTACATTTCGTTTAATACCGATAATCAAATCTGGCTTCAACATCATGATCGATTCCAGGTTCGGTGAAGTACGACTCCCTACATCCACTACTTCTGGAGCAATCTCCACAGGGAGTTTGACCCATTTTTTCATATTTGGAATATCTGCAATCCCTACAGGCTGAATACCAAGAGCCAACAAATGCTCTGCTGAGCTCCATTCCAATGCAACGATACGCTTAGGAGTGCCTTTGATAGTCGACTCTCCCATCATGTGCTTCACTGTACGCACTTGCTCTTCAGCAGGCTTCGCCGCGTCAGGCTGAGCTGTAGCAGCTTGGTTGGAACCAGATTGTGCAGTTGACCCTGCATTGCCGCAAGCAGCGAGTAACAGCATCGCAGACAAAAATACAAGCATTACTGGTAATTTCATAAGACGCATGAAAAAATTCCCCCTTACTTTTCTGGGTGTTACATCGAATGAGAAAGGATGATGGACATGATTTCCAATCAATCATTGATTATGATAATGATTATCATTATCTTTGTCAACGGTGAGATGTGTTCAAAGTCTTAGTGTTCGTTGAAAATAATGTAATAGACTGGAGTTGTTGACTCTATGTAGTTCTTGGATACAAAAATCTCCAGACTCAGAAAAATTAGTTTTAGACTGAACCCGAATAATAATAAAACAGCAGCGACCTAAGACCTGAAAAAAAGTCTTAGACTCGCCGCTGTTTTATTACGCTATCGATCCCGTTGGTTGAACGAAACTCATTATTTTTTTGTGCACTTTATAATAAAAGCAAGGGGAATTAATGTTGCCCTTTTATGCGTGTACCACACTGCGGAACTCCCGATTTAAAAGGAAGTGGCGTATATGCGCGACTTCCTTTTCTTTTCTCTGTGAGTTGTTTCAGGGCGACTCGATTTCTCTGAGCGTTACCCCTGAAACATCTTTAAAGAGTAAACGGTTAATTTCTAAACATCAAGGATTCGATTCATCATGTGCCTCTAGGTTTAAAGGCGGAGGCTCTTTCTAGACTTAAGTCCAGTTCTTATTCAAGCCAGAGTCCGTTACCAAATCTTTCTAACCACTGTACGATTAATGTACATACGGATCACGTAATTTAAAATGATGATCTGTTTAGCATGCAGAAGAAAGGAAGATAAACGTTTGAACAAGAACATGAAGTTAGCAATGATTCTCCTGGCCGCTGCCAGTATCGGAATCGCTGGATGTACGAAGGAATCCTCCGTCACTAGTGCACAAAGTTCGTCCCAGCAAAACGCTTCTATACCGACGAACACAATTGCAAATTCAGAAACATCGGATATGAAGAATGTCTCGAATGCAGTAAAAGGAGATATTTCTCAAATAGATGTAACTAACATTCATTCCCTAAAAATTCAGAGTAACGCTGCCATAGTTAAAGTCATAGGAGACAAACAAATCACTCAAGCACAATGGGAATTATCCAAGGGCAATTCAAAAGGAATGGATACCAATGTGACTACGTCGATCCAAGATGGAACATTACAGATTATGCTTAAACAGGAACAAAAGAAGCTCATAAATACGGAGCCTTTGCCATCCTTAACGATCCATCTTCCTTATAAAGACTTCAAATCCCTTGAGATAGATAATGAAGTTGGCAACATATTCATTGAGTCAGAATTATCGGTCCAACATTTAAATGTGAGCAGCAATGCTGGCAACATCACCGTAACGGATGTAATTGGCAAGGAAAGCAGTAACATATCTACTAACCTTGGAAACGTCGAATTCGCTCTACCGGATCAATTAGCACCTCTATATGTAAATTTATCAACAGAAATGGGAAATATCGATAACCAGGTTAATCTTGAAAAAGCAACAAATACCACATCGGTTGTTTCCAAAGAACTCAATGGATATGTGGGTGAGGCTCAATCCGGGAATGCAACGCTCAACATTTCCACACAGGTGGGCGAAATTCTATTCAAAAATTAAGTGTCATCATCGTACCAGGCTTGCCATAATCATGATCAGGCCTGGTATTGTTAGCATCCATTTTTAGAACAACGGACAGATGTTCATTGATAATAGAGTTTTAGACTGACTCATTGAACTATCGAACCCGTTAGTGGAATAACTGAACAGGCAAAGCAAGAACCAATTTTATCCCCAGTTAGGAAGTCTTGGGGTTCCCCTTCATGATGGACAAATTCAAGTAATTTTACTCCAAAAGGACTGATATTGAACGTCATTGTCTCTACACCTTCTGGTGGATTATGTGTCCCTGTATAGGTTCGGATTTGTATAGTTACTTTAAACGAAAAACTACCTTCCTCTAACCGTTGTATTTCAAGAATTTTGGCATCCCATAATGCATAACTTCTCATTGGTATGCCTTTCACTTTGTAGTATTCTCTAATAGCTTTAGAGATATGAGGGTCCAAAGTCGTAATAAAAACATCTTGTAAATCCTTTATCTGTTTGATATTCACCTCTAGATTGGAAGCATTAGTCTGTGAAGGTACCTGTAAAAACATGAATAGTATAGAAAGCAAGCTTAGCATTTTTTTCAAGCCATTCATCTCCTCCCATGGGTATTATTTACTTGACGAAAATTGACATACCCATAATGAGGATTCCTGCCCGTTGGTTAATGAAAGAAGCTGCCTCACAAGGCAGTTCTGGTTCTTACTGTTATGCAACTATCGAACCCGTTAGCGTGATATGGATAAAAATAGAAATAGCATGCATATTAGTTCTCTTTGCTAAACATCCAATGCCCTGAGGTCTAATTTTACAGGAAAGGTATACCCCATTGACTCTCAAGACAACAGTTACATGCACTCCATGATGAAAGACAGGGCATCCCAAATCATCTGTAAGTTATTGGAGAAAGGCGATATAATTTGTCAAAACTATTAGCTCGCAGAGCTAGTCTCCCTCTAAGCTCTGTTGGTCTACCCGGGTTTGCTGTTCAGATGGGGCTGCATGGACGTCGGTTACTTGGCGAACGCGGTTGTACCAATGTTTGAACCCAATGCAATTGCATTGGGTTTTTTCTTTGTTGGGAATGGAATAAAGTTTTCGGCAACCGACAGCTTCGAACTACACTGCCCGTTAGCGTAATATCCGAAAGTCAGTCTAAAACTTTATTTTCTTTGAACACTTAGACTCGCAGGATCATTACACTATGGGCAGGATAGTTCAAAAAACCAAAGCCTTATGGTCGTGATAAAACGTAAAGGGGCTATCTAGAAAGTCAGTCTAAGCCGACTTTCTAGATAGCCTCACTCCAAAACAACTTTGGCATTTCAACAGGTTCAGTCTACAACACTATTTCCTAGAGCTCTTGCTTCTTCGTAGGTATAATCTCTCCCGTTTTCACATCTATTCCAATAGTGATTGATTGTTTGGGATCTTTTCCAGTAAACGTAAGGTTATATCTGCTAAATTTGCCTACAAAGTTGTCTACAATATTGGCATTTGAAATCACGTAGGATTTTGCTTCTGGATGTGAGGCATAGAATTTATCTACCGCGGATTTTACATTTGGGTATGATAGAACTGTAGCAGCATCCAATGATTGTATGGTATAGCTAAGGTTCCCCGTTTTCGAATCTATTGCAAAGTGAAAAAAGTTGTTTGAATCTTTTTCAAGTCTAATAACATACTTATCATACTCACCTTTTGAAACCACATCTTGATAAGCAACGATCTCATAAGATTTTGTTTCTGGAAACTGTACATAGACGTTATCGATTGCTGCTTTCACAGCCTTGTCGGCAAGAGCTTCGGAAGCTGAGAGCTTTTTGTAAGTTCCTGCATACAATTCTTGGTTTTGAGCTACAGTCTTTTGAGTTGGGTTTTCATTTGCACTTACTACTAAAGCTCCAGATAGGGAAATCGCAGTAGCCAATCCTAAAGCTGTCAAACGTACTGATGTTTTTTTAAGGTTTATTTTCATATCAATTCTCCTTCGCGTTTATGATTTCTTTCCTAGGTATAAGTTAGAAAAAACTTCTAAAATATAAAGTGGGGTAAACTTAAAATTTTTATTAAAGTTCAATGGTCATATAGCTTATCCCATGCAGGTACGTTCGTTCCCAAGAACAGAAGAAGCGCTCCATAAAAAAGAAAAAATCCCCCTCTAATGAGGAGGATTTTTTCCTTTAAAATTACGCTTCTTTTGGCAACACAATTCCACGATAAAGCTGAACCGTGATGTAATAGTAAATCGCATAGATCACAACGAAAATCAGCGTTGGAATCCAGATGTTCAGATACGGGTCCAAGAGGATGAACGAGAACATCTCCATACCGATCAATACGTGCATCAGACCGACTATCGCCGGAAAAATGAATACCATAAACAGCTCTTTATAGATCGAACCTACGAGCAACGATTGACGTACGCCGATTTTTCGCAGCATGCTGTAGCGGTCTTTGTCACGGGAAGCACCGGACAAGATTTTGAACATCAGGCAGCTCGCCATCATCGCCAGGAAGGCAATGCCCAGGAAGAAGCCCATGAACATCGTCCCGCTTGTGAAAATATACATGCCCGCATACGTGCTGTATTTGGAAGATGTGTATACGTCTTTCGTTTCCACATTTGTGATAGACCCAATCATTTGCTTTTGACGCTCATCCATTGCTTTTAATTCCTGCGTGTATTTCAAATAGTCGTCTACCTGGGCAAGGAGAACCTTGTGTTCACTTCCAGCGGTTTGCTCATACGTCGCCTGATCCACAACCAGAACAGATTTGCCCTCAATCATCTGGTAGTTGATAAAGTTGGTGAATATCGCTTTGTCCCAATCCTCAGGAATGGCATCGTATTTACCTTTGTCTTCTTTTGACGCACTAACGATATACGTTTCTTTCGGAAGCGGATCTGTCACAAGTTTTGGCTTGTTGTCAGCAGAGTAATTTTGAATGCTGTTCGTGGAAAGCAACAGCGGATTTGCCAGCAAGTCTTCCTTCAAGTAGTAATACGCCTTGTCGTCGACTTTGTATCGATACGTATTTTGCTCCATGACGTTCATTTTTTTCAATGCCTGATAATCCGCTTCTACCGGATCATGCAGATTCACGTCATACACATGGAACACCGTGGTAAACAAATTGACGTTTTGCTGGAAGGCCAAGCCCCCTGCCATCGCCCCGACACCAAGCCCGATCAGCATGGCTACTGTACCAAGGATTTTGGTCAGGTTGTTCACCCGAAAGCGCAGTTGAGCAAAGGTGAATGCGTTCAACTTGCTATCATTCAGCTTTTTATTTTTCTTCAAAGCCTGTACAAGAACGGGCAGCAACGAGATGAATATCAAGTACGTCCCGATTGTGCATGAAATAGCGCCTACGATAAAGCCGAGTGCTTGCAGGTACATAATCAAGTGCAGGCATGTATAGCCCAGAGCCAACAGGATAACGCCAAGGATAGCGACCAAAACCGCTCCGATTCCTTTTGACTTGATTTTGTCATTCTGTTGCTCGGCACGGATGAGAGCGAGCTCAGTTGCACGAGCCAAACGAGCCGCATTGATCGTGGATGTGATGATAAACAGGATGAGGAAGAATCCCCATGTCATCCAAATCGCTGGCAGATAAAAAGGATAGTACCCATCCGTGGAAATCTCCAGCAGGTTCATGAGCAAAACGCCAATACCGCTTGCAAGCGCAATACCAACCAGACTACCGATCACCAGGGAAATGATCCCCATCGTCAATGTTTCCAGGAACAAAATCTGACTGATTTTCCCCTTCTTCGCCCCTAGGACCATGTACATTCCGAGCTCTTTGCGCCGTAGCGAGAGTAGAAATGAGTTGGCATAGAAGATATAAAAAATCGTGATAAACGCCAGCAGGAATGCCCCTACATTGAAAACGATCTGAATCGAAGAGATCATCGAGTTGTTTTTCGTGTAATCAGAATTGAGGGCAAGCGTCTGGAACATGTAAAAAATCGAAATGGAGATGACCAGACCCACGAGCAGAACCAGATAGTCCTTCATCATCTTCCGCATACTGGACAAGGATAGCTTGAAAAGCATGAAACGTTACCTCCTAGCGTACATCATGTGATGCACCCAGCTCGGCCAGTACATCCAGAATTTGTTTGAAAAATTGCTGACGATCCCCCGTACGTTGAATCTCGGTGTACAGCTTGCCGTCCTGAATGAACAAGATACGTTTGCAATAACTCGCTGAAAAAGCATCATGTGTAACCATCATGATTGATACTTGGTGGTTCTCGTTCAAATCTGTCATCGTTTCCAGCAAGCTTTTCGCATTCTTCGAGTCGAGGGCGCCTGTCGGTTCGTCCGCCAGCAAAATCGCCGGATCATGCACAAGTGCGCGTGCTGCTGCGGCGCGTTGTTTTTGTCCCCCGGAAATTTGAACCGGATATTTTGGCAAAATCTCTTCGATCCCGAGTGTTTGTGCCACTTTACTTACTTTGTTGCTGATCTCTTTGGAAGGGACACCTTGCAGAGACAGCGGTAATGCAATGTTCTCGTACACGGACAAATTCTCTAGCAGATTGAAATCTTGAAAGATAAAGCCGAGCTTTTGCGAGCGAAAATCTGCGAGCTGGTTACGCTTCATCTGTGTAATGTTCGTACCCGCAATTTCAATAAAGCCTTCCGTAGGACGATCCAGTGTGGAAATCACGTTAAGCAGAGTCGTTTTACCCGAACCGGATGGCCCCATGATTCCCACGAACTCTCCTTTATCTATGGTCAGCGATACGCCTTTTAAGGCATGCGACTGGCTCTCACCTTTTGTCCCATATATTTTTTGAACGTCTTTTACTTCTAGTACAGCAGTACTCATGCTACGTTCCTCCATTCTATCTATTGGCTAGCGTTCGTTGTTTCCGTCGCTATTAACTGTAACCAAATTCCAGAATAGGAGCTATTGATGTTCCTTACAGTTACCTTTACATTTTGTAAGGTTTATTACGCGAGACGAAGAAAAGCCATCCGACGAGGGATGGCTTCCGTTGTAAGCTATTTTTTACTTTTGTTCTCTTCGTGTCTTTTGATCAGCATATCTACGATCATATTAATTTGTGCTGTGATCGCGATTGGGTCATAGCGATAGAATGTATCGTAGTCGTTGTAGAATATCTGATTGTTTTTGGCAGCAGAGGTCGCATTCCAGACAGCGGACGCCTGTAAGGTTTTCAAGGCTTCGCTATTTTTGTCCGGATTGTAGAAAGTCACGAACATGTAATCTGCCGCATATTCTGGCAAAGTTTCCATGGACAGTTGTACGGTTTGCTCTTTGGATTTGTCTGCGTGCGGCATTTTCAGCTTCAATGCATTGTACACCGTTTGACCACCGCGCCCTGCGTTGTCACCGAAGATCCACAAATCTCCTTTGTTGGTCAGCTCGTAGAGACCGACAGTCGCATTCTCATCCACGATGCCTTTCAGCTTTTCGCGACCCTCGGCTGCCTTCTTGTCAAAGTCTGCGATGAACCTGTCAGCCTTTTCTTTATCGCCAACCACTTCTCCAAACAATTTGACTGTATCGTAAATGTTTGTCGCCGTACCGAAGGGGAGATAAACGGTTGGAGCGATTTTGGACAGGGCTTCATAATTGTCGTCATACATGACGACGATGAGGTCAGGAGCGAGCTCTAATGTTTTCTCCACATTGATCCGCGGGCTACCCACGTCCTGCGCATTTTTTAATTGTTCCACGGTAAACGGGCTTTTGAAAGCTTCCGTCTCTGCACCGACTACATTTCCGCCTACTGCAATCAACTCGCCTGCGTAATAGTCAGTCACAATACGTTGTGGCTTGTCAGGAATTTGAATCGTTCCTTTTGGTGTTTCGATGCGGCGCATTTTGTTCTCAGCAGGGGCTTCTGTTGACTTGTCAGCTAGCTTGGAAGCAGAAGCTGTCGCGGGTGCTGGCGTTTCCGTATTGGCTCCACCGCATGCCGTCAAAAAAAGCGAGAACACAAAAATGACAGCAAGGACAGCTTTTACTGTTTGGTTCGTAAGCATGATGAGCCTCCCTTATGTACGTTTGTAAGATAGATGTAAGTAATACCTTTGTCGATATTGATTATCATTATCGATGAAACTATAACAAAGAGTATTTTTACTGTCAATCGCCCGAGTGGTTTTGGTGCTGTTTACCTTACCATGCATGTATGCTTTGTGTTACTATTTGGAATAAATTTCTTGTCAGGAGTGATCAAATTGTCCATCGAACCACTCTTACTTTCCTTTCCCGAGAGTTTTGAAACGAGTCGTCTACACATCCGCGCTCCCTTGGCCGGAGATGGTCAAATGGTTCACCTGGCACTGACGGAAAGTATAGAAGATTTGCGTCCGTGGATGCCCTGGGCACAAAGTCTTCCCACAGAAGAAAAGTCTGAGGTCAACGTTCGTCAAGCAAGACTGAAATTTTTGGAGCGTTCTGATCTCCGCCTCCATCTGTTCGATAAACACTCTGGTCAGCTAATTGGCTGTAGCGGTCTACACCAGATTGATTGGGATGCAAGAAAATTTGAGATCGGTTATTGGGTTCGCACATCATGTAGGGGACAAGGTTACATTACCGAGGCAGTAGCTGGTATTACAAGCTTTGCGATCCGTGAGCTGCAAGCAAACCGTATCGTCATCCGATGTGATTCTCGAAATATAGCAAGCTCCCGCGTCGCTGAACGGTCAGGATTTATCTTAGAAGGAATCCTTCGAAAAGACGAGCGCAGCATCGATGGTACGTTACGTGACACGATGGTGTACGCAAAGGTTCGGGGCATTGATTTTTAATTTTTCCATTTAATAACCAAAAGAGGCGGATCTTCTCCACCTCTTTTGCTTGCATTTCTGCTTACTCCTGAATACTCACCTTGCCGCCATCTGCAAGCAGCGTCTGTCCTTTTACCACGACTTTATCTCCATTTGCTAGGCCGGATACTATTTCAATCAACTCGCTTGTCGAGTTACCCGTCGACACTTCCACTTGCTTGGCTGTTTCCCCTTCCAGCTTGAACACGTATTGTCTGCCTTCACGATCAAATACCGCCTTGCGAGGAATAACCAGTGACTTCCCTCCTGCTGAATCTTGCGGGAAGGTAACATTCACGACCATATCGGACTTCAATTCATGGGAAGCATTCGGGATCGTGATTTCTACTGGATAGGCTTTGAGCTGAGAATCCATGACTGGACTAATCGCCGTTACTTTTGCATCAATCGTTTTTCCTGTAGATTGCACGTTTACTTTGACGACTGTTCCTACCTTTACTTTCGTCACATCTGCTTCGGACAAATTCGCTTTGACCACAAGTGGATTCGTTTTGACGACAGTCACGATTGGTTGCTGGCCTGCCATCTGCCCTACTGCTCCGGTCACGCTTGCGACAAATCCGTCGATTGGGGAGACAACCGTTGCATTCGCCAATTGCTCACGAGCATTTTGCAGTCTGACCTCAGACTCCGTTACGCTCGCTGCCGATACTTGCACACCCGTTTTTTGTTTCGCGCTTTGCAGCTTCTGCTTTGCATTGTCATAGGAAATCTGGGCTTTTGTGAGCGTTGTATTTGCCTCATCCATTTTCTCAGCAGCAATCGCTCCCTGCGAAAACAACTGCTGATTACGTTGTTGATTCAGTTTTGCGTCAGCAAGCGCTCGTTCTGCTTCCGTCAAATCATTTTGTGCTTCCACCAAGCCTTGGTCAGAGGTGCTGCCTGCTTGGTTTAAATTCGCTTTTGCCACTCGGAGAGCTGCTTCTTGTTCTCTTACGGTGTTTGACAGCTCATTCTTATCGAGTGTAAACAATAATTGTCCTTTTGTTACGGGCTGACCCAGCTTTACGGGTAGAGACGTTATTTTCCCACCGGTTTTTGGAGACATTTGGACTTCCTCACTCGGTGCCAATTTCGCAGTCAGTCCAGACTCAGATGTGACCACACCTGGTGCCACCGCTGCAACCTGTACAGGGGTAACCGTTTCTGCTGGTTGGGCAGCAGTCGTCGCTGCATCCTCCTGGCTTGCGCAGCCTGTGATCAAAGTGAAGGTGAGTAACGCCACAATCGCGATTCTTTTATTTATGATCATGAATGGTTCCTCCTCTTTTCTCATGCATTTGTCGATTCCAACGTGGTAAGGATTTTCTTTTCCTGCTTTTGCTTGCGCTTGTTTCGTCTCTTTTGTCCCATCTCATCAAACCATGCTGTAACCACAGGTACGAGTATGAGTGTGATCATGGTGGAGAAAATCAAACCATACATGACGGTCGTAGCCATTGGCGCTTGCAGCTCTAAACCAGACCCGGCAGCAACGGAGAGTGGTGCAATAGCCATAATCGTCGTGAGGGTTGTCATCATAATCGGACGCAGACGGGCAGGTCCTGCATGTAAAATCGCTTCATGTAACTCCCAACCTTTTGCACGCAACTGATTGATCAAGTCGATTAACACAATTGCATTGTTCACGACCAGACCGATCAGCAAAATGTACCCGATCAAAACAGATACGGTAATAGGTGTGCCTGTAAACAAAAGCCCTAATATGACCCCAGTAAGGCTCGGAGGAACCGAGAACATGATGATAAATGGACTGAAAAGTGATTCAAACTGAGCAGCCATGACCATGTACACAAGCACGACGGACAAGACAATCGCAAGACCCAGATTCACAAAAGAATTTCCCATATCCTCGCTCTGCCCACCCATTTCGATGGTGTATCCATCCGGAACATTCAGCTTTTTGATGATATTCGTAATTTCCGACGCGGCCGCTTGCAGGTTATCCCCGATCAAATCACTTGTGACCGTCACTTCACGCGTCATGTTTTTGCGCTCAATCGATGGCGGTACATCGACTTTGCTGATGGTCGCCACGGACGTGAGGCTGATTTGGGCGCCCGTCGGCGTGGAAATACGCAGGTTCTTCAAGTAATTGATATCTTCCTTATAGTCTTCTGGCAGCTTGAGATTGATATCGATTTCATCTTCGCCCGTACGATACTGGGTAACCGTTTGACCTTGGAAAGAAGTTCGCACAGCAGAAAGGATTTCATTTGTTGTCAATCCGTACAAGCTCGCCTTCTCTGTATTGACCTTCACATCGAACTCCTGACTCATTTCCTGAACACTGGTAGATACGTTCATCGTTCCTGGTACCTTGGCTATTTCCCCTTTCACAATCTCGCTCAGTTCCGTTAAGACGTCCAGATCATCTCCGCGAATTTCAATCGAGATGGCTGCTCCGCCCCCCATACCACCGGAAAGGGATTTCACCTTGATATCGGCTCCTGCAATATGCTTGACTTGCTCTTGCAGGCCTACAGCAATTTCCTCTGTCGATCGCTGTCTCGTAGAAATCTCTCCTACGTGCAGTTCGATCGTTGCGTTATGAGAAGTAGATGCACCGCTCTCTGAAATACCGTCGCCACCCCCGACCGAGGACTTGACCAATTTCTTTTCTGGTACTTGATTGACCACTTCTTCTACTTGCTTCATTACTTTTTCAGTTTCCGTCAAGATAGTACCCTTTGGCAGCTTGATCTCTACCTGGATTAATCCTTGGTCCATATCCGGGAAAAATCCTGCGCCAAGAGATGGAACTAGCAATAATGAGCCAATCAGCATGGCAAAAGCAGATCCAATCACCGTTTTCCGATGACCCAATGCCCATTTGAGCACCCTTTGATAGCCTTTTTCCACTTTGTGGAACCCGATATTAAACCAGATCAGTGGATTGATGCCACGATAGTTTTCATGATTCGTATGCTCCGGTATTGTTTTTAACATGCGCGCACTCATCATCGGAACCAACAAAAAGGTGAAAACGAGTGCTGCGATGTGCGAGTATACGACTGTCAATGCCAACGGGGCAAACAGTTCAGCAACAAGACCTTCTGTCAGCGCAATCGGCAAAAATACGCAGATTTGCGCCAATGCGGAAGCCATTACTGCCGTTCCTACTTCTTTGGAACCGATCAATGCCGCTTCCATCATACTCTTGCCCTGCTCCCGTTGACGGAAAATGTTTTCCAGCATAACGACAGCAAAGTCTACTAATGATCCCAATCCGAGCGTGAGACCTGCTAGGGAAATCAGGTTGATAGTTTGACCTGTCATGTACATCAAGAGGAAGGTCGATATGATCGATACAGGCAGGACAATGACAGCAATGAGCATAGATGACAGACTGCCCAAGAAGAAGAACAGCATGAGTACGCCAATGGCACCACCTGCCAAAGCATGTACTACCGTGTTGTCAACGGAGCTCTGAATGTATGTGGAGGTATCGAAAACGATACGTGTTTCTACATTGGGTGGAAGCGTGCTATTAATTTTCTCCAGCTCAGCCTTTACGTCTTTCGCGATTTTAATCGTATTGCCGCCGGTGCCTTTCATCACGGCAATTCCCAAGCTCGGCTTTCCATCAATGTAGCTCAGATTGGTCACTTCTTTGATCGTATCTGTTACGTTGGCAATATCACTCATTCGGATGAAGCTCTCTCCTACGGAGATCGGGGTGAGAGCAACGGTATCCACACTCGTGAACTCACCTTGCACACGAATACTGGTCTTTCCGTCACCTTCCCGTATCGCACCGGCTGATCCGGATATATTGTTGTTTTCTAGAGCTGACTTGATTTGATCCAATGTCAATCCATAAGCTGCTAGTTTGGCTGGGTCCACAATGATGTCCACGATACGCTCTTGCCCACCAGTGACACTTACAGAAGCAACACCGTTAATTCGTTCCAAGCGGGATTTAATCAAATCATCCGCGATTTTTTTCAGTTTGTTGACATCTTGATCGCCAGTTACAGCCAGGTCAATAATCGGCTGGCTTGACGGATCATATTTCAACACCCTTGGTGAACCAGCCGATTCAGGCAAGCTCCCTCGGACCAAATCTACTTTATCTCGCATATTCAGCGTCGCTTGATCCATGTTTGTTCCCCACTTGAAATGGAGGATGACCGAGGAGGAGCCGTTAACAGAAGTGGATGTGATCTTGTCTAAATTCGGAACCGTGCCTAATACATTTTCCATCGGTTTGGTAACCAGCTTTTCTACCTCAGCCGGAGCCGCCCCCTCAACAGATGTCACAACTACCGCAACCGGAGAACTCAATGACGGCATCAGTTCAATAGCCAAGCGCGGAAAGGTAACCAAACCAAAAATGAAGATGGCCACGGATATCATAATCATGGTGACCGGACGTTTAATGGAAAGTTCAGATATATTCAAAATTTTCTCACCCCTTCGTGGATAGAAAGTTCCAACGTATCAACTCAGTTTTTCCTTTTCTAAAATAAGCTCGCGCAAAGAATGGAGAGTTGCTGGCGTGCAACTGATCCCCTCTTGCAGGTTCCTATTCGCAAGTACACGCTCCGTCAATGCTGCCCACACAATTCGCCGATCCGATTTATCACGAAATCTGCGCACCAAGTTCATCTGTTCCAGCCGACTAATTAATCCCGAGGTTGTACTATAGGAAAGATTGATAGCTTTGCTGATCTCACCCATTGTTTTCGGGCTGATCGCGATTTGTTCTAGAATGAGAACTTGTTGCCAGGTGATATCACTTGAATCCAATGCTTGCATGGAAAGCGCGGAAAACACGCTACTCGTTTCCTGTAGAATCTTCGCTAACTGAAACAGTTCGTTCATAAAAGCCTCCCTACCCATTTTTTGGGGACCCTCTCTCGTTCGGGGTGTTCCCCTCCACAAATCACATTTTACTTATGCGATTGGCCCCCGAAGTCTATCGGGTAGTCAAATTATGGAATTCGATTTTATCTATCCAGAGATAGAAGACCGTACACCCGGAGATAGACGACAGCGCATGCTAAAATGAAACTATAATGGGTACGTATTCCAAGAAAGGAGGTTGTTTTCTTGAACGCTTCAACTGCATCTTTACGCTCTCGTTTCCTGCTCATTTGTTTTTTTGTATTGATCTCATTTTTTCTCATTCCAACTGCTTACATGCATGAATCCACCATTCCCTTTATCATCTCTCTGATCATCATCTTCTGCTTCCTGCTGATGTTTCTCAGACCAAAAAGAAACTGGAAACCTTATCAAAAAGACATCGCCATCATCGTGATTGGTACCGTGTCATTTATCAAGGTTCTATATGTAGGGGAAGAGATCGGTTTATCCTTGCCATTGGTAGCTTTTATTGGCTTTCACATTCTTGAACGTCGAGCATTGTACTATGCGATTTTTTTTGGCACATGCTCCTTTTCTTACATGTTTTTTTATAAAGACTATATGTTTGAGGAGGTAATAGGCTATGTCGTGGCCTATATCGGATGGTATATTGGCGCACGAGGATTATCTCTTCAAAATCAAGCAAAGGAATCGAGTCAGCAGCATCTTAAACAATTGCAAAAGGCGCATGTTGAACTCCAGGAAGCTCATTCTGAACTTCAAGAGGCATCTGTGAATACACTTCGTGCCGCTGTCCTCGAGGAGAGGACCAGAATCGCCCGCGATGTTCACGACGCTTTGGGACACAGTCTCACATCCCTGATCGTTCAATTGAATGCTTTGAAATACATGCTGCAAGGTGGACCAAGTGACGCACAGGAGGTTGTCCGTGACATGCTTACGGTATCCAAGCAAAGCCTCGATGATATACGCTCGTCTGTTCATACATTAGCCGCAGACAAATCCTCTCTGGGAATCACACCGCTGCGTATACTCTTATCACGAGCCCAACAGCATACCGACATCAAAATGCAGTTGATCAGTCCCAATCCAGATATTCCCCTCTCGCAGCAGATGACCATTACGCTTTACCGGATTCTCCAAGAAGCGATTACTAATTCCATCCGCCATTCTGATGCAACAGAGATTTTTATCACGATTGAAAAAAAGCAAAACTTTGTTTTCCTCTCCATTTGGGACAATGGGAATATTACAAATCATCATCAAATCAAACCGGGTTTTGGTTTAACAGGTATCGCAGAACAAACGAAGCAATTAAACGGAGAACTTTCCTATTCCATTCGAGCGCCCCACGGCTTTCAAATTGATATCAGTTTTCCGCTTTGATGAGCAAATAGCGATGTAAACGGAGGAATGCCTGCATGGTAAATCAAAATAAAAAAGAGACCATTCGCGTGGTCCTGGTCGATGACCAAACGATGATCCGTCAAGGATTGGGGTATGTCATAAAAATGCAGAAGGATATGGAAGTAAGCGGGGAGGCTTCCAATGGAGAAGAAGCGGTGAAGCTCGTAGGAGAAGTCATTCCTGATGTAGTCTTAATGGATGTACAGATGCCGAACATGTCCGGAATCGAAGCAACCCGAGAAATCACTCGACTCCATCCTTTGATAAAAGTATTAATCCTCACAACCTTTGACACGTACGATTACATCGTAGACGGTATTCGCGCGGGTGCTATCGGCTATATGCTAAAGGATTCCGATTCACAGGATATGCTGGACCTCATTCGCAGGGCCCATCAGGGAGAGGCACTGTTCTACACGGCTACTGCTGCCAAGGCTCTAGCAGAGGCTCTACAGTTTCAACAAAAGAATCACAAGTCTGCCTCTCATTCTGACTCTAATACTGACTCTGTGCTTCCCCCTCTTGTCATGTTAGATCAGTTGACCGATCGAGAGCAGGACGTACTAGAGCAGCTATCCTACGGCAAACGGAACGAGCAAATTGCACAGCACTTGCTCATCTCCGAGGGAACCGTCAAGACGCATATCCATCGGATTTTGCAGAAAATGGGCGTAGAAGATCGTACACAGGCCGTTGCCAAGGCGATCCGGTATAAAATCGTGAAATAAGGAAGGGCTATCCGATTTCCACTTCCAACAACGGCAATACTCTTCCTGGGAACACGGTAGACACGATTTCTCCTACTCGCTTTGCTCCCCTCGACAAGTAAAACGGTTCTGCGTACGGGTCACTATGGATGGTGATGACGGGGATTTCCAGCTTTTGTGCCACCTCCACCATATGCTGCCACAGAGCCTTTCCGTAACCTTTTCCGACTGCTTCCGGTTCCATGAACAAAAAGCCTAATAGCCACTGCTCTTGCTCTGCATCCTTTTCCAGACTCATGAAGCCCTTGATACTGCCCTCATCCTCTAACACATATACCTCGTGTTCCTCGATATGAGCAGGTGATAGCGTCAGGTCGTCGCGACAGGCCTCCATGAATTCATCACTGTATCCCCAATACGCTTTGGAGCGATAGGCTAGCTCGCTCAGTTCGCTTGCTTCTTGTCCTTTTGCTCTGCGGATATTCATATTAATCGTTCCCTTCCTTTGCCACGATATCCGTAAGGCGCTGTTTGATATCCCCTGTACAAACACCACCATGATAGGCAATCACTGTCTCTATGTCGAACGCAAGCAGCTTGCGGATCGATTGCAGGGCAGTCGTTTGATCAGGCGTGAATTCGGGATTGAAAGGCATCAGTACCCCCTCTAGTGCTGTGAGGGCATCTCCTGAAATCAACGTCTTGCTCGGAATATGATACAAAGAGATGTGATCTGGCGAATGACCGGGCGTATAAATCACCTGAATACCTCCACAGTACGGGAGAACGACGCCATCCTGTACGGCATGATCCACTTTTACCGGAGGAGCCAGTAGCCCGCTTTTGATCAAAGGTATTTCTCCAGCCAGATACGGAATCGCTACTTCGTGAGCAACCACCTGTATGCGTCCTTCCGCTGCTGCTACCATTTCAGGCAAGCTGCCGATATGATCCCGGTCTTGATGAGTAATGATGATTTTCGTCAATTTTTCAAAAGAAATCCCTTCTTGCGCCAGTACGTTCTGAATCAACTCCAATTGTCCAGGGATGCCTGTATCCACAAGAATGGCTTCATTCTCATCCCATAGAACCGCGGTGTGAACGACGAATGGATTGCCTCCTGCGTTCATCTCCAGTTTGATCGTTTTGATTCCTTCCGTTTGGGTCAAATCGAACACCTCCAGCATTTGCTCAAATCTGAATCGTATGAATTATTCCTCATAGACAAACAAGAATCCTTTCCCGACCTAATTTGTCAGCAGATGTGTTTGCACAAAAAAATGGTCATCGCAATGGACGACCATTTTTTCCCCACTTACTTTGCTTCCTTTTGACGATAGACTTCCTTCCCTTCGACCAAGGTCAGCACGACTTTCGCATCCTTGATTTGCGTGGCTGGAATTTTAAACAAGTTTTTATCGAGCACGATAAGATCTGCCTTCTTGCCGACTTCGATCGAGCCTGTGATATCATCCACGTGGTTGGCGTAAGCACCATCAATCGTGAAGCTGGCGATCATTTCCGCAAGCGTCGCACGCTCGTCTGGGTTGGCAATTTTGCTCGGATCAGTTACACCATCCTCGATTCGCGTAATGCCTTGTTGAATGCCGTGCAATGGATTGAATTCTGGCGTTACGATGTAGTCAGACGAAGAAGCTACATGCACCCCTTTATTCAAAAAGCTCTTCATCGGGTATTCTTTTTCTGCACGTTCTTTACCCAAGTACGGTACTTCGATCTCTTCGTAGTAGCCCTCTTCCTGCATAAACCAGAACGGCTGCACGATTCCGACTGCACCCAGCTTTTTAAAGCGCTCGATGTCTGTTTCATTGACCAGTTGCAAGTGAACGAGCGAGTGGCGAGCATCGTGCTTGCCATTTTGTTTTTCCGCGAGCTCCATACCGTCCAGTGCAATACGGGTAGAAGCATCCCCAATGGAATGGACGTGCAATTGGAAGCCTGCCTTGTCCACTGCGGCAGCTGTTTGATTGTAAACCTCTTGCTTCCAGATTAATTCTCCGTTTGTTTCTTTATGGACATACGGCTTTTCCAAGTAAGCTGTAGCGCCTTCTACGACACCATCCAAGAAGATTTTAACGGCGTTGACTTGGAATAGCGGGTTTTGATTGCGCTCACGGATTTTTACGAATTCTGCGACCTGCTCAGGTCCTTTTTCCGGATTCGCTGTCAATGCATTGCGGAAGCGGATGGTCAGCTTGTCCTCTTTCGCGAGCTCCTCGTATGCTTCCAATACGTTTGGATAGCGTAGCATATCCGGGTCGCGCACGGTCGTTACGCCGCGTTCAACCGCTTTTTCTTGGTATGCTTCAATTCCGGACTTGTATTGTTGTACGGTGTATCCGCCGATTTTTGACAGTACCAGATCCATTGCACTTTCACGCAACGTTCCAGATGGTTCTCCTGTTTTCGGATCGCGCTCGATAATGCCGCCCTCAGGATTTGGTGTATCCTTCTTGATCCCGGCCAGCTTCAATGCTGCCGAGTTCACCCACAATGAATGTCCATCATCCGAGGTCAACGCGATTGGAGTCGTTGGAACGATTTTATCCAATACTTCCTTGCGCGGACCGATGCCAGGCACAACCGGATTGCTCCAGCCACGTCCTTGCAATGTTGGTTCGTTTGGATGTTCTTTTACGAATTTCTCAATGGTTGCAACGTATTCCTCGACAGAGCCTCCGTCAAACAAATCAATGGAGTAAATGAGTCCCGTCGTTTTGCTCGCATGCGTATGGCTATCGATAAAGCCTGGCAATACCATTTGGCCTTTCAGATCGATAACTTTCGTATCCTTGCCGATATGTGCTTTCGCATATTCATCTGCGCCGACAAAGACGATTTCATCACCGCGAATGGCCACTGCCTCTGCCCAGCTGTTCTTCATGTCCACTGTGTAGACCGCGCCGTTGGTTAGCACGACATCTGCTGGCTGTTTCGTCTCCTGCGCGGCAAAAGCAGACATCGGGCTCATCAGCGCTGTGGCGAGCAATACGCTGGTTAACTTTTTCCCAAACACGTTAAAATCCCACCTATCTATTTATCTAAGATGAAAAGAATGCCAAAACTGATTGTAGCATCGCAACTCTGAAAATTCCATGAAATCCGGTCGAAAATTAGTATTTTTTCCCGATTTATGACGAAATTCATCACATAATGACCACCTGAATTGGTCAAATTGGTAAAAGGTTAATTTGACTTCGATAGATGAGGCATTGTATACTCGGAAATGTTTTAGAGGGTAAACATTTAACTCCGTATATAATTAAGCAATGAAAACAGGAGAGGGTACCATGCAAAGCCAAGTCAATTTTGAAGAACTGTATATACAGCTCCAACGAAAAGTTTCAGCTGAGTCACATAAACGTCTGGACCCACTCGTATCAGGATCACAAGCCATGCTTTTGCGAATTCTAGATATGAACGGTCCGCAGAAGGCATCTTCTATTGCAGAACGTATGAACATTACCCCCGGAGCTGTTACGAGTCTTGCTGATAAATTGATTGCTTGCGGCTACGCCACGAGAAATCGTGACAGTACGGATCGCCGCGTCGTGCAACTGGACATAACCGATGAAGGAAGAGAAATCCTGCGGCAATACAAAATCATCGTGAGAAATACCATTGAACAGTTTTTTGCAGGCGTATCTGATGAAGACAAGCAACACTTAGTCCGCATCTATCACCAGGTTTTGAAGAATATCGAGCAACAAAGAGAGGAGCATCAAGATTGCAACAATTGACAGAGAAAAAGAAAGTGACGATTATGATCGCGATTATTACGGCTATGTTTTTCGCCGCGATCAACCAGACCATTATCGGTGTTGCCATGCCGCGTATTATCTCAAAGCTGGGTGGCATGGATTACTATTCGTGGGCGATTACGATTTATTTGCTGACCTCAACCGTTGCTTCTGTGCTGGTTGGGAAGCTCTCCGATATATATGGAAGAAAACCGTTTATTTTAACGGGTATCGCGTTGTTTAGTATCGGAGCCTTGTTGTCCGGGTTTTCTACCGATATTTTTCAACTGATTACGTATCGTGGCATTCAAGGGGCGGGTGCCGGGATCATCATGTCCACTGCTTTTACCGCCATGGGTGATCTGTACGAACCTCGCGAGCGCGCAAAATGGGGCGGAATCATGAGTGCCGTCTTCGGCGTATCCAGTGTGCTCGGTCCTCTGATGGGCGGCTATATCGTTGACCATCTCGACTGGCACTGGGTGTTCTGGATCTTCTTGCCGATTGGCGTGATTGCCTTTCTGTTGATCATGATTCACTTCCCAAAAGTACCGAAGCAAGAAGGAGAGTCTGTCGACTACTTCGGCTCGCTGTTCCTGACGCTCACCATCGTACCGATGCTGCTCGCCTTCTCATGGGCAGGTAATGGCCCGGGTAAATACGCTTGGGGCTCGTGGCAAATTATTGGTTTGTTTGCCGTCACAATCGTTGCGTTGATCGTGTTTATTATGATTGAGATGAAAGTAAAGACTCCCGTGCTTCCGCTGGGTCTGTTCAAAAACAGTATTTTTACTGTCTCCAATCTGGTTGGATTCTTCCTCAACGCGGGGATGATGGGCGCTATCATTTATGTGCCGTTCTTTGTCCAAGGGGTCAAAGGCATCTCTCCGACAATGGCCGGTTATGTGGCGATGCCGATGTCGATTGCCATGCTCGCGACCTCCGCACTCGCCGGACAAATCATGACCAAGACGGGAAAATATAAAAAGATGGCGTTGGGCGGACTTTCCGTCATGGCTTTGGGCATGGTGCTGATGTATTTCATGTCCCCAATCACACCGATTTACTTGCTCGTGATCTACATGATCATTCTCGGTTTGGGGATCGGGATTGCGATGCCGGTCTTCTCTTTGACCGTGCAAAATGCAGTTGCACCACAGCAATTGGGTGTCGCTACAGCAACGTCGCAGCTTTTCCGCAACCTCGGTGGGACTATTGGAATTGCTGTCATGGGAACCGTCATGAGTGGCAGCATGTCTGCAAAAATGACGCAACTGTCAGGAGCCATGGGTCAAGCGAACAATCCCGCAGCAGCAGACCCTGCTCTGGCAGAGAAGCTGGCGCTCTTTACGAATCCGCAAAATTTGTTGGATCAGCCGAAAATTGAAGCCACGCTGGCTAGTCTGCCACCGGATTTGCAGCCGCTGTTTACTCACATGCTGGATATGATCCGGGAAGCGATGAGCTATGGGATTACGACTACGTTTTTGACTGGGGCGATTGTAGCGGGAATCGCTGTCATCATCGCGCTGTTCCTGAAGGAGATTCCACTGCGTAGTGGGAAGATGGGACAGAAGCCGGAGGGCGAAGTAGAAAAGGCTTAATAGGAAAAGGAAGAGGGCACTTGTCCTCTTCCTTTTTTTCATGGTGTATGGATTTGCTGTATGAGCCACTTTCTCGCTTCCTCTCCTGCAAGAAGGTCTGGCTGCTCGACGGTACCGATATTTATGCTTTTGATAAAAGCTTCTTCTATACCTGTTACCCCTTTTAGTTGTGCTCCTTGAAACAATACTTCTTGGAACGAGGAAACACTGATATCTGCACCTTCCAAATTGGCATCACGAAAGTCGGCTTGAGAAAAGAGAGAGTTCACTAGCTTTGCATGCCTTAAGTCTGCTCGGGCAAACACAGTTTCGAAGCAAGAGCTTTTGACGAAGGTCGCCCGTTGCAAATTGGCACCTGTAAAATCTGCATAGTCTGCTTCGCTTTTGGTGAAAATCGCATTTTCCAAATTCGCTGATCGAAAGGTAGAGGAATACAAATGTGCCGCATAAAAATCTTTGTCCTTCAAATTCATCCCGTCAAAAGTACTGGCGATCAAACGTGATTCGACCAGACGATACTCCGTTACGTCTATGGAGCGAAAGTCTTCTTCATCCACGAAGAACCTCACTCCCTCTTTCCCAAGCGAATCAGTCCATTGTTGATGCAAATCTAATTGCTTGATTATATCGACCTTCATGAAAACCCCCGCCTTATCCGATAAACAAAATGGCTTCTTTTCGTTGGAAAGCTTGCGGCAATTTTTCCTGAATCCAATCTATTCGTTCTACTAGCTTCATTCTATCCTCTTCATGAGTCAAATGATGAGCTGCCCACGCAATCGGCACGAAAAGCTGCTCTCCCGTTCATTTTGTGCTTCGAGTATGAATGCACAGATCGACATGCTACAGCTCTGCTCTTCCCGTTCGGATCGCATAGGCATAGTCTCTGCGCCCGTTTTCCTCTGCTTTTCTGGCTGCCTGCTCGAAATCATACGGGACCAATACGTGCTCGACCAGCCAAGCGCTGCCTTGTTGTTTTACCGTGACGTACTTGGCATGGGGCGTCTTCGATTCCATCGAATGCGGGTACGGCGCTTCCTCAAAATACGCTGGCAGCCCGACACCCCCCGGGTTTACCACGAGCTTGCCATCTGGGAGCCATACGGATTTGGGCACATGCGAATGTCCGCAAAAAATGACCTGCTGCTGAATGCCAGTCAGCTCGATCATTAAGGCATTTGCGCTTTTGTCTTCTATCCCATATGGAGCGACATCCTCTAATAAGTACACATCATCGGCAAAAGGTGTGCCGTGGCAAAACAAGAGATCGTCAAACGTCCACTGCTTTTGGAATGACCCGATCCAGCTGAACATTTCTTGTGTAAGCAGTGGCTTCACGTATTCGAAGGTGATGGACTCCATTTGCTCTTCCAGTAAATATCTGTCACAATTACCCATGATGTGGATGATCGTAGATCGCTCCATTAAGAGCTCTGCCGTTTTGATCGGATCAAGCGGTCCAAATAAAGTGTCGCCTAAATTCACAATGGTTTGAATACCGCGGGAATCAATGTCGTGCAGCACTGCTTCCAATGCATAGGCGTTGCTGTGTATGTCGGAGATCACCGCGATGGAATGGTTGTTTTGGCTCAAGGTCATATACTCCTTTACGAAATTCGAAGCATCTGTGCTTATAGTATTACTGCAAATTTATGTAGATTTCCTGCTCCATTTAAGTGATGGCGGCATACGTGATAGATCAAGAGGATGCCCTTCTAGCAAACGAAGAGAGGCATCCTCTTCCTATGTCATTTTCAAATTTTATGAAAAAGTTTAAGAGGGGGGCACCCTCGTTTTCGTCTATAGTAGTGAACACCAAAAAGGAAAGCTGCGCAGCACCTTTTTGCAAGGAGGTAACAAACATGCAGGACGATCGAGAGGTCATTGCGGAGGTTCTTCAAGGAAATAAAGAGGCTTATGCTCTGATCGTCAATAAATACAAAGGAAAAATCGCTTCGATTCTTGGGCGCACGCTCCACCACTCCCATGATGCCGAAGACATGGTGCAGGAGGTTTTTATCAAGGCATACTACAGTTTGTCAGATTATAAACCCAACTACTCCTTCTCTGCCTGGCTGTATCGAATCGCGATCAATCGCGGGATTGACGAGCTGCGGAAACGAAAGCGGATGCCTTCCGTAACAGAGATGGATGTCGAGGTCAGAGACGAATGTCCGATCCCGGAGGAAGATTATCTGGAAAAAGAACAGCGTCATGCTTTGCGACAGCAGATGATGACACTGGACAAGAACCACAGGACGATTCTCGATTTGCATTATCTCCAGCATTTAAGCTACAGGGAGATCGGCAACAAACTATCTTTGTCCGTAGATACTGTCAGAATGCGCCTTTCCTATGCCAGGAAAAAGCTGCGAGACCAGCTAAGCAAGCCGGAGAAAAAAGGGGGTACCCCGCTTTGAATTGCCTTACGCAAAGACAGCTGATCGCCTACATGGAAGATCGTTTATCACCAGTGAACAAACGAAATGTCGAAAGTCATCTCGATCATTGCACACACTGCCAGCACCAGCTAGAGCAATGGATCGATGAGCTGCACCAAACAGAAGAAACGATGTGGGAAGATTCCCTCTCAGCAAATATGGATCAAAAGATTATTCAGATGCTCTCCCCTCATCCTGTGAGAGTATTGAACCCTGTAACCCCTTCACATCAACCACCTGCGTGGAAACAAAGGAGTATCACGATCATGAAAAGAATGACGCTTGCCGCCGCTGCATTAACCATCGTCGTATCGGGAGGTATGCTCGTCTCCCCGACCTTTGCTAGTTATGTCCAGGCTGCTTTTATGAACAGCCCGATTGGTAAGGCTGATCCTGTAGCACCTGTGAGCAATAGTATTCTTCAAAAGTCCGGGGACCCTGGTATTGAGCAAGCAGCCAAAAAAGGTTTCGCTCAAACCGTGAATGTAAGTGCGACCGACCAAGGTATCACTTTTGAGGTGAAGGAAGTAATGGCTGATCCTCTGCGCATTAGCATAGCTGCTATTGTAAAAGACAAGAATGGCAAACCGATGGACAGTTTTTTGACCGAAATGATCAGAAGAGATAACAAGGAGCAAGTCATTACAATCAAAGACAAACAAGGGAACGTACTGAAACCTGTTGAATCGTCTGCAAATGAAGACACTCGCAAACCAAATGAAGATTGGCACAATGTTATGAATGTAGATACTGGTTACATGTCCTTGGATCGTGATCTGCGCGGCTACTTTGATGATATCAGTGAAATTCCGGACGAGCTGATTGTAGAGTTCAACCTTAAACAATTGGACGACATCAAAGGTAACTGGAAGTTGTCCGTACCTGTTGACATGAAAAAGGCAAAGGCCGCGACGAAGACACATGAAATCAACAAAACATACACGACTCCGCAAGGACTCAAGCTGGACGTAAAACAGATGACGTTTGCACCGAGTGGGGTGGAAATGGTCATAGATCGCTCGACTACGGATAACCAGCGAAAAGAATACAGCTACGTGTTAGTCAATGAAAAGGGCACAGTCGTCGCCGCTTGGGATTCCAAGGCTGTCATCCGTGAAGCCAACAAACAAAACAATGTCATCCCGTATTTGAAATGGGACCACAGCCGCTCTACTGAAAATGGAACAAGAGACTTCCACTACTTCCAACCAATCGACGCAAGCCAAAGCCTTACCTTCAAGCTGGGGTCTGTCTATACAGAGGAAACCGCTAAGCTGAACGCGAAGTTGGACGTCAATCGCCTCGAAAAGAAAGAAGTTATCACAGCGGATGACCAGGGAGATCAGTTTACTTTCAAAAAATATCAAAAGGATCCAAACGCAGTCGTTGATTTTGAAGGCTATGACGGCCATCACCGCGTGAACGACGATGGGACTACCACGAAATTGGAAGGCTACGACCTGACATTCGAGGCAACTCTCTCTCCAGATACTGCCGCTATGGGTCCCTATCAATACTGGACCATTACAGACGAGACCGGGAAAAAATACGAAGACCCCGACTACTTAATCGATAAGACTGAGTATGAAAATGGCCGGGCGATTTTTGGAGGTACGATCTTCTTAGAAAACCTCACAACCCTGCCTAAGCAACTGATTATTACTTCCGAGAAACGAATGGTTGAACACAAAAATGTAGAGTGGGAAGTACCGATTTACACCGAAAAATAAGAGACTCACTCATACGCAAAAGGCTGATGGTACCCTTCGTACCGCCAGCCTTTCTTTTTATGAGATATATTCCTGCTGCAAAATCCCCATGTGCACGAGATCATGCCATTTTCCCTCTCGAAACAAAAACTGCCGCGAGATCCCCTCCTGCTTGAATCCGAGCCTTTCATACAGCTTTATGGCTTTTTCGTTAAAGGAAAAGACGCGCAGCGATACCCGATGCAGATTCATTTCCAAAAAAGCATAATCCAGCAGCAGCTTCAGCGCTTCTCCTCCATACCCTTTTCCCCAGTATTCCTTCTCTCCAATATCAATGATGCATTCCGCATGGCGGTTTTTCAGGTCGATTTGAATGAGCGAAGTAATCCCGATCGGTCGATTGGTTTGGCTGTCTACGATCATGTAGCTCTTCGAGGAGCTTGCATGCAGGATGACCTGATTCACAAACCCGTTCGTATCGTCCCGGGTAAAGACGTCCATAGACGGACTCGTTGTCCACATGACTTCCACGTCATTTCTCCACGTGTGGTAGACGTCCACATCCTCCCCCGTCATTTTTCTCAGATAGATTCTCTCTGATTGAAACAACATTCTTCCCCCCTCCTTATTGAACCGGTCCGAGCATCGCTCTCAATGAAAACAACAGTGCTTCCATCTGCGCGGGCACCTTCGTTTTCTCTGCGCCCAAATGCGCGGTATCTAGCATCAGTCCATCGATAACCGAGATGAGATAGCGAGCAATCGCCTCAGGTGGTAGCTGTGGCTTGAACTCACCTGTCGCCGTCCCATGCGCGAAGAAAGCTATCAACACATCGACCATTTTTTCATAGCGAGTCGTGATGTATGGATAGCTCTGTTGCTTTTGCTGGTCTTTCAGTGACAGGAAAAACTCTGAGTTGGCTTGGGACAGTGTTTGTTCGATGTTCTCGATCTCAACCTGCTGTTTGTAGACCCATTTAGTGATTTGATTCCAGGACGTTTCGCCAGCAATTGGTGTGAAAAACTGTACATCCTGTTGATCCTCGAATTGCAGCAGCTCCAAATATAAGTGCTCCAGGTTGTCGAAGTAAGCGTACAAGGCTCCCCGCGATACACCAGCCTCGTCCATGACGTCTTGCATGGTAGCCCGTGTATAGCCTTTTGTGATGAACACACGTTTCGCCGCTTGCAGCAATTCGGTTTTCTTTTTGGTTTTGTATTCGTCGCTTACTTTTGGGGCCATCGGGTTTGGGTTAACCTCCTTTGTACAAAATATACATAGATGTCGTTTTTGTTGGTGAGACCATTATAAACGACACTGATGTCGTTTTTCAACTCCTCATGATTTCTTTCAACGGGAATAGCCGCATGTCCAATCATTGGAAAAATCATGGCATATCCTGTGTTAGATTGTCATGAAAGGATGGGGCCTTCTTGAAAAGAAAAAAATCGAAGGGGTTCAGGAAAGTCAACGGACGCTTGGTACACTATGGCACTTATCAGGATTATCGCAGAGACCTAGCCAATCGTCTTCGAGAAGAATGTGAGCGGCTGAATCCAAATGATCCGAGTGGAGCTAATTGTTGTTACCTTTGTGCTAGATGTGCCATCTATGGTAATCGCTATGGTGACTATGACTGTAACGCCTGTAATTCTTATGAATGTAGAGGCGGGTAAACGGCGTTCCGAGGTATAGGAAACGCGAGAAAGCACCCTGCTTCACCAGTAACAGTGATCCAGGGTGCTAAAATAACAAGCCTGTTCTATTGCGTCCGATCCGGTATGACAAACGACACCGTCGTTCCTTCACCCAGCTTACTCGTGATGCGCAAGCCCTTCCCGTACATTTGCGTCAGTCTCCGATTCGTGTTGGACACTCCGATTCCGCCTCTCTCCTGCTTTGATAAATCGAGAATTTGTCGCACAGTCGCTTCCTCCATCCCGATACCGTCATCCTTCACCTCAAAAAGAGTGGCGTTCTTTTGCCGGACGATGCGGATATGGAGAGTTCCTCCCTCTATTTGGGTAAAAAGACCATGGTTGATTGCATTCTCAACCAGCGGCTGAATGGTTAGTGGCGGGATGAGAAGATCGATATCAGGCTCGACCTCCCACACGATCTGTATCCGCTCGCCAAATCGTTCCTTTTCAATGTAAAGATAGGCTTGGACGAGCTCCAGCTCATGGGAGAGTGCAACTTGTTTTCCTGTATTCAAAAAGTCAAAGCTGATATGCAAGAAGGCGGTAAACGCATCCCCGAGTTTACGCATCTTCTCCGTATCAATATCGCTCAATGCCATAATCGAGCTAAGTGTGTTGAACAAGAAGTGCGGGTGAATCTGCGCCTGCAAATAGGCAGCCTCCATGCGAAGTCGTTCATCGACTGTTTGCTTGAGCGTCGTCAACGACCAAACGCGATATTTCAGCTCCATGCCATCGACTGGTTTGCAGACATAGTCATTCGCACCAGACAAATATCCGGTGTATACATCCTCAGACTGGCTGCGCGCCGTTAAGAGCAAGATCGGAAGCTCGGAAACAGAGAAATGCTCCCTGACCTTTTGCGTCAACTCGTAGCCCGACATATGCGGCATCATGACATCGATGATAAGCAAATCCCACTGCTCTGTAAAAAGCAGATCGAGTGCGTCTCTTGGCGATGTACACGTGGTGATTTGGTAATGCGAGGATGAGAGCATTCGATCCAGCACCCTTAGGTTAACCGGGTCGTCATCGATCGCTAATATGTTCGCCTTTCTGTCAACAGTTGCATGCGCAGCCGTTTGCTGGAAAGCCAATATATCTGGAGCTTCACTTTGCCCTATCTGATTGGTAGCCATCACTTGATTGTTCTTATCTAGCTGCTCCACATATTGGCTCTCGGCTGCTTTCATCTCATCTGTACTAACCACGGGCAGCCAGAAGCTAAATACCGAGCCTTTGCCCGGTTCAGAGTCGACTCTCAGCTCGCTATCATGCAGCTCTACCAACTGTGTACAAATAGCAAGACCGAGGCCGATTCCTCCTCCATCGTTCGTTGCTTGTGCTCCCTGTTCATACGGCAAAAATATACGTGCCTTGGTATGCTCATCCATCCCGATTCCTGTATCGGATACATAGATCGCCACCTGTCCTTCCACGATCTCAGCAGAAACGATGACCGATCCTTCTTCCGTGAATTTCAGTGCATTGTGAACAAGATTGAACAGAATCTGGACTAGCCGCTTCTCATCTGCCAAGATTGGCGGGATGGATTCCGGTATGTCCATTTTCAGTTGAACAGGCTTGCCCTCTACCATATAGGTGAGCATGCTGATGATGCCGGAAACTACCGATTGAATATGCAACGGCTTCTTCTGCAACACGATATGCTTGTCCTGCAATCGCACGACATCTAGCAAATCGTCCAGTAAATGCGCCATTCTGCGACTGATCGTAATTAAGAGCTCCATATCCTGTGTGCTGCGACCACCCATGGCATGCTTTTCATTGTTGACGACAGTCTGGGCGATATTCATGATGCCGTGCAATGGCGTCCTCAGTTCATGCGAGGTATGGGCGAGAAACTGGTCTTTGAGCTTGTCCGCTTCTTTTAATTGCTCCGTTAGCTTTGCCTTTTCCTCTGCATTGCGAAAGAATCGCTTGAACCAATAGGCAGAGAAGCTGACAAGAGCAGCAATCAGGTCGAGCGGATAAAACACGTACTTGATATCGATGATTTGATATTCCATGATTGCGGACCATATGACATTGGAAAAAATACTCGTTGCAGCAATGAGCCAGAATACAGCATCATGCTTGTTTTGGATGAGCATGCGGCTGATTCTGAAAATAAACAATAGCAACGGGCCGAAATAAATAATGACTAAAAATGGCGTTCCAGCTAATATATACACCCATTGTGCCGTTCCCAGCACGATGACTGCCGAATAAAGACTGAGCACGGAAAAATACGCCCTAAACGGCCTAGAGTTTTCTTTCTCCCCCTGATCAGATAGACTTCTCACCAATAAAATCATCAGCAAAGGCTGCCATATGTAGGCGAGCACTTCTACCTTGATCGACCATGTATAATCGATCGGGATCCAAAGTAACAGTAGATTGTCATAATCCGACACAACTTTTATCCCCACGCAGGAAAGCAACAGCAAAAACACGAGAAACTCTTTGTAACGGGCATTCAACACATACAGGATGCCGGCATACAAGCCATGAAGCAACAAGATGAGGAAGGTTGCCATCTGGAAGCCGATAGAATACCAACGTTCGGTGTCAATAGCTGCCTGCGACCCGAAGTAAATCGATCTGATGATGCCCCCTTCGATTGGATTATGGTAGTTGGCCGTTCGGACAAGCACTTCAATGACCTTTGCATCACCTGCATTGTATGTAACCGTGAAGGATGCCTTCTGCGGCGTGTACGCTTCCGCTGTTGTCGCAGGCACTCCAACTCTGGCTAAGATCTCTCCGTTAACCTCTACAGTAGAAGATGCCTCCACTTGCGGAACCCATAAGGTGTATGGCTGATTTAGTGGTTGATCGACCAAGATCCGTAAACGGTATGTTCCATAGCCATACGGTGACGGAGAGTCCCTGGAAAAAGCGCTGCTCCAATCGCCAGGCACTTGAACGTATTGCCGCTCGTCATTGGATGATTGTTTGAATTCTTCATGCGTGACGAACGAATTAGGCAAAAACTCCCATTCCCCATCCAGTGAAATGGACGGGGAATTTTCGAAGTCCCACCCGCGCATATCAAGAACCCCTTGAACTACAGGCGGACGCTCTGGAAACGTATGAAACGAAAACCAGAACATCCGAAGACCTAGGAGAAATGCTAAAAACAAGAGAAGAATCAAAAGATACTTACTTATGAGTGCTTTTGAATGACTCCGATTATGGTTGCTTCGCTTTGTCATAGTATGCATCTTTCGACACACTTCGGATTATCCCTTGTCAAATTGCAGTTCCACAGTCCTATTTTTCTCACACAAACTGCCTACTATCGTTATTCCGCCCAAACCGATAGATGGCGATCAAGGCAAAAACCGTAGCGAATGCGAGCAAAATAGCTATGTTCAAATACAAGCTCCCCAGACTGTATCCTTGTTGAAGCTTATTCACCGTATCGAGCAACCAATGCTGGGGCAAGAATGTTGAAATTTTGCGCACGGTGTCCGGCATGATTTCCATTGGAAAAAAGCAGCCAGCCAGGAGGCATGACGGTACAATAATCAGGTTGGAAATCGCTCCAGCACCTGCTCTACTCTTCGCAAAGGCAACAGTCATCAGAGAAAGTGCGATTGCCCCCAGCGCGAACACGAACAACGGCAGCATCATTTGACCATACGAGACGCCTGCATCTATGGCGAAGACGTTTTTCATGACGAGTAAGGTTACGATGATTTGCAGCAGCAAAATAAACATGCTGACGAGAATATTCGAGAATACATAGGATCTAGCCGACATCGGCGAAGAAAGGAGTCGCAAAAAGGTGCGATTCTCTTTTTCTTTTAAAATGATCTCGGACATGTTCACCGCTGAAAACATCATGAACATAATGAGGAAACCTATCGATTGATTCGTCATACGCGTCACGTTCGAGGTGTCTTGCAGCGTTACCGTATGGAGCTTGTAGCTTTGCTCGTGGTATGCCGTATACAGCTTCGTGAACTTCGCCTCATCCGCTTGTGTCGCTTTTCCAATCGCGGCAAGATTGCCGATGTAACTGTGCAGCATGGCCTTCATGTAGGCTGTAACCTGTTCACCTTTTACTGATACAATATTCAAGTGTGCTGGCGCCCCTTTTCGAACACTAGCAGCATACCCTGACTCGAAAACAATTCCGCTATCCAGCTCACCAGAAACGATTTGTTCACGCATCATTTGTTCGTCGATGACTGTGACCTTGATATGATTCAATCTCTCGAGAAACCGGATTGTGTCCTGCGTGATCACCTGGTCCCCATCTTGATTGATGATTCCGACATGGATCGTGCCGCTGCCTGCATTGCTGTAAAGGGTGAGAGACAGCAGAACACCTAGGATCGGCAATCCCAAGTACGTGAACCAGCTTTTTTTGCTGCGAAACGTCTCCATCAGCGTTTTCCGAATGAGCCATAGCATTTCATTCATACAAAAGCCCCCTCCCGTCTGCGCATCGTGATAACAGAAATGATGATGAACGCCGTGGCAATGCTCACATTCATCGCAATCGCAAACCATGCGCCTCTCGGATTGTCTGTGTAGATGATTTGCATCAGACCTGTATTCGCCCAGTGAAGGGGAGAGAATTTGGCCAAAAGGCTGAAGAAACCGGTTGATTGATCAACGGGAAAATAGGCACCACCTACAAAGGAGGCGACTTGCGTAAAAATATTGTTGATAGCCCTTACCCCTTCACCTTTGAAAAGAAAGCTAATCCCCAGACCCAGGCTTACCGCAAGTAACACCTCTGTCAAAAGCACGAGGATAACCATTCCGTAGTGGTTGCCCCAATCTGCTTGGAACACGAATTTGCTGATTAAGAACACGACGAGTACGAAAAATAGATTGACGAACGTACTGCCGATCATTTTTCCGGTAAAAACGGCACCTTTGCTGACAGGTGCTGCCATTAATCGTGTGGACGTTTTGTTCGTTCGCTCCTTGGTGAACAAATAACTCGCAGAATACATCGAGTAGAGCGCAATCATGGTCGTCATCGCAATCGCGTAATAGTCGATTGCCCCCGGTTTTTTATTTGGATTCAAGGCCGTTTCCCGAATAAAATCATCACGCTGTCCGGTACCCTTGACTATTGCCGAAGCAGATTCGGGATCTATCTGATAAGCTGCGGATGCGAGCGAGTACCGATCTGCAAAAACGGTTAGCATCCCCGCAAGGATATTACTTCCTATCGCATTCTTGCTGCTTCCATAAAACTCAATCCCCGCATCACTGACGACTGCGTACCCCGTATAGCGATCCGCGCGAACTTCCTCCTGCCCATCCATGCCTGAACTTGCTTGAGCGACCTCCACTCCTTTATCACCCAATGCTTTGATAAACGAGTTCCACGCCATAGACATTTGCTCATTCGTCCCGTTGCTTTTATACAGCAAGCGCATGTCTCCTACGGTCCTCGTATCGTCGAATGCATTGGAAAGGGCGGAACCTAATATCAGCATCAGGATGATGGGAAGTGCTAGCATAAACATGAACGTTCTCTTTTCGCGAAGGCTGGACTTGATTTCTTTTACAGCGATATTCCATATATTCATGGCAAAGCCCCTCCTCTAGTCTCGCAAGTTTCGACCGGTTAAGGTCAAGAACACAGTCTCCAGATTCGGCGCTTGCTCTTCAACGGAGCGGATTTCTACCTGATCCTTGATGAATTGTTGAATGATCCGGTTCAGGTTGTTGATCTCCGTTTTCGATACGATTTTGATCGTATTCTCTTCTTGAAGCACCGCATTCACACCAGGAATGGCCTTAATACCTTCGAGGTTTAACGGTTCATCTGCCCTGACGCCAATCCAGATTTCCTTCGCGTCGGTAATAATCGCTTTTAGCTCCTCCTTCGATCCTTCCGCAATGACTTTTCCATGATCAACGATGGCAATGCGGGTGCAGATTTCTTCGACTTCCTCCATGTAATGGCTCGTATAAATGATCGTGCAGCCCATGTCGTTGAGCTTGCGCACCGAATTCAGGATATAATTGCGAGAATGAGGGTCAATCCCGACAGTAGGTTCGTCCATGATGATCAGCTTTGGTCGATGGGCAATGGCGCAAGCGATGTTTAACCGACGCTTCATTCCGCCAGAGAAGTTTTTGGGAAAGCTAGTCGCTTTGTCACCGAGACCTACGAATTCAAGCGCCTCTTCCGTCCGTTCGCGCAGCAGTGATCCACGCAGTCCATACAAGCCAGCAAAAAACCTCACGTTTTCATAGGCAGTCATATCCTCGTAGATGGCGATATCTTGCGGTACGATACCGATGTTCATTTTGGCAAATTTGCTGTGTTTCTCAATGTTTTTTCCCAGCAGGGTAATCTCACCCTTTGTTACGCGCAACAGGGAGGCAATCATGTTGATGGTCGTGCTCTTTCCCGCTCCGTTGGCTCCCAGGAAACCAAAGATTTCTCCTTCACGCACGTTCAGAGACATATTGTCGACGGCGACGAAATCACCGAATTTTTTCGTTAACTGACGAATTTCCAATACATGACTCACGTAACTCACTCCCTTCGTGGTTATGTCTGCATTGTAATAAAAAAGGATGCCCCTATGTCAGTGCATAAGTTCATCCCTTGGCATATGAGAATTCTCATGTTGTTTCTCATGATCTTTTTCATTCGTTGCGATAAGGCAGCAGTGTGGTCACGCTAAAGCCTCGCGTACCGTCTACAATCACCGTTCCACCAGCGGAAGCGGCTCTCTCCTCCATTCCGAGAATGCCAAGCCCTTTTACAACCTTTTCTGCACCAGCCCCATTGTCTGTAACCACTGCTTTAATGAATGTATTCAGTACCCGTACCTCTAGGGAAATCACTGTCGCCTTCGCATATTTCAGTGCATTCGTGACCGCTTCCGTCGCATTTTGCTGGATGATTTTCCACTGAATCGGTGTAATGACGTCAATGTCCCCGTCAAAAGTAAGCGTGGCTGTCACTGTCTCTCTCGCAGACAGCTCATCGACAAATAACCGAAGTCGATTGATTCCCAGCTCCTCCGGCCGTGGCTTCACATCCTTGAGTGTCACTCTGATTCGCTCGAGCCCTTCCTTTGATATTGCAATTGCATTGCGGAGCAGCTCGGATGCCTTGTCCTGATCAGTTGCCATCAGCAGTCGCGACGCTTCCATTTGTATCAGCGCACCTGCAACCGCATGCCCAACATCGTCGTGAATTTGTTGGGAGAGGCGATTGCGCTCCTCTAGTTGAATGGTATAGGCCGACTGTCGGAAATACTCATGATTTTCGTTTAAGGTACGAGTCAATCTGTATAAATCCTCTTTCTGCTTCTCCCGTTCATCCTCCAGCCTGCCGAGCTTATCTGTCAACATACTGCCGCATCTATACAGAAAAAAGCTAAGCAAAGCCGTAAATAGAAACAAGGGCACCCATTCAGGTGGCACGATGAAAAATGGCAACAGCATACATATAAATACGACCACCGGCTGCTTACCAGCTAGGAATGCTAGCTCCAAAATATTGATTGGCAAGAGAAGTACAAACAACGGGTCAAGTACGAGACCACTCGCTGTCACGAACAGGATGGATAGCCCAACAAACCATTGCTGATGATTCCTCTTTTTCAAGATGAGAATAGTGAGATTAATAGCCAAATACAACAAGTACACAAGGATTTGCCACGGGTCAACTTCAGAAGTGGGATGAGCAAGAAAAGAAGTCACGATGATAAACCCAAGCACCACTGCCTTATTAGCCATTGTCCATAACTCCATCGGTCGTGCCCTCCTTTCAATCAGACATGTTCGTTTCGCCCGTCAAATAATAGATCGCGATCTGGGTACGGTGTTCAAGCGCTGTTTTATTCAAGATAGAAGTAATGTAATTCGCAACTGTTCCCTCGGAAATAAACAGCTTCTTGGCGATTTCCTTGTTCGATAGCCCTTTGGCGATCTGCTTCATGACATCGAGCTCTCGTTCCGTAAATAAGCTTTGGTCGATTTTGCTTTCGGTAGGGATGGCTGCTGTCACTTTGGGAGGAGCGGTAGTGGACACGGTATCCGCGTTCTTCCCTGTATTCAGGTTCATTTTGATCTTATCCAGGACGACATCCTGCAACACATGATGGTTGTTATAGACACTCTTGATGGCATCTCGAATGCGATTGGGATCATTGTTTTTCAATAAATAGCCGCGTGCCCCCGCTTGAATGGCCTCGAGGACAAATTCGTCATCGTCGAATGTGGTCAAAATGAGCGGTTTGACCGTAGTCTCCGCAGTCAGCACACGAGTCGCTTCCACTCCATTCATGTTCGGCATCCGAACGTCCAAAAGCGCGACGTCTACCTCGTTCTGTTTACAAAATGTCACCGCCTCGACCCCATCCTCCACACTCCCCACCACTTCAAACTCCTCGAAGCTCGTCAGGATGATTTTCATGCCTTCCCGTATAAACGAATTGTCGTCTGCGATCAACACTTTGATTTTCAAAGCAGCTTGCCTCCTGTCGAACACACCCTCGACCGCATAAAGCGCGGACGTATATATTTTTCCCAATATTACCACTGTCCCGCTTTGCTTCACAATTGTAGAATCTCACCCCCAATTGTTCTTACTTTCAGGTCACACATGGAAAAATTAACACTTCGAAAATATATAGACACGATTGCGCTACGTCAGTATGATAAATTACCTAAGCTCTCGTAACCAACATACCGGGGCCAATTTTTTGAATGGAATACTCATGGAGGGGAATTTGTGGAAACAGCACAACTAAATAAAACGGCTTGGAACAGTGGGGCTTATCAAGCGTGGCTAAAACGCTTTGGAACACCTGCTGAGGCAGCGGCCAAAATTAAAGAAGACCCCCAAAAGCGAATCGGTAAAGTATATGAGCACATGGGGGATATTCGCGGCAAAAAGATAATCAATTTACTCGGTTCAAATGGAAACAAAGCCGTTGCGCTCGCCTTGCTAGGTGCCGACGTGACCATCGCCGATTTCTCTTATGAGAATGAGCAGTACGCCAAAGAATTGGCCGCTGCTGCCGACGTTGACCTGACTTACATCGTATCGGATGTATTGCAGCTACCTACAGATGTATTGTCTGGTGAGTATGATCTCGTTTTTATGGAATTCGGTATTCTTCATTACTTTTTGGACTTAACCGAATTATTCCAGGTGGTCAACTCGCTCCTGAGAAAAGGCGGCGTGCTCGTCCTCCAAGATTTCCATCCGGTATCCACAAAACTCATCTCTTCACGCGGAACGACTGCTACTATCCGCAAACATAAAGTAACAGGCGATTATTTCGACACCTCGCTTGAGGAAAAGGACATTGCTTTCTCCAAATTCCTTTCGAACGGCACAAATGTCGCTGAATCCAAAGTAATGTTACGCAATTGGACATTAGGGGAAATCGTTACGGCCATTGCAAACAAAGGGCTGTTCCTAAAAATGCTGGAAGAGCTCCCGAATCTCTCCTCGGAGGTTTTTGACAAAGGAATCCCGAAAACCTTTACGATTATCGCCGAGAAATTATAACGAACGTTTGCCATCATCTTACTAAATTCCTACTACCGAACAGAGGAGATTTCTCTCCTCTTTTTCTTTTACTCACTTATAGACTGACGGTCAGTCATATGATAATCTGTATCCAACCACTTACTGACAATCGAAGGAGGCGCCGATGAAACGAATCGTGAAAGATCCTACAACACGGCGAGCAGAAATATTGGAAGCCGCCGGGGAGCTATTTCGAAATCAGGGTTATGTCCATACAACCGTGGATGCGATCATTCAAAAGGTGGGCGTAGCGAAAGGAACCTTTTATTACTACTTCAAATCGAAGGAAGAGATCCTCGAAGCATTTGTCCAGTCCATGGTCGATACGCTTTGCGAAGAGTATAAAAAAATCGCAGATGACTCTACCTTAGGTGTCATGGAGAAGGTTCGCCAGATGCTGCGCAGCCAAAGCCACCCCATCGACAAGCAAGCCGAATGGATGGAAAGCTTGCATCGCCCTGAAAACAGAGAGCTTCACGAGCGTCTGAATATCGCCATTATCTTAAAAATTGCCCCTGTCCTTGCGCAAGTCATTGAACAGGGAAATAAAGAAGCTGTCTTTCATGTCGAGAATGCCTTGGAGACCGTTCAGTTCCTCCTCGCTGGCTCACAATTTTTGTTGGAATCAGGCATTTTTCATTGGGAGCAAGCGGAACAGGCGAAACGATTACAAGCCATGCAGGTGATTATTGAAAGATCACTGGGAGCTGCGCCGGGGTCCTTCTCGTTTCTGTAATGGATGATAAGGAGGAAAGACAATGAACGCTCATGATAAAGCCTTTCGCAGATTCCTGATCATTTGGTCGGGGCAGATGTTTTCAGCCATTGGAAGTGGACTTACTGCTTTTGCCTTGGGTGTCTTTGTTTTTCAACAGACCCAATCTACCATGAGCTATTCGTTCATCATTCTCTTTTCTTTTCTCCCCTCCTTCCTCTCACTTCCTTTCAGCGGGGTGCTGGCAGACAGATTTGACCGCAAGAAAATGATGATCATTGGCGATCTCGGTTCTATAGCTGGTATCTTGTTCATCTTGCTTGTCATGCTGTCCGGGCGTATAGAATTATGGCACATCTATTTGGGGGTCGGCATCAGCTCGATCTCTGCCGCTATTCTCAACCCAGCCTTTAAAGCAGCCGTCTCCGATCTTGTTTCGGAAGAGATGTACTCACAGGCAAGCGGGCTCATCCAATTGGCAAGCTCAGCTCCATATCTTATTTCTCCACTGGTTGCAGGTTTTCTTCTTAGTGCCTTTGATATCCAGCTCGTCTTACTCATCGATATACTGACCTTCCTTCTAGCTGTCGGCGCCGTGCTGATGATTATAAAACACGATGCCACTCCCCAGAAACAGGAAAGACAAAGCTTTTTTCGCGAAATGTCTGAAGCCTTCCGCTATCTCCTTTCAAAGAAAGGGGTTTTCTCATTAGTTCTGTTAATGTCTGTCGTGTGCTTTTACATCGGGCTGCTGCAATCGCTTTTTGGGCCAATGATGCTGACATTAACTGATTCCAAGACACTCGGTATTGCCCTCTCTGTATCTGCATCAGGCATGCTCGTCAGCAGCCTTTTGATCGGACTTTTCGGTATGGGAAAGAGCAAGGTGTTCATGCTCTCCTCCTCTCTCGTACTTGCTGGCTTGTTTTATGGCCTGATGGGTGCGTTTACTTCCGTTTGGCTGATTACGGTTTTTGGCTTTCTCTTTTTCATCACACTTCCCTTTGTGAACACGAGCCTCGAGGTTCTCATTCGAACGAACGTCGAGAATGAACGGCAAGGCAGAGTATGGTCGATGATCACGGCTATTTCGCAAATCGGGTTCGTACTGGCATTTGGGTCGGCAGGATTTTTGGCGGATCATGTATTGAACCCGCTTTTTTATCCAGATCAATTGCTAGGTCAAACGGTCGGGCAGATCATCGGAACGGGGACGGGCAGAGGAACTGGCTTTCTGTTTGTTCTTTCTGGCGTACTTGTGGCGCTACTGGGAATCGTAATCGGACGTGTAAGGAAGATACGGGATTTGGAAGGAATGACAGTGAAAGGTATCCATTCGTACAAATAAAAATATTTTCTCAAAACCTATGCAACTTATTCATATTTTCCTCCGTCTGGAATGTCGAGTTCATGAGACTTACACCTAGAAGGAGGAAGATTCAAATGAAAAAAGCTATATCTACTTCGTTGGTTGCTATTCTACTCGCAACAAGTGTACCTGCTGCTCTGGCGGCTGACCTGGAGAGCAAAGGAAATGGAAATGGGAAAGGCAAACCCGAAGTAAAGGCAGAAGCAAAAGATAAATCGAAAGAAACTTCTGTCAAAGAATCTGATACCGATAGCGACGATGAGAACTCAACCGAAGCTAGCACAGAAACCAACATCAAAGACGTAAAATTGAAAAAACAGCTAATCGAGCTTCGCCAAGAGCTCAAGCATACGGCTGAAATCACGGAAGATCAAAAAGCGAAATACGAGCAACTGGTAGCTGAACTGGAAAAAACCACTGACAAGCATGGAGCTTTGGAGGTTCAGCTTGAGCTTCTTCAGCGCACGTACCAAAAAGGAGATCACACACCATTCAAAAAGCTTGGAGAACTCCTTGAGGATACAGGCTCGACAGAAGTGAAAGCATTCGTAGATGGAAAACAGGTAAAAGTGGATGTGGCACCGTTTGTACAAGGTGGAAGAGCTTTGGTGCCTGTGCGTGCCATCAGCTCCGCATTGAAAGCGGAAGTGAACTGGAAGCCAGAGACTCGTACCGTAGAAATTACGCGTGGCGAAAAATCTATCACGCTGTACCTCGATAAAAAAGAAGCAACGGTAGACGGGAAAACCATTTCTCTGGACACTGCACCTGTACTGAAAAATGGACGTGTATTCCTGCCTCTGCGCTTCATCAGTGAACAACTGAACGCGGAAGTAAAATGGCAAGAAGAAGGCAAAATTGTCATCATTGACGACCTTCAAGCCTCTAAAGAATCCGAGCAGAATACAGACTCCAACGATACATCTGCAAAGTAATACAAGCAAGAAGCCCTCACATAGCTGAGGGCTTTTTTCCCTCAGTTCTGGCTCATTTGGCATAGAAAAAAGATAGTGGTTCTCATTAGCTCCTCTTGGCTATGAGTCCGCTATCTTTTTTTGTTTTTCCCATTACTTTTGCCCATGACTTTGTGGGAGGATAGCGGCATTCGCCTCTTTTATGCGCCTGAAAACAAGCTTTTTCCCCCTATAGTTAGTCCAGTCATGTCCAAGCGGCATTCATAAAATATGGTATGAACACGAAGGAGGTGGATGTATGTCTTGTGGCTGTAAGGATCGAGAAAAAAAACACGAGATTGAAAAAAATTGTGACACAGACATAGAAAAGGATTTCGACAGAGACGTGGACGAAGATTTTGATCGCGACGATGATCGTTGTCGCTGTGGCCGCCGCCGCTGCCGCCGTCGTCGTCGCTGCCGGTTTTGTTCCTTCTTCCGTCGCCGTCGTCGCCGCTGTCGTTTTTGTTTCTTCCGCTGTCGTCGTCACCGCCGTTGTAAGTAGTGTTCTTCTAATAATAATGAAAAAACGTCCGAATCATTTGACTCGGACGTTTTGCTTTTGCTACGCCCCAAACCTCTGGCGGTACCCGCATCTTCTGCATAATTCCTCGACAGCTTCCCTGCGAGAAAATCCATCTATCAGGTTATTGGCCCGCTCGCCATCCACAATATCAGTGAAAGAGGTCTGATTGATATTCCCTAGATTAATAATCCCTTCCCCATCGAGACAGCACGGCACAACTGTTCCATTTTCGAGAATCGCCGCCTGCGAGCGTAGGCCATGGCAAAAGCCTTTTCCATCATCCTCAGGCGCTGTCAGACTCGGCCACTGGAATTCGTAATCTTGGTTCAAATACACGCGGTCATCGATTTTTACCCCGCTGCCCGGCATTACTTTTTCTTCAATTCGATAGTCCAGCCCAAATTCTTTCTCAATCACTTCGAGTGTCTGGCGGTTTCTACTCTTTTGAATGTTCGTGGCATTATCCTGTGTCAAATTCCACAGACGGAAAGAAAAAATCACTTGATGCTCCTGAGCTTCTCGAACAAATGAAAGAATTTCCCGCAAATAACCTTCGCGGTTGGTTGAGCCGATATGTCCATCAAAGCTGTGAAGCGAGAAGTTCATTTGTCGGAGCGCAGGCTTGCCCAGCAATTTATGCCGATTTTTCGCGATCAGCGTTCCATTTGTGGTGATATTGACCTTGAAGCCTTTCTCATGACTGATATCGAGCAGCTCATCAATTTTGGGATGAAGAAGCGGTTCCCCTTTGACGTGCAGGTAAATGTAATCCGTGTGTGGTTTGATCTCATCCAGCCTTTTCGCAAAGTCTTCTACTTTAATAAAACTTTTACTGCGCTCTGTTGGCGGACAAAAGGTACAGGCCAGATTGCACACGCTGGTGATTTCTATATAGACTTTCTTAAATGTTTTCAAGATGTTTTCCCCATTCCAGATGCCTATGAATTTGTGGCAGTCGTTTGTTGCTACAAACATAGTAACATAGGAGTGCTCAGATTAGGGCAATATGCGGTTTCTGTCTAATAATCCCTATTCACTAGGCGCTGCGACTCATCCCCTTCCTTTTTCATAGTCCTCTTTTAGCATTCCGTATATCTCTAGATCCACGATTCCTTTTCCCGACCATAGCGTTGCTTGTCTGAATGTTCCTTCCTTCATGAAGCCATTCTTCATCAATACTTTCTTGGAGTTCTCATTCGGAGGCATCACTTCCGCCTGTATTCGGTTGACCTTGACATCCATGAACAAAAAGTGGAGCAATATGCTTACCGCTTCCGACGCAATCCCTTTTCCCCAATGCGCTTCGGACAAGAAGTAGCCAATCGTCACCATGTTTACCCTTTGCTGAAAGTCGAAAGCTTCGATAATGCCAAGCAAATGATCGGGGTTATCATTGGCGAATATCCCCCATTTGATCCTGGATTTTTTCAGATAGTCTCTCTCAAAATGCCCGATCATGCTTTTCACTGTCGCTTTATTATGCTTGGGGATAATGCCGCAGTATGCAAATACATGTTCATTGCTGTAAATTTCAAATACTTCGTCCACATGCTGCTCTTCGATTTTCTTCAAGGTGAAACGATCTGATTGTAAAATGGGAAACTGGTTAAAAAGTACGTCAACGTTCATGATTTCAGCTCCATCTTTTGAGATTACCTAGCTTCTTATTTTTTCCAACACAGCTCTTTTTCCTCCTTATCCACGATCATCATTCATTTCAAGAATAGTAGATAAACAGCCATAATCCCTGAATCTGCAAGAATATGACTAACAATCGAACCCATCAGTGATGTGCTCTTGTTTCGCATATATCCCCAAATCATTCCCGCCAAAAATACTGGCAAAATCATCGCGATATTATACGGCCAGCTAAACAAAGGAATGATGGAGAGGAAATGGTACAGGCTGTAAAACAATGACGTCAGCAAAATCATGGTTCGCTTTGTCTGTTTTCCTTCCAGCTTTTTAAATAAATATCCTCTCCAGTAGATTTCCTCAAGAAACGGGTTGATCACCAGCAAAACAAGGATAAGCCAAACGACAAGATTGCCTGAGAAATCCCATTGTACCAATAAATTTTGCAGATCCTCCTTATCAAACAAAAAGCTGTGAAAGAAATATCCCGCAAGAATCATGGTGAGAAAGAAAAGAAATCCGGTCAAAATGCCGTGATACATATTGGGGCGGTTAATTACCAATCCCATTTGCCTGAATGTATCCCGCCATGTCTTTCTTTTCAAAACGATCATGTCCACAAACGGAACCGCAAACAGCCACCCGTAAAAAAGCAAAAACGTTATTGGCACGCTACTCATGACTTGTAAACCCAAAAAGATCATAATCGTTGGCCCTAGAAATAACAGAACATGCTTCATCATATCCCCACCAAATCATGGCATGTTTTTACTAACAAGATTGTAGCGGGGAACACAAAAAGCGAGTAGTACCAACTTCGCGTAGTACCAAAAAAAACGAGGGCATGGATCACTCCAGCCCTCGTACTTATTTCTATCCAATCATCTAAATGAGCATCCCCGCAATCGTTGCGCTCAATAGATTCGCCAAGGTTGCTGCAACTACTGCACGCAAGCCCATCTCCGCAAGGTCTGATCTTCTTGACGGAGCAAAGCCGCCCAAGCCGCCAATGACCATAGCCAGCGCAGCCAGATTGGCAAAGCCGCAAAGGGCGAAGCTGATGATCACAACGCTTTTTTGCGACAAATTCGCAATCTCAGGAGCAAAAGCCGTGTACGCGACAAATTCGTTGAGGACAATCTTTTGCCCGATGAAAGAACCGGCTTTTAGCGCTTCCTCCCATGGAACCCCGATCATAAAGGCAATCGGCGCGAACAAGTAGCCTAAAATGTGCTCAAGCGTCAACGCTTCTATTCCCACTAACCCGCCAAGCCAGCCAATAATCGAGTTCAGCAAGAAAATCAACGAAATAAACGCGAGCAACAGTGCACCGACACCAGCAGCTACTTTTAGCCCGTCTGAAGCTCCGCGGGCAGCCGCGTCAATGACGTTTCTGGACTCTGTATCTTTCATGACTTCCACATGTTTCACTCTGTGTGGCTGTTCTGTTTCGGGCATTATGATTTTCGCAAGCAACAAACCACCCGGCGCTCCCATGAATGCGGCGGCCAGCAAATACTCAATCGGAACCCCGAGCATCGCATACCCACCGATCACCGAACCCGAAACGCACGCCAGTCCACCTGTCATTACAGCAAACAGCTCGGACTTGGTCATTTTCTCAATATAAGGCTTTACGACAAGTGGGGCTTCAATCGGACCCAAGAAAATATTTGCAGAGGCCGACATGGATTCAGTTTCACTCGTTTTGAGCACCCGAGACAAAAATCCACCGATAATTTTCGTCGCCCACTGCATGATTCCGAGATAATACAGGACCGAAATCAAGGATGAGAAGAAGATAATGATCGGCAATACTTGCAGGGCAAACGTAAAGCCTGCATTCTGTGCACCGAGTATCCCGCCAAACAAGAACTGGATTCCGGCATTCGTCGAATCAATGATGCTTTGTACGATCGACGCCAAGTACTCCAAAAACTTTTTCCCAAAATCCCATTTCAGTACGACCAAAGCAAAAATAAACTGAATCGCAAACGCACCAATGACCGTTCTCGGATGAATTGCTCTCCGATTTTTCGAAAACGCAATGGCTATTAAAAAAATGCCCAGGATGCCGAGAACTCCCCAAATGTATTGCATGAACGTATCCTTTCTGTATCGCCAGCTGTGTCGATATCTAAGATGACTTGCTTTGTTCTAGATCGCTTTTTTCGCTAATTCTGTCATGTAATCAAAGAATGCATCACGATCTACGTCATAAACCACATGTACAGGGCGTCCGTCAGCCGTTTCAACGGTTCGGCCTTGGCTTGCCCCTTCTGTAATCACGATGCTGTTAACCGTTTGCACCTTTACAAGATCACTATTGCCAACAAATGCTGTGGTTAATACATCCCACAGGTAGTAAGTCGAGTTGGTCGAGAAGTGTACGAGCGGCGGCACCATTGCGTAGCATTGACCCAAGAAGTCCACACCGATATGCTTGCGCTCTTTTGCCCAGCGCTCACGAACATCCAGTGTCAGTGGGACCTGATTCGTGCTCTCCAGTGCGACCAAATCAATCTTCATTCCGCTTTCCCATACGCGAGCAGCCGCTTCCGGGTCCCAGAATACGTTCCACTCTGCGGTTCCATCGTGCTCAGGCTCATGCACGTTTCCTTCTTCACGGAATGTTCCGCCCATCCACACCAGGCGCTCTACTTTTTCTTCGATAGTTGGATCGATATCCAATGCACGCGCAAGGTCAGTCAAAGGACCGGTAAACAGTAAGGTCGTTTTCCCTTCCGTTGCACGCAGCGTTTCAATAATGTGAAGATGCGCAGGCTTGTCTGCTACTGGCGTAATCACTTCTCCTGATTCATTGAGCAAGGGCAGTGCGTCTACATAAAATGCATGCATGCGCCAGTCCTTTGGAAAGGGATTTTTCCCGCGGGAATTGGACTCTGCTACATCCAAACCGCCTTTCCCAAAACGATCAATGATTTTCCGGCTTGCAAACATCGCTGGTTCCAAGTAGCAATCCGCTGGAATGACAGATACCCCCGTCAGATTCACATTGTCCATTTGGAGCAGCAAGAATAAAGAAATTAAATCATCAACGCCGCCATCATGATTAAAGTAAATGTTTTTCTTCATCATTATGATCTCCAATCTCATACTTGAACTTGTAAAAAGTACATGTAAATCACTATTATTTGGAACCCTTCAAAAAATAATACTAAAGTTTCACTAAAAAATATATAACCATTATGAACAACACAACTAAAGGATAAAAAAGAGACTATCCTCCAGCAGAAAATCTACTTTCGTGATAGCCTCTAAACCACTTATTTGTTTAACAGATGGAATACTTGCTCTACGTCTTTGTCACCTCGTCCTGAAAGGTTAACAATCAGGATCTGCTCCGAGGAAAGAGTGGGAGCCAACTGCAAGGCATAGGCAATAGCATGAGCACTTTCCAAGGCGGGAATGATCCCTTCCGTTCTCGATAGTTCTTGAAAAGCCGCCAATACTTCTTCATTCGTCACCGTGTAGTATTCCGCTCGTCCACTTACTTTTAGCTGGCTGTGTTCTGGGCCAATACCAGGATAGTCCAATCCGGCAGCAATCGAATACGTTTTTTGAGGTTCCCCATTCTCATCCAGCAACACCAGGCATTTAAAACCATGAATGACGGCTGGAACCCCTTTAGTCAGCGTAGGTGCCTGATCAGGCTCAACACCAATCAGTCGTACGGATGGTTCCTCTATATAATGGGCAAAAGCTCCAATCGCGTTACTGCCACCGCCAACAGCAGCGATAACCGCATCCGGCAAACGACCTTCTTTTTCTAAGATCTGTCGTTTGGATTCTTCACTGATAATCGCTTGGAAATACTTTACCATCGTAGGAAACGGGTGCGGGCCAACCGCAGATCCCAATAAATAGAACGTGTTCTGGTAGTTTTGAACCAAATCATTCAGCGCTTCATCAACCGCATCCTTCAGTCTGCCTTGCCCTTTGGACACCGCTACCACTTTTGCCCCTAAAAGCTCCATGCGAAATACATTTAATGCTTGTCTTTTCGTATCCTCCGCGCCCATATAGATCACACATTCCATGCCAAACATCGCGCAAACCGTCGCGGTAGCAACTCCATGCTGTCCTGCACCCGTCTCGGCAATAATACGCTGTGCACCCATTCGCTTTGCCAGAAGGATTTGCCCGATGACATTATTGATCTTGTGAGCACCCGTATGGTTTAAATCTTCTCGCTTTAAATAAATTTTGGCACCGCCGAGCTTTGCGGTTAAATGACGAGCAAACGTCAACGGATTTTCCCGACCAATATATTCTTTCAGATAATACTTGTACTCTTCGATAAATTCCTCATCATCTTTATACCTTTCAAATTGTTCAGCTAAATAATCTAATACTTCCTGTAATTGCGGAGGCACAAAGCTTCCTCCGAACTCCCCGAAATATCCCTTTTTCGTCTGTTCTGTCAACGACATGCTCATCTCTCCTCAGCTATAGCTAGTCCTCAATCCTTCCTTGCATTTTATAAGATCAAAAGAGAGTATGTCAATTTTGTTTTATGATTATTCAGAATTCATTAGTTTGTTGGTAGTTTTTACAAAACCATCATTTTAGCTTCACATTTCCCCAATACTGATCGGGTAGTCTAACAAAAGCGGTTCATTACGTCGTTTTTTTATTCGGAGGGATATCATGAAGTTTCACTTTCAAAAGAAAAGCTTGCTGATCGCAACAATTGCGGCTCTATCCTTGATCGGAACACAAGGAGCAGGTGCAACTCAAAATGTAACAGGAGCACCCGTTGTAGCCGAAATTCATGAATGGAAAAATCCTCCTGCGCTCGCTGAAGGTATTAAAGAAGGCGGCTTCTCTGGTCTGGTGCATCTTCCTAACGATCCTCCTTCTATCTTTTATACATTGGCTGACCGTGGACCAAATGGGCAATATGGCAAGGACGAGCTGCGTACGTTCCCTGACCAAAACTACACACCACGCTTGTACAAAATCAAAGTGGAGAATGGAAACATTCATGTTTTGGAAACCATCAAGCTGCGTTTGCCACAAGGCAAGATCAACTCTTTTACGAAAACTACCTATATTAGTGGATTGCCGAACCTCGCTGGCTCTGATGAAGTTCCCTACGATGTGACGGGAACAAAAAAGATTAGTTACGATCCAGACGGTCTGGATTTGGAAGGCATCGCTTACAACCCGGTCGACGATACCTTTTGGTTATCCGACGAATACCGCCCATCCATCATTCAAGTAAAACGTGACGGCACAATCCTGGGCCGCTATGTACCAAAGGGCACCAAAGAAGCCCTGCTTGCCGCAGGTGCAAAGATGGAGATTTTTGATACACTGCCAGCCGTGTATTCCAAACGCATTGCAAACCGTGGCTTCGAAGGTATCACCATCTCGCCAGACGGCAAGTTCTTGTATACTTCGATCCAAAGTCCAATGGCACTCCCTGATAAAAAGACAGGCGAAGCTTCCCGTAATTTGCGCATTTTAAAGATGGATCTCGCCACCAAAAAAGTCGTCGGCGAGTACATGTACATCGCAGAGAACGCGAAAGACTTCGTGAAAGTGAAACAGAAAGACGTCGTCATCAGCGACTTGGCCGCACTCAGTCAGGATGTTTTGCTGATTGACGAACGAGACAAAAATGCCGGTGCAGACGCACAGCTAAAGCGTATTTACAAAGCAGATTTTTCGAAAGCAACCAATTTGCTCGGTACGTCAACAAGTGAGCATGACTTCGAAAAACTCAGTGTTGCCCAAGTGAAAGAAAAAGGAATTGTGCCGGTTTCCAAGGAATTGCTGGTGGATGTAGCCAAGCTGAATTATCCGCATGAAAAGCTGGAAGGGCTAGCGATTGTAGATAATAAAACGATTGCCATTGTGAATGACAATGATTTCGGCGTAGATGGCTATGATGAGAAGGGTAAGATTAAAATCAACAGCAATCCGACGCAGATGTATGTGATCAAAGTCGGTAAGGATTTGAAATAAGTAGCAAAAGAAGAAGTCCTGCACTCTCAAAAAGTGGTGTAGGGCTTCTTCTTAATGTATGAAGTGTTATTAGTCCACATTTATTTAGAACTCTCAAATACAGTCGGCGTAAATAGTATGAGGAAAAGCCTCGCGGTTGATTTATGTCCGCGAAGCTTTTCCTTAGTTAAGGTATTTTCATTCATACAACTTCGATAAAAAGTCTGTAAATGATGAGGCGACTGGCGTGATGGTTTCTCTTTGCCATTCTTCGAGAGATTTTTCTTCTAGTTCATCTTCAGAAAGATCTTCCATTGTAACAATAAACTCGTGATTTACAAATACAACAATCGGTTCTGCATTCTTTCCATTAATGTAGTCGAAGCAAATTTGACCACCGCTAGCATCGTATCCAATAGGAAATACTCCGTCAGGTAGACATTCCTTAACATCGTCATATGCTGTTAGAATATAGTATTTCCCAACCCTACTACTAAGGCTATAGAATGTATTAAATACTTTCCCTTCTACTTCCCCGTAATCAAAGCCGCAGGGAGTAGGAGCTCCCTCATTATTCTCAAGCATACACTCTACGAAATCCCTTGGAAATCGGATCCCCATTGCACTTTCTACTTCTTCGATATCTTGAATGTCTATTTTCTCTGTGCAGCATTCAAATGTTACATGATTTGGAATTGTCATGTCATTACTCTACTCCCTGTGAAAGTATTTCGCAATCATCGCACCATTTTACTTATATCGGTAATTCTTACATTTCATTGAAACAAAAAAAGAAGGGGCGTGATCCCCTTCCTTTGCCACTCATTCCATCTCTACTGCTTTTTTTCTATAACGACGCCCAGGTGTTTTCAAGCCACTGATCAAAATCAGCACCTTTTTCACCCTCGTACGTATCATAGATATCACTTCTCATTTTTTGCAGTTTCTCTTTGAATTCCTCGAACGTATGATCTTTGGGCAAGCTTTTCTTAATTCTTACCAAGGCTTTCGTTGCGCCTTTGATCAAGTCGCCTTTTTTCTGAGCAGGTAATCGAACACCTACCCCAAATGCTTTGAGCTTATGAAAAGCAGCCTCTTGCACTTTGTACACCGTATCGGTTTCCACGATACGCGTCAGTAATTGAATCGTTTGCTCATGCTTCCACTGTCCCAGTTCTTCAACAGCCTCTAGACGCTCTCTCCAATTCGATGTTCGATTAGCCGCTTTCTTTAATTCCTCAAAGTTTGGTGGAAGCTCGTTTTTCATTTCCGTTTTATTCAATTAAATCTATCTCCTTCTGACTATCATCCTTCTATTATGACACTACGTCACCCAAATAACACCACCTGCTCACATATAAATTCCTCGAAAAATCACAGTCAAGGACGAGTTAAAAGCAGGCAAGAGGCATGGCTCAACTTCAACATTTGGAAGAAATTATAGTCAAAAAAGCTTCTTGCCGCTCATGATGATGAGGCAAGAAGCTTTTTTATTTTTAATTCGGCACGGAATACAAAGACATGATACGTCTTGCAGCTTCTTGGTATCCGCCAGCGTTACGCAAGGAGTCCCCTACCTGTATCGCACGCTCTTTGTAGGTGGATTCGTTCAACACTTGCATCAATGCATCCTTCAAAGCTGTCGGTGTAAGCTGCCCTCTATCTAACGTAATCCCCGCCCCTAACTCCTCCACCCGCTTCGCTACAATCGGTTGATCAGAGCTTAGTGGAATCATGACGAGTGGCACATGAAAATAGAGAGCCTCACTCGTACTGTTCATGCCAGCATGTGTAATAAAAGCATCGGCTTGCCGGAGCACTTCCAGTTGCGGAACGTACGGTTCAACGATGAAGTTGGGTGGAATATGGTCTACGAACGACTCCAGCTCCGTGTCTCTTCCGCAAGACAGTACGAATTGAGCCGGAATATCTTGAAAGGCGGCAAAGCACATTTTGTACAATTCCACATCTTTGGTCAGAATACTGCCCATGGAAATGTATACGATCTTATTGTGTGGAGAGCGAAGCTTTTCAAACGGAAACGAAGGAGCATCAGGACGCGAAGTAATCGAAGGTCCTGTAAAAATGTAGCTCTCGTCCAGCTTGTCAGCATCTGGCTGGAATTCACGGCTGGTAAAGACAATCTTCATGTCCCCATACTGACGGGTAATATCCTCAATGGCAGGGACGGCTACGTTGCATACACGAGCGATGCTCTGTGCAGTCTGTGTCACTCGTTCATAAAGTGCATCCACATCTACATCACTTGCATGAAACACTTCAACAATTTGGCTGAGCGGTTCAGCAAAGGCCAGATTGGTTACGGAGCAGATCGTCGGGATTCCTAACTTCTCCCCTAAAATCGCCCCTCCCCACCCAAACAAGGAGTCAAAAATTAGGTAATCAAATGATTCGTTTTCTATCTGCCTGAGAATCTCGGGAATGTGGGGTTCAATAATACCTCGCAGCATAAAATCGTTGAAATGAAGAGGGTGTCTGAATTCTGTTGGGTTAAAACCTAAATCACGAGATACTTGTTCATCCATTTGATAAGCGCGGAACAGCGCCCCAGTCTGGGCAAGCCTATCCCGATATTCTTCTGAACACATATAGACGACTTCTTCTCCGTTGTCGACTAGCTGCTTCACTAATCCCAATGTAGGATTCACGTGACCATCTGCTGGAATCGTAACATACAATACGCGTGCCACTCACTCCACCTCCAAAAGAATATCCAATTAGAAAATGTTTCCATTTCATTATAGGTCAGATGGCTGGTGAAAATGGTTAAAATCCAAATATTTCATAATTTGTTCAATATTTTATATGAAGATGTTTAGTATTGTGCATAAATCCTTCTATTCCAAATGATTTCAGGAAACGGCTTGTACACCCACGAGTTTTTTAAACACAAAAATCCCTCCAGCCATCATTTCTCCATGTGAAGGGATTTCCATCCATTTTATTTAATTAGGAAAGCCCCGAAAGCCCAAAGCCTACAAGGAGTTTAACTTCTTTACTTTTTTGAGATAGTGAAAATATTCCTCTCGAAGCGGGTGCTTTTTACTCAACCACGGTTTGCTATCTTCCCCTGTGTAGTGAATAATGGCCGGGTCTATTCGCAGGTTGCTTTTATAAAGATGTTTGGACTGATAATTCCACTTTGTGTCAAGTTGAAGCCAATTATCATGAAGAATCGCATTCATCGGATCTTGACTGGGATAACGAATAATACTTTGGTTCTTTTTCATGTAATCCATAATCTTTTTTGTGATGTTATGCTCTCTCCATTTTTTCAAATTCATGACTAATACTCCCGCATTAAAGTAATCACAGCCATCAGGAATAGCCAGATCGGCATGTCTTAACTTGTTTAACCCTTGCCAAGAATCCATCACCGCTGCAAGGAAATATTGATCAACTTTTGTGTTCCATAATGGCGTGATGTCTTTTTTAATAACGATATCACTGTCCAAATAAATCACTTTTTCAACTTCTTTGTCCAGCAGGTCGGGAATAGAAATTCGATGATAAGTTTCTTGAGTAAGATGATCACGGACGAGGAATCCATCATATAGGGTCGGATCAATAGTTACATATTTGATTTGAGCATGGAATCGTTTCACAGTTTTCGTTAAGATGGATTTATTTTTCCCAGAGACTTGGCTGTCAATGACGTGAACGATGACTGGGTTTTTCGAAACCTTATTTTCAAAAAGGGAATATAACATGACTGCGAGATGTATAGCAAAACCATCATTAACGGCTGTTACAATATGAATCGTGCCCACTATTCTCCCACCCCATATCCTTATTGAGCTATATATACACACTATTCATGGACAGCGTTGGTTTGTGTGATGAAAATACCCAATTATTTCTAGATGGGAGCACAATTCACAGATGCAGACTTCCGCTGATGCGGCTTTTTTCTGTGAGCGATCAGAAAACCGTTATACGACTAGAGCATGTTCCAACCATCCCCATAAAATATATAAGCGCTGTGAGCACGGCTCGAATTCGGCAGTGACCTTATCCCCCAAGTGCGGGTATGGGGGTAATTTGTCCAAGCTCCAAACTGGGAACAAGAAAGTACCTATTTAAAAGGGTGATGAAATATGATCTCCTTTGTGGTTGGCAGAGGTATGGGCCATCTCGGTAGATGCATTAGCATAACGGAAAAATTGCAGCACCACCATCTTCCCATTCACGTGTTTGCCTTTCGGGAAACACATGGCTATTTATCGAAAAACCTGCACAATGACGTCCAATTAAAAGCCTTTAAATCCAAAAAATTCGAGGATGGTAAACAAACCACACTATTAATAAATGATTGGCGCTCCGATGTGCCTCGATTTCGCAGTGAGGGAAAAGTCAGTGAAAACACAAAGCTCGTGACCCTCTATCACAGTGACTTTATCATCGATAAAAATGATTCAGCCCCGATGCAGGAATACAAAAACCGCATTGTAGAAATCGCCAATCAATCCGATATCTTTCTGCACATGAATCTTATACCACCTAAGCAGACCCATCCGCAAATGAACTGCATCTATATCCCTATTCCTTTAATCACCAGGGAAATCAGCCAGTCCCCGGAAGAAGTAAGACGCATGTTAGGCCTTCAGAAGAACGAGTCATTTATTCTGGTTCACATGGGTGGCGGACTCGCTAACCGTTATGAACAGATCGTGAAGTGGTACGATCAAATCAACTCGCTTGCCAGCCGCTATCGATTTGTCGTAGCTGGTCAATTGGCAGATGAAGATTACCCATTCGATGAAAGAATCATCAAAGCCCCTCTCATCCCGAATGGCAAAAACCTTGTACAGGCGGCCAGTCTGGTCATTAGCAAACCGGGTATGGGCATTTTAGGAGATTGCATCTCTACAGGAACCCCCTTGCTTTTCCTTCCGCCAGATGATGCAGAACGCGAGCAAAAAATAGATATGCTACGCGAAATAGCCAATAGTGATAAGGTATCGATCCAGGAACCGGAAGAGCTTGTACCAAATATTGAGCATGCATTAGCAAATAAAGAGGCCATTCAAAAAAGATTTCGTCTTATCCCTACCAACGGCGCTGAGGTCGCAAGCAAAATTATCGAAATGGCATACCATATCCCGCTATCGAAATTGTCAAAAAGCCGGGAAGATCTCCTTCGCTTGACACCGTATCCCTCAATTGGAAATAAGGACTGATGACTTTGAAGTCAAAAAGGAGGACTGTCTTAGGTAGAAGATCAATTTCTACTTAAGACAGTCCTCTTGCTTTTGCGTTTGGGATTGTTATTGGCGTATTCAAACTGATGGCTGCTTATGCGCAAATGGGTATCGCTCTGTGCACTGATCTGCGAGGGGGCGGCTTTTTCTATTGGTTGAAAAGCGTAACATATCCGTTCCATCTACAATATGATAGGCCTAGAACAATCTAAAGAGGTGAGCCGATGGCAGTCGTAAAAGCCAGGAATAGTGATATTGACATGTTGGCAAGGTTGCTACGAGCAGAAGCTGTGGGTGAAGGCGAAATGGGTATGCTCCTTGTGGGGAATGTTGGTATTAATCGAATAAGAGCGAATTGCTCCGATTTTAAAGGAATACGGACAATTCCCCAAATGATCAACCAGCCGCATGCGTTTGAAGCTCTGCAACATGGTATGTACTACCAAAGGTCTAGAGATAAAGAACGCCGTCTGGCACGACGGGCTGTGAATGGGGAGCGGCATTGGCCGGGCAAATTCTCCCTCTGGTATTTTCGTCCGGGAACAGCGCAAAATCCCCTACCTTGTCCGCCGACCTGGTATAATCAGCCGCACGTAGGACGATACAAGCTTCATTGTTTTTATGAGCCGACCGCGAAAGAATGTGAAAATGTATATAATACTTTTTAATTTTATAGAAGAAAATAGCCCAGACATTACACTGCCCCCAAAGCGAAGAAAGGGGCAGTTTTTTTCATCAAGGCACAAAAGAACCCCAATTCTCTCGATACTAAGAATGTACTTTTCTGCTTCAATCTAAAGATTATTTCGGAAACTACCGATATAGTTAGTATTCCAAAAAATATATTTAATGGGAGTATAATGATTGACGTTATGCTCACATCTCAAAGGGGAACATCTTATGAGAATTCGAAATCATACTAGAATTTTAAAAGTAATCGCTAGTTTATCTGTTGTTTTCGCTACTGTAAATTATCCAGTTATCTCCTTTGCCGAAACAGTTGATTCTAGTGTAGTCAGTGAAACAAGCAACGCCGATGATATTAATACCGGTATAGCAGACTTAGACTATGATAATGACGAAATTTTAGCAGTTAGCGGTGATGAGATAGATAGTTTTGTTCCAAAAGAAGGAATCCATCCAAATGGTAAGTTTATCGTCGTAGAACGTAAGAAAAAGTCACTTGCAACTTCTCCAGTCGATATTTCCATTATTGATTCTATGACTAATCGCACTTACCCAGGAGCATTACAACTTGCCAATCAAGCTTTTACAGAAAATAAACCGAGTGTATTACTCGTACCAAGAAAACCTTTGACGATTAGTATTGATTTGCCAGGTTTGAAAAAGGAAAATTCAATTACTGTGGATAATCCAACATACGGGAATGTGTCTGGAGCAGTAGATGAGCTTGTTTCTAAATGGAGCGATGAGTATTCAGGAACGCATACTTTACCTGCGCGATTGCAGTATGCAGAATCAATGGTTTATAGCAAATCTCAAATTGGTAGCGCTCTGAATGTTAACGCGAAATATCTTGATTCTACTTTAGGAATTGACTTTCATGCGATTGCTAATGGAGAGAAAAAAGTGATGGTCGCGGCATATAAACAAATATTTTATACGGTAAGTGCGGAACTGCCTAACGATCCATCCGATCTTTTTGATGATAGTGTTACTTTCAAAGATTTAAAGCGTAAAGGGGTCAGTGATCAATCCCCACCTGTTATGGTTTCAAATGTCGCTTACGGTAGAACCATTTATGTAAAATTAGAAACAACCTCTAAGAGCAAAGACGTAAAAGCAGCATTCAAAGCCTTGCTTCAGAATACTGCCAATGTCGAAACGAATGCCGAGTACAAGGATATTTATGAAGACAGCTCCTTTACCGCTGTCGTATTAGGCGGAGATTCACAAGAGCATAACAAGGTCGTTACAAAAGATTTTAGTGAAATCCGGAATATCATCAAAGATAATGCGGAATTTAGCCTAAAGAACCCAGCATATCCAATCTCCTATACAAGTGTTTTCTTAAAAGATAATGCAATTGCTGCCGTACATAACAATACAGATTATATTGAGACTACGGCTACAGAATATTCGAAAGGTAAAATATCGCTTGGTCATTATGGCTGGTATGTCGCTCAATTTGATGTATCTTGGGATGAAGTTTCCTTTGATGAAAATGGGGAAGAAGTACTCACACATAAAACGTGGGAAGGAAGCAACCAAGACAGAACAGCTCCCTTCACTACAGTCATTCCTCTGCCACCTAATGCAAAAAACATAAGGATTTTTGCGAAAGAATGCACCGGCCTTGCTTGGGAGTGGTGGAGAACCGTTATTGATGAACACAATGTTCCATTATCTAGTGAAATTAAAGTTGAGATTGGCGGAACGACATTAAACCCGACTGGTGGTATTACGTTTAATTAGTTGGGAAAAGAAACGGCTGAAATCCTTTTTATTGAGGAGTTCAGCCGTTTTGCTTTTTCTTATTGCTCATTTAAATGAACAGTCGTTATCGGATGCTTCTCAGATTGCTTTGCCCTATACCACATGGGCTTTAATAGAGAAAGTCCTCATGAAGTTTTGTAAAGACTCTATGCTGCCCACAACACTGTACACTCCACATGTGCGGTAGCGACATGGAGCGATGGGTATAGCGATGCAGACCATAAAGTAGGAAAAGAATTTTTGCTTAACAAAAAGGGGATCGAATACCCTAAGTATAGAGACGAGCATAGTAGAATAAAAATGCTTGAGCCTGATGAAGCTGATCTCGCTTGGGTTCCTAATAATCAAAGAGAGCCTAGAGAGCCTAATATGAGAGAAAAATATATTTATTGGTATGAGAATAAATATGGGGTTCCAGATTTCAATTGGAGTAGTGTGGACATACATCATATTATTCCGCTTGCATATGGTGGGGATAACAGCTATGATAACTTAATACCTTTACCCAAAAAATTCCACCAAAATGAGGTTACTCCTTGGTGGGCTAGTTATGGCAAATATGTTCCATCTGGTGATGACTATTAATTTTAGTGGGTGATTCTCTTTGAAGAACAATTTATCTCAACTGGCGTTGGATGGGTTAAAAAAACGACTAGATGCAAACAATCAATTGTTAGTGCAAAAATGGGAGGGTTTAGTATATCCAACAAAATTTACATTTAACTCCCCTGCCACGTTAGAAATGATTGAAGAGTTTTTAAGAGACACTCAATGGCACTTACCAGCTGACTATAAGAAATTTCTCCTAATCCATAATGGGGCATGGCTATTCGCAGGTGTAAGGTATGGTGGAGGATATGAGTTACTGAGTCTGGATGAAATTAAGAATAGTCACTTAGATTATATGCCTAAACATTGGTATCCTGTCTCCATCAACAATGGTGATTACATCTTTATTGATTCAAATCGAGTGAAGGCTGGTCAAAACAACTATTTAGTGTGTTTTAATCATGATGATGTTTCAACCTCAGAAGGTTTTTACTTAAATATGACTTTTGAAACTTGGTTAGAAAGATTAATCATTGCACAAGGAACAGAGTTTTGGACTTGGTAAGTGGAAATAAAGAAGGGGCTGTTTCAAAAGTCGATTTTTTCGACTGAGAGACACCCCATTTTTAATATCGAAACTCTTGATACATCAACGTTTCAGAGGGACTTCTCTTGTTGTCTAGTTGTAAGGAAGATGTGGAAGCACTCATTCAAGCTTACTCTACAGAGTGAATCTGCCCCCTTCTTTCACATAGAGTACAGTGCCGACGGGAAAGCAAATTTTATGGAAGTTACCTCGGATACAGAAAATAGTTATACGTGCTCATTTAAAGGGTTGGATGTTTTTAATATCAAGGTAGAAAAATTGGTCGAAGAAATTGATAAAATATCCCCCTATGACCGAGATCACTGGGGACTGTATATATTTCCGCAAATTGGTATGCGTCTCTGGAGACCTATTATTCGAAAGGAAGAGGATTTCGAACAAGAATGGTTTAAGGACATGTCTCTTAGTAACCAACAAGATGAAATAAGAAACCTATATTTTCGGACGGTAGCAATTGAAACATAGTTAAACTTCCAACTAGATTCAAGAGCAACAATGAACTACACTAATAAGCCCCTGCCTTAAGCTGGTATCAGAAGAACAGAGGGGGATTTTTTATGCACCGAAAACGCAGCAAGTTCACTCTTTTGGAGAATTAGAAATCGAATAAATACTTACAGTTTCAAAATACAAATTCTTTATCTCATCCTCTTGTATACTTGGTTTAAGTTCTTTAAACCAATCTGCTTCTAAATCCTCATCATTAAGTACGTTTCCTCTCCAAAGGGACAATCCCAATTGCGGAAATGTATATGAGTAGCCTAAAGAAGCATCTTCATTCCTATCGAACTGTGAAATCTTATCTAGTATTTCTACGAGCTTGCTTGCTTTCGTATTAAACACATCAATACCTCTAAACAAACAATAGTAATAGTTTTTCAATGAATTGGAGATATGAATGTGGGACACTTTTCCATCTTCATCATATTCGCATTGAACATCTTCATAAAAATGCCCTTCAATAGAATCATTCTTACTCAACTGAACATATCTCTCGACATCTTCTTTAGTCATTCCAAGCTTAATTACATCTATTGAGTGTCCTTCCTCAATAATTAAATTTTTCATATTATCCCCCTAGTATCTTGGTAATGGAAAATCTGAACACAACCTTAAACTATTTGAAGAGTAAGGCTGTGTTCAGATTAATGTTAATTTTATGTTACTTTACACCCCAAAATTGTAGTGCCAAGTAGGATGCCGCAACAATATAGTCGTTATACTTATCTGCTAAGTTATTATATTTCCCTTCGGGGTCATTTACTCCTTTTAAACCGTTGACTTCAAATTTAAGTAAGCCCATATAATCTTTGTCATTCATATAACTCACTTCTAACTCTCTAAATCTTTGAGAAGAACTGTAATTTCCCCAGTTAGGCGTTTTTACATGGTCATCATACATCATTCTAACAGCAGGAAACTGTCCAGTATTTTGAAAACCAGCTTTCTCCAATGAGCTAGCTGCAACGATGTGGTGTCTTTCTCCTCCCAAAGCATCCATTGAACTATAGGCACTAGCATCGAAGTTATATCTTTGCCAAGTAAATTTGTTGTCGCCAACTTTATTCTTATATATCCAAGTTGTTCCATCCTCAATTACGGTTATATCATATTCAAAATAATCAGAAACAGCTTCTTTGCTTTGTATCCATTTAAATACGTTACCAGTACCAACTCCTTTTTTGTCGAATCTAATGTGACTATCGAACCGCCAATCTTGTCTTTGTTTATTATATTTTATTAAGGTTCCAGAAATCGAATCAATTTTATCCCTACCAACATTTAGAATATCAACAGAAAAATCAGAACCAGTCGTACTGTATGCAAGGTACCACACGTTACTAACTGCATTATCTGGTGAGCGTTCTACTAGCAAGTTTTCCTCGATAGTAATTTCTTGCGGTTCAGGCATTTTCAACCCTAATTCATTCACTATCTCTTCAATATCACTATCACTAATTTCACGCAGGATTAAAGGTTTTTCCATCTCAGTAAAATCAAACTGTTCTGATAGGAAATTATACTTTTCGTTTCCAGTGCTTAATAGATGTTCAAATCCTTGCTCTCTAATGTAATCTTCAATATCTGAGTGGTTACCAATCTCCTCTAATTTAATATTTTCCAAAAATGTTGAAGAGTTTTCTTGTGCCAAAGTTGTAGTAGAACTACCAAAAACCAATAGTAAGCATAACAATCCAAACGATATTACTCTTTTAAAGTTCATTTAATTCATTCCTTTCGATAAAGTAAGAATTAGCATCTCACTCTTATTCTTTTTTCATCATTTTTAATTGAATTACTAGAATGTATTGATCCAATTGCTGGCTTAATTCCACGACTTTATCATCCAACAAATCATTCTTCTCTATATACAATTGCACAAGTTGTTCCCGCAATTGTTCCACAATGTTCTTTAAATGATCTATTTCTTGATAAGTTCCTCCTTCCCGATCTAAGAGTAGCGTGGTACATTTACTTATAGGAGCTTTAACTGCTCCTCCTGCGGGCGTTCCTTTAACCTGGCAATGGGGAGGAACGCCCTTTTTATATGCAATAGCTCCTATGGGTTTCACCTCCTTTTTTTACATTTATGTACATTAATTTATGTACATTTATAACTATATACCAACATTCAGTAAACGGACCTTTGAAAAATTTTGAATGATAAAAAACACCCTTTCGGGTGTTTTTCTACAGCTTAGCCTCCTGCACCATGGGTATACTTAATAATTACGTGATGACCGTTTCGTACCTCTTGATGATCTGGTATAACCATTCCGTGAGATAGTCCGAATAGGACAGTAAGTAGCAGTAACATATTTCGCATTACTTTTTTCTCCCTTCCAAAATGTTTTGAAAATCATTTATCTGCTGATCAGAAGCACTATGTCGATATTTCCAGAACATAGCGACACAGCTTTGGAACTTTTCTTGCTCCTTCATCTTGCTCGCTAAAGCAAGGCAGCGTAGTGTTTCTGTAATACCTTCAGAAATTCGCCCCTTATGAAGCTGATAGATCGCTATATGATACCGAAAATGAAGATGACGGGTAAGACTAAAAGGATCTTCATAGTCTTGAAAGCAAGCGATATCCTTAGAAAAACGCTCCACAACGTCATCTACAGATAGTCCGAATCGATTGGCCGTCTCCATAATGGTAAACATACCCGCCAAAATTTCTGGTGGGTTATTGGCTAGATGATTTACGTACTCAGAAAGTAGTTCTGTACGCCCCATTAATAGATTCAACGTGTAGTGATTCGCTTTTGCCCACCCTCGAAACTTTTCAATTTCCATTTCAGCAAGTTCATCACGGAATTTAAACCATCCCAGTTCCGCATATTCTTGAACACAACTGATCGCTTCTTCATATCGCTCTTGTAATTGTAATGCGAGTCCTTTTAGTAAGAATCCTTGTCCATAATAAACAACGAGATGGCGTTCTGTTTCAAGTATTCCGCCCACACCATCAATTTCCCATCTTTGTACTTCCTCATTGTAGATTATAGTTGCTAACTCTCTTAACTCATCTGCATATCGTTCTACCTCCTTCCAATTGTGGAGTGTAAAGCAGACGTTTGCTAACTGTAGCAGCGCGTCTAATTGATGATTTTCTGGCAACCTCTTTCGATAAGGGTTAAAACGGATGACTGCCTCCCATTTTTTCTCTGAATCAGTTCCTCCCTGTGCCGCACGAAAAAGCCGATACTGAGACATTACAAAACGATCACCATGGCTGTCTTTTTCAGCATCAATTACAAGCTGGTAAAACGGGATTGACTCCTCTCGTTTCCCAGTTGCAAAAAGCTTCTCTGCCACCGAAAACAGAATGGACAGGTTTTTCTGATTTTCCAAGAGGTTAGGGACAATTAACTCGATGCAATCTTGTCTGCCAATTTCTGCGCATCGAACCAGATAGGGAACAACTCGTGAACGAGACACTCTTCCCTCGACGAAACATTCCGTTACATACAGCTCATACAACCATCCAAGAGCCTGTTTAAAAGCTACCGCAAGCGCGTCTAGATGACCAATCGTCATAGCCCGAGAAGGAGTTCGATTCAAGATGTCGCTCAGTACTCCCTGATTAATACCCGTTATCTCGCCAAGTTTAGTCAGTGTGTAACCACGTTCTTTTAGGTGATGTTCAATTTCCGAACGTAATGATCGTTGAACTATTTTGCCTTCCTGCATATTAAACCTACTCCTCCTTAGCAATAACAAAAGAAACATCAAGCTCCCTATATTTTACAGAAAGAGTGTTTGTATGTAAATATTTGGAAAATAGAGCTATTGTCCTGCATGATTTGTTCATTTAGAGTACACCCTGTATCAACAATGGTTGGAAGTCCAAAAAACAATATGCCAGAATGCATTCAAGAAATAGTCAACCCGTCCCTGTTTTAAGGAGACGGGTTTTTCTTATTTCTTGAATATTGGTACTGTAACAGTAAAGCGAGTAATGCCCTATCGAATGATAAGAGTAATTTGATTCCTCTTATCAGATATCCGAACAGCAACTCTAACATCCTGTATTATGTGATGTCACTGATTGGTGGAGAAATTATCGATGAAACTAGTGTAAAATTGGACTGTCATTCAATTGACAGTCCCTACTCTCATTGAAGGATGTGATCGTATGAGTAATCCTTTTGAAGCCCTCATTAGTAAGATCAAGGGAAGTAAGACAAGTGTAGACGGTAACGTGCATATCAAAAACGAGGAATATCAATTTACATTCTACATCTCGAACGAGTCTATCACAGATACAAAGGAGAAATTAAAATCGTTTGAGTTACCAGAGGATTATGTCAGTTTTTTAAGCCACTACAAAAGTGCAACACTATTCAAGAGCGCCAATCATAACTCTGGGGGTTATGATGTGCTAAGTACCGAACTCGTCATTGGGTACTGGAAAACCTACAGCATCGACCATCCTTACTATCCTATCGTTTGGAGCGATAACTCAAATAGCTGTATATGTGTGGATCAAGACAGAATACATAGTGGCAAAGGTTACCTTACATGGGTTGGATCGATACTACCAGACGATACTATCGACATAGACCTGACGTTCATAGAGTTGCTGGAACAACTTATTGAGCATGACGGAATTGCGTTTTGGGATCAACCCATTGAGGAGGATGAGTAAGAAAAAAAGACGCCTTTTATAGTGCGTCTTCAGGATGAATCGGACGACTAATGCATGGCTGCCAAAAAGCTGGGACTAAGTGCTCAGCTTTTTTTCTGTAAGTTGGGGGTAATCCCAGAGCCGCTTTTGGCTCTTGTACGGAAATATTTAAAATTTCTTAATAGCAATATTGATGGTAGTTTAAATGAAAAATGCATTCGAATAGAGGGTCAGAGCAACGTTCTGTTGGCCTCCGACTGGCTGGTAGAACAACGACACATTAGCGTACGATTTTTTCCGTTCGTTAGGCGACTTCGGAATTCCCAATAAATAACACCTTTAAACAATAATCAAAAGTTGACCATTTTTGGGGCAAACGCTCATCTTCAAGTTGATGACTACTTTCTCTCATAACATTTAGTCTGATAGGAAAGCACTAATGATTTCAACAGGTTTCGATACAATTAAAATGTTAACTGGTACAATTATTTCTTACCAAATGAACTCAACAGGGAGATAATAGTAATGACCAACTGGAGGAATATTAAGATTGATGGAGTAAGAGGTATTGACAAATGCGTGGCAGAATTCCGTATTAAGGAAACTGGATCCGGACGAACTCCATCTGGTAGATTCAAAGTGAAAATATTTGAGGAACAAGATGGAGATTTCTATGGTATTACAAATATTGGAGTAAAGAGACTTGATGATGAACCAGCTGTACTTGGTTTGGGAACAGGTAAAAGTATCGAAGAAGCATTAAAAAATACTGTTGACGATTTCGTGCAAGAGATGAATATTAAAGGACAGCTAACAGATGATGATTTTGAATGGGCTGAACTTGACGATTTTTAATCTTATTTAAATTGTAAAACGCCTAGTTCTAAGAACTAGGCGTTTTCAAGAGATACTCATCAATGCTGTTAACGGGACTCGAAGAACTCATCAATTTCTGCTTTTCTCTTAAAATAGACTTCTTTAGCATGTGCTCCACGTTCGATTAAATCTTCGTAGTGGTTTTCATCAAGAACCATCTCTTCAGTTTGCGACGTTACTTCAACTTTAGTGACTTTGCTACTCTCTACAACCTCATTAGCTGACAAATTTTGTGTTTCGACACTCAACTCAGGTCAAGTCTCACAACTGTCTCCACGTGCTACGTATGCGGGAGCATAAGCTACTTTGTTTTCATTTGTTAAATTAAGATAAAGCCTTGATCTATAACGCTTTTCTCCAGATTATATTAATTCTTTTTGGTTCCTGCGAGCTAGTAAATGATAGCTTTCGTCCCCATTTCGTCCCCCAAAAGGTCCATTTATAAGACGCACTAGTTTTTTGTTATTCGCAAAAGTATACTAAACTTGTGTCTTAGAATAATATTTAAACGATGAAAGAATGAGGGGAAAAGATGTATAGAAGAACCGATTCATATAAAAAATTCAAGAATGAGATGGACTCATTATGGAATTTTGCTTGTATGATTTCCTATGCCGTACCATCTCTAAGCAAAACCATCAAAGGGGTAGAACATCAAGTTCCCCATTATAGCGTGCCAAAACCAGATTATTTTGTCCATGATAAAACTACTCTCCCCAATCTAAAACAACTAATGAAAGGTTACGAAAAACGGCTATCAATCTATTTATGGATGTCTGTCTTTAGTTTTTTCGAAGGTTATATTACCGGGGTTATGGACGAATTAATAGCATTTCATGGTGGTAAAACTGAATTTTCAAGAAACGCAAAAAATAACGTATTTAAAGCAATAGCAAGAATTACACCCACAATGAAAAAAAAGATTTATGATGGAAAATTACATAAAATTTACGAGGGAAAAAATAGATTTAAATACAAAAAGTACACAGATGAATTGGTAAATATGCGATACCCTTTCCCCTCCACATTATTCGCCGCATTTGGAGTAAAAATGCTCATTGAAAAACGTAACGATCTACGAGCAAAAGATATACCTCAAATCTTAAAAGAAGCACTATGTTTTCCCTTTGATCCGAAGATGGAGAAGGACTATAACAGTTATAGGGACATCCGAAATAATATAGCTCATGGAAAGCCTCCTACTGATCTATCACTTCGCAAAGTTCAGGAAATGTATTCAACACTCATTACTTTAGCTAAGAAGATTGATGAGCACATCATATCCTATTTCTTTGTAATCGAGCGATTAAAGTAATAGATTGCTGCTATAGTCTAGCACGTACAGAGCAGTTTAATTGGGAATATACTATCTAAAAATCTTATCCATGAATTAATTGATTAGATTGATTTACTTCAATCAATCTAATCAATTATTCCAATCTACTTCATCTCAAACTCCAACTCATTTCTTGTTATCATTTAAAGCAACACTTCACTTTAAATCAAAAAGTAAGCCCTTAAAATCATCATTCATATGTTTATTCGCTTTCACACCATATCTTAACAAATTTCAGGTTTTCTATCTCCCAATGACTTATCCAAATATTCTTGCCAATAGATTTCATCCCCTTCGATCTCGTGGAGCCAATAATACATCAATAAAATTTCAAAAAATTGCTTCTTCCCTTTCATAAAGGGCTTATTCGCAATTCTTCTAAATAAATAGTTTATATTGAACAAGTTGTATTTTTGTTTGTAGTCATACTCATATTTCCGCCAACCATCGTTGCTTTTTATTCTATGTTTTACATCCCATAGCGTTTCATTGTCAAAGAAACGATTTACCCAATCATAAGCAAAAGCCAACATGTTTACATGATATTTGGTCCAAGTTTTCTCGATCCACTCGTGAATCTCCTCATTGAATAATATGGACTTGATATTATACTCATACTTTGAAACACTTTGCATTCTATGATGATCTTTTATAAACAAATAGAGCATTTCAGTTTGATCTTTTAGATATGGATTCTTTTTAATTAGTTGAGCATAGCAATCATATGAAACACTTCGAAATTCCTGATCCGTATTGTGAATGAAGAAAAGCTCATCCTTTTTAAGAAAGCTAATGATCGATCGATTCAGTTGTTTGTCGTGAACATCATATATACTAATTAACCAGTCTTGGATTTCAGGTTCATATTGATGTAATTGATTCTTATATTTTTCAAGACGTTCACTATTAAGAACTGTTGTCTCATCTATTTTTGAAAGATCAAGATATTGATTATAGTATTCAAATACGTAGTTTACACAAATCCTCATGTTATCCAGTCTAGATTCGATGTCATATTCGTTTAGTTGGTCTTCCTTCTTTCTCTTCCGAATGTATTCCTCCAGGGAAAGCATCAATATCACCTCTAAGAATTTTTTCGTTTTTATCTGTGACTTATACCAAAGGGCCTCCCAACAAATTAGTATTTTTAAATGTTCACAGAGAATTATTCTAAAAAAATCATCTTAATATCAACTTTTACTCCGTCAATATACAATTCCAATTATTTAAGTGTATCCCTAAATTGCTCGTTTGAATATCACTCAATATACTACTGATATAAATGGTGCGTTGTTTATTTTGTCTTTTTGCATTATAAGGCGAAAGTAAAGGCGCAATCTGATCCGCAGGAATAATTAGAAAAAAACTATTACGTATCTCATTAGGAGTTGTTGGTTTATTAAGCAAAACAATGACCAAATAATCATATTCTGTAACAGGATTTAAATTAACTGTTCTTCGCTTTGGCCAGCTAATCGTCTTAACTTGAATTCGCTTGACACCATTAGCTGTACATTTGACAATATCCCACTCAGTCTGAGTAGGTCCATGAGCAAGATAAACTTCATGATCTCTCTTAAGTAACTCAGCAAGCACGAGATATTCACCAATGGCTGTATGTACCGATCTACTCATAAATACTCTCCCTTAGTCAATTATTGTGTGTTTTATAACAGAAATACTTGTGTTTATCGTTTAAAGAGAAGTCAATTTACAAGATTCGTTTCGAAACAACTAAAAAAATAGCAGGCCACTTGAGCCTGCCCTAATTTTTAGTCAATTTTTACAATTCTACTTCCAAGTGATCTAAGTGAGGGTCTTGCCATTAATACTTCATCTTTCCACGACCAGTATTCATTACCTACTGGGTTAGGCTTGTTTGAACCATGTCCGATCAGACCCACAACATGTTCCGCTCTTGTTACAGCTACATAGAAAACACGTGCCTCTTCCTCAATCAAATTCTTTTGATATTGTGTGACCCACTCATCATACCTTGAAGAACAGCCATGCCCTCCAGGTAATTTTAGATCAAGTCCCCATCCGGGCTCTTCAAAAAAAGTAGGTATTTGACCTTCATTTAATAACTTTTTACCTATATCGGGAATTATTACTATAGGATACTCAAGTCCTTTGGCGGAGTGAACGGTAGAAAAACGAACCGCATTAGTTTCCGTTTCATTTTCACCGGTATCAGCTTCATCCATTTCCATCTGTGACAATAGAGCAAGTTGGAACCGATCAAAAAATAGTTGCAACGTTAAAGCTTCAGCATCCATCAACTCACGTGACCACATCACCAATTTTTCGAGGTTCGCTACCGCCTGCAAGTTACCTTGCTTACCATAGTATTCTCGAACTCTAGTAAATTCGAACATATATGTTAACAACTGAGGCACTAAATCAACCTTCATTCGTTTACGAATGTTTCGGATTCCCTTTAGCCACGCCTCACACTCTGCCTCATCCTCGAACCAATCTCGAAGTACTAGGTTTGTGCCATCGCTTCGATAGATGGAACTTGGAGCAAGAAAAGGTAGAAACGGAGTACCGAGTGCCAAATCTAGTGAAACGTCATCTGGGTATTTTAATATCGCTTGAAGCATATAATAGCACGCTACAATTTCAGCCTTCTGAAAGAAAGATCCTCCTGTTTCAGTTATCACTGGAATATCGCTTGGAAACTGTGCTTTGTAACTTTGCATTTGGTAGTTTGACCGAAATAATACGCATATATCACTATAATCAACTTGCCGCATTCCAACGTGTCGGTCATGAATCTGCTGACCGAGAAACTCACGTATCTTTTGCACAACCCGCTCAATCATTGGCTCAAGTGGATTGCTGAAAGTATTTATATGCTCGTATTGAAAAGGTATCAAATCGTCATTCGGAACATGTGCATCATCTGGTTGAGTTAGTTTTTCCTGAAGAAAATCGTAACGAAGACCCATGCTATCAAACAGGGTTGACTGTGCTACATGTAAAGTCTGTGTTGGACGACGAGATGCGCTAAGAGAGAGCGGGTTTGTCTCATTAATCTCTGCAATTTTGCGGATAACAGAATGATCTGCTCCACGAAAACCGTAGATCGCCTGCTTTCGGTCACCCACAACAAGCACATGTTTCAAACTAGGTGATAACGATTGGATAATCTTCATCTGCAACTCATCAGTATCCTGGAATTCATCCACAAATAAATATCGAAAGCGTGAAGCAACCAATGGACCTATCTGGTCTTTATATTGTTCAACAAGAGTAGCACACTTGTGAAGCAAATCATTTGTGTCAACCCCACCCTTTTCACGCTTTAATTCTTGATAATTACGATCAATTTTTTCTAACAATAGTGCCACTGCAGTACGATATTGTTGATTTTCATCATTTTCTTTTTGCTGTAAGGTCTCGTGCACAACCTCAGTAATGGAACGCCCACGCCCTCTAATATACTCATACCAACTTTCAAACTTTTGGGCCATAACATGTGGTGCCCAGTGAACTATCTCATTATTGAATAGGCATGAGGTCAACGGATCTTCCAAGGCATCGTTCATCGACTCTTTTAATGCAGTCAAGAAGTGATGCCGTGCCATAATTAATTCGGACTCATGAGCAATGAGTTCTGTATATCCAAAATTGCGTAACATCATAGCACAAAACCGGTGTATTGTACCAATAAATGTGGATGCAATGCGTTCTTTTTGTTCGAACCAGCGAGCATACTGGTCCCAGTCCCCTACTTTTTCTGCTTCTGCAATACGTTCACGGACTCCACTTTCAAGCCTTTCACGCATTTCGTCAGTTGCTTTGTTAGTAAAAGTGATAAGAGCAAAATCATCGATGTTTACATTTTCCTCTTGTACCAGATGCAGAACGGAGGCAACCATTGTACGTGTTTTTCCTGTACCTGCGCCTGCAGAAACGATTGTTATAGAGTCTGGTTGCATTACGCTATCTACGATATCGGCCTGTTCCTGAGATAATCCTATTCCTCCACGTTTAAGACTCATGCCGTAACCTCGCCTTCTTCCCCAGCTATGCCCAAACATTCTAATCTAACAGGACAAGACGTACAGTGTTCACCGGAATGTTTAGGAAATTTATTCTGCTCAATACTTTGTATCCAATGAGCTATTTTCTCTGGCATACTTAAAAAATGCTCTTCAAGCATTCTAGTGTACGCATTATCCGTAGCTTTTTGTTTTTTCTCTACAACGAAGTATGCATTGATGGCATTCCTCCACCACGTGACAGCCTGGTATTGAGTACGAAATAGTCGGACACCGTCCAATTCTATTTCCTGCTCAATTGCTTCTCTACCATTTTTCTCGTTCTCCGTTTCCCCTGGTAAAAGCCATTCTACAGTCTGAATATCACTAAGAATCGCTGCATCGAATCTTGCTGTTTTAACCATATACGGAACATCAATATTTATTTTTATCGTTTGTTCCTCAAAACCTCCGTCAACCAATACTCTGAATGATTCTTTGCTACCGTTTACGATTTTCCGAAAATATCTAGATCTATTCTTACTGAAACTCTTTAATTTGCTTTTAACTTGTAGTTCTATCGCATGCCATGTTACAGGACTGAATGCAGGAAATATATTACGCAACTCCGCTCTTGATAACTCCAAGAACCTAAGGAGTTGAGAATAAAAAGTATCACTATCTTGCTGTTGAGATATTTCTTCTGATTCTTCCACCAAGCCATAGATATTATTTAGCCATACGCCTTGTGCATAGATTTCTAGTTGCCATTCACTACGGTACATCCTCGCTTCAGGATGGAGTAACTCAAGTCTGTAACGAAGAGGACAAAGGCCATAGTGCGCTAATTCTTGCAAATCGTAAAACTTCCGTTTCGAGGAACGCGCCTTAACCGATTTGACACCGTTGTGTGCCAAACTTAAATCAAGTGTGTCAAGAATACCTTGTGATTCCATCTCCTTACCTAATAACTTTTCGATTTCCTGCATGTATGTGCTAGGTTGGAACGAGCGATCGCCGTCTTTCTGTGAGTAACTGAGCACAAGTTTTTCCGATGCGGAACGAATAACTGTCATAAACATATACCGTTCCTTTGCTAAATGCTCCTCTCTCCCATCCACATAGAATGGCCATGGCTCAGGGTACAAAACCGGTACATGTACGTTGTCACATCCAACATATATGACAGCTTTATACAACATACCGTCAATTGATTCCGGTGTGACGATGCGTAATAATGCTGGGTTTAACTCAGCATTATCTTGATCTTGATCTTCCTCTTCCTCTCGCTGTCCCTTTGTTAAAGCATGAATAGCGTATCCAAATTCTTCTGTCGTGATTGGTATAGAGTAATACTCACTTAAATCCTGAAAAACTGACTGAATTTGTTCCAATACTTCGCGCTCAGCCTTACGTAAGTCTTTTGGCAACATCTTACTTAACTCTTCCTGCAACATTTGAATATGTCTTGCAACTGACGTCTCACCATTAGAGAATAATCGACTACAGACTGAATCAAGAAGTTGGATTACTTCGATCCAATTGCGTATGATATCATCATCCACTAATTTGACAGGTAAACGAAAGTTAGTTTCCTTTTCACAATCTAGCTGCAGTTGGTTCAATACATTAATCCAGTCTTCTTTTATTCTACAGTGTGTAAAATACTGATGCTTGATAGCTCTGAATGCTGGCGTCGAGTCTTGAACTGAGGCACCTAGCCATCCCGATGATAATATTGATTCTAATGCATTTGGTTCAAGAACAAGTTTATTTCCCTGCCATATTTGATAGAGTGTCAAAATATATCGTCCCATTGGTGTTAACAACAATAAACGCGGACTAGATGCAAGTTCAACTCTACGTTTTTGTCCGCTTTCTTTATCGGTATAGCTAAGCCGATTCATTGCCATGTAATCATGAAACCGGTCTATAAACTCTTTGGAACGTCGCATTACTATAGCGACGTCTTTAGGCTGATAATCTCCAGTCTCGAACCATTCTTTCAATTGCTCTAGACATCCTTGAAGTTCACGGTCACGATTGGCGAACTGCTTCATAATCACATTTGAGGTCGCACCTACAAATCGTACTTGCTTTCCTGATTGCAAAAAATAATTTTGAACATGCGAAATATCTTCTTTATTACTAAGATGATCAGTTTCGAGTGAATAGCGGTTCCCCCAAACAAATCCATAGTTCTCCGTAATGATACGATAAGCTTGTTTCTGTTGCTCTCTGTAGGGAACAATGAATGCTACTTCCTTCCCCTTTTTTTCGCAATTTTGTATTAACCACTTCTGAAGTTCGGTTAGAAAAGTAAAGCCCTCCATAATAACTAACTCATTTGGAGCCGTTTTTGCAGCTAAAAACTCACGTGCTGCGGATTCAAATAATCGTTTTTCTTCCTTGTCCAGACTGTTATAAAAAGATGCTTGAATATTTTTTAGATGAGTTTCTATTAAAGGATTAACTAGTTGATCCCGCTTCTCTTGAGGTAACTGCGTTTTCCGTAAATCTATGCCTTCTGCGGCCAACTCGTATAATATTCGAATCCATGATGAAAAATCATGACGTAGCAAATCTCGAAGATGTGTATTCCCTTTAGACACCTCATCCATGGCACGAAACAACATTGTTATTTCATCGCCGCGAGAGGATAGTACGAATTCTTCCTTTGTCCAAGCACGTATTACGTCCGCAAACAATGCTTTTGTCCGTTCTTGACCATCATCGTCCATAAATCGTTGATCATCAGGAATCAAGTGATCATTCTCTCTTTGAGTAGCCAGTGCCTTCGTTGCCGTTAAGTAAGTATACTTACGATCCTTAATAATGAACTTTTCAATAAGTTCCCGGTCAGGCCGTTGGTTTTCGTACGTAAATAACGTTAGCATCCGATTTCCCCCAGTATTCACGATATTGGCCAAAGTAAAGGCCTCTGGGCAAATGCACTCCCAAAGGCCTAATTCGATACTACCATATTTATGATTTACTGGAAACGGGAACGCGACTCGAACAAATTATCTGTAATACGATTATACCACTTTCATATTTCCTTTCGAGTTTTCACCTATATCCCCATATTAAGATAGTTCAATGACCTTTGGTATAGCAGAATAGCTCTGTTTATTTATGTTTAAGTCGCATAAGAAAGCCGGGTTTTAATTCCTAAAGTTATCACGCTTCTCTTTTGTATATATCAGTATTTGCCACTAACCTAATTTCCACAATCCGAAATAGATTTGGAAACATTTCTTTTAAATCGTCAAGTAACTTTTTCCATTGGACAGGCGGTAAGGTGCAGTTACCATGCTCTAATAGATTCCGTAACTGTCTTCTAAGTGCTGGCCGTATTTCCTGGTTTGATTCTATGGCATCAATTAATTGATTAATATTCGTGACATTTTCATATCCCAAGTCACTACGAACAATTTCAAGAAGATTGGACCTATCAATTTCTTTTTGCGTGAGTATTTGGACACGATTTCTAATTTCATGAAAATCAATTGATTGCCATCCAACCATAACATGAATTAAATTGTGACCTATAGTTTTTTGCTCTAACAGCCTGCGACCACTTTCCATTAAATTTGACCACAATTTTTTTATATGCAGTATTTCAGTTGATTCGATGTGAGTTGTCATTAAAAATGCCAAAGTAATCTTAGGTGTGAGATTTAAACAATGAGTAAGACGAGTCAGTTCATCATTAAGAATCATATACTTCTCTTTTTCTTCATTCAAACCTTTCCAAGACGTATTTTTACTTACTTCCTTAAAGCTCAGATTTTCACCGTATCCATTAGTTATTGAAACAAGTTGTTGACTTAGTAATTCGTACTTTTTCACTATATCCCGTACTTCTTTACGTAAAACGTCATCTATTGAAAATTGAGCAAGAATTTGTCGGGATTCAACCGATTCCTCTATTTTAGAGTAATCAATGAAATCGTCTATTTCAAAATTGGATTTCCCCCGAAGCCTTGCAATTTCTGATGCGATATGTTGATAATCTGCATCTTTAGATGACAACAGATATGGAACCATTAAACTTCTTTGTTCAAGTGTTTCTCTTAAGGTTTTGGATAAGGTTTCACAGAATAGATTATACTTTTCTTTTATCTCGGAAAGGAACACGAATAAGGAAATATCGCCAATTCCAAATTGCTCAAGTTCTTTACTTGGATTATACTCTCTAATCCAGTTAATAAAATTTACCGGTTCTACTTTAACTTCATTTAAACCCACTGAATCTCTCATATTATCCCTTAACAAAAACCAGTCTTGGAATAACTGCTCCGATAAATTGATAACTTCTAGGGAAAATGGTGATTTAATTTTTCTTGTCCAGGATACCTGGTTAAATTTCGCGTGCTCTGTAACCCAATTCTTGAAGTGGTAAGCAAAAGAAGGGAGTGTCATCCCTAATTCCTCTTCCAGTTTATTACGCCATAGCAAATGTAATGTGTCCGCTTGGAATATCCACCTTGCAGTATCATGCTCATTCGAGATCCTTAAAAAAAGTTTTACCTTCTCTGCAGGTTTTAGTTGTTGAAAGTTCGTAACCTCAAGCGCTGAATACCCTCGCTTTATTTCGATACCACCAAACGATTTCGCATCTTTTTCCACAAATGTAATAGGATAGCGAGACCGGTTTGATATCTCCTTTCTTTGTATAATACTTGTTGTTCTTGGAGTGAATGGCCTAGACATGTCAATCGCTTTTACTACATCATGCACAAGAGATGCCACACCGAAACGCACTGGTTCAAGTAATTCTAAATTTGTCTTTTTCCCTTCAGCCCAATCTCTAATAACAAAAGAATGATCCAAATTATTAATAACTAAATCCGTTTCCGATGATGGTCTTTGAATAGGTGCTAGATGTCCAATTGATTGAAGGTTTACACTCAAATCCTCAATGTGGTATCCGAAATGCTTAAGTAATTGACGTGGAAATACAACCTTATTACTTCCCTCTTGTACGTACCACTCCGACATGGTTTTTACTAACAAATCTGAATGGTCCGCAAATGTTTCTCTTTTAACTAGTGGTAATACTCTCGAAATTAGCTGGCGTCTACCTTTTTGAAAAAACCTAATTATTTCCTTACTATTTAATATCATATATCGTAGTTTCCCTTTTCCAATTGGTATTGCGTCGTATACTCTCTTTATCATGTGACGAGTAAATGGCAATAAATTAATAGCAAGATCATCTTCGGAATCTTCTTGTGTAGCCAATACTTGGACTAAACTTCGACAATCTAGATAATGAGAACACTTTTTTGAACATGTGTACCCTTGCGTATTTTTTAACTGTTTTAAGTAGTTAGCCATATACGGTACAACTTGATTTCGATCAAGATTATAAAAGTCTTTCCCAGATTCGTCAGAAAGCCATAGTTTTTTTACTCGATCATCAATTGTATCTAAACTACGGATTCTTTTTGTTAATTCAATCCCTCGCTTCGAATCTTGAATAGTCCCTGGAGTAAGTCCAATAACAACATCCCAATTACCTTCTTCTAATGTTATTAATTGATCAAGCAGCTCCGTGGCATATATATTTACGGATTGAACTAAATCATCAATTAAAAGCAAAGGCCGAATGTTATTTACCTTTAAATAAATAGAGATTTGCTTAAATAGTGAACCAATATCCCATCCCTCAAATAGAAAGTGGTCTAACCTCTGAGTAAGATTTTGTCTGAATGACTCATAATCAATGTTCAGCGTAAGGGTTGTGCTTGAAATGAGTTCTTCAAACTGTTCCTTATGGATAATTTCAAGTGGTTTTTTAACGTGTCCCCTTTCAATTTGTTTGGTAAATTCTATAACGTTCCTTTCAATAATAGGCCTAATCAGTAAAGCTACTGGAATAATTTCATCATCAGTCTCTAATGTCTCTGCAAGTGTTGTCCAAACAATTTGATTTATTAATGTAACTGGCTTCCGTAGTAACAAATCCCATCTACTTTCATCAACATTAATTTTTAGAGGAACACCTAGGATCTCAAAACACTTTTTAATAAGTACCTGTGGATTTAGTTCACTTCGGGATATACGTATTACAGGACGATTATTTTGTTGAACCCAGTTGTCTTTAATCCAACAAAGCAATTCCGACTTCCCTGAACCTGTAGATCCAAAAACAAGGAAAACGCGATTTCCGGTTGTATCAACCTCAATTAAATCTTGTAATAGCTCACTTTCCGTAATCTCCGCAACTAATTGATCCCCAAGATAACGATGCATCATCTGAGGGAAATGTGTGTTTCGAAAGTATTCAGGTGAATATTGATATCTTTCATCAGCAGTCCCGACCAAGAGTTTTAACGATTCCTTATTCAAACAAGGTAACATATAAGAACTCCTCTCAATGTATTTTAATCCAATTCCATTGATGATTCGGCCCATATGATTTGTATGGCAAGTCTTGTTTATTGCTAATCTCAATAACTTTTTGATCATTTAATGCTATTAATCCATATAGCATTCCACGAAATATATTTCCTTCTGATGTTATACAAGGCAATATAGGGTTGATCACATTTTCGCAAAAAGGATGAAGTCCCCCTTCCCATTCCCCAGATTCCAAAATAATTTCATGTAGTAGAGCAAGATGTGGCAATGCATAAAAGCCAGAATATACCCTTCTGCCAAGACCGAAATATTCCATGATTCGTTTCCATGCATTTATCTTTTCACGCCCCACCATCGTTTTTGAGAGAATGCTATTAATTTGATAGTGGATATTTACAACATACAATTGGTCCGGTTTAACAAATACTTGATCATAAAGATTTGAAAATATGCGGTTAAGTGTTTCCCCCTCTTCAAATTCCGAAATATGAGACAACTCCCTAAATACATCTATAACTCTCCAATCACGACCATCTTTCGAATAGATATTTCCATCCTCTTCGTGGATAAAATTAAGGTCTTTTAACATAGTTAGTGCTCCATCAATGAGAGATGTTATATCCCCTTCGTTTTCGTATTGGTAACTATTTTTCAAGTGACTACGACTCTGCCCAGGATTTTGTCTAATACTTTCATAAATTGCTTTTAGTTCCGGGCCATAGCACATTTGAAACAACATCTATATTCCTCCTCTTTTGCTCCAAAATGTCTTTAAATTCAATCAACAAGTGATAGTAATTGTGAATTGAGCGTAATTTCATGTAATCCCTTGGTGATGGAACAAACAGATCATTAGGGTTTTCCTGACAAACTGGACAATCACAAGGAAGTGGATCCCCTATTCTGTTTGAACTAGTTAATTTCGCACGTGTTGATGAAAGAACAAAAGTTCTGAAGGGTTTGCTATAAAAAACTTGAAAAAAAGCCGCAGCCATAGTTGGACGAGTAGAATCAAATGAACTAACCCCAATATCAACCATCGCCCGTATTTGTGGAATCCCAGTAACCCCAAATACATGAAGGTTAGAAGGGCCGACGATATCAGCAGCAGATTGGATCATTTCTATTTGGGTAACATGATGTTTAGCTAATAGTGACCCTATACCAAATTTTCGATATCCCATCTTCAGTAATTCGTATGCTGAAAACTTGATACTTGCTTGATCATATCCTTGGATCACCCCCATTGGATACGTACCATCTCTAATTCCAAATAGTTCATACTGTCTTAAATACTCGTAAGCGTTATACAGAGTTTTTTCCATAGCAGCATACCGTTCTGACAAAGATTTTTTATTTATCATTGGCTCATCAAAATGCACTAATGCAGCCTTCGTTCCGGGAGTGCAGTCCTTTAATAAGGAAAGCTGGATATTAAGGATATCTCTTAATTTGGGCCTACTCTTTTGTTTTGCGTAAAGTACTGATCCACAATCTAGTATTAACTTTTTGGGTTTATTCTTAAACTTCTTTAACGTCCCTCTATTGTCTGGGACAGCACTTATTAAAACAGGACAATTTGGAAAGTAATCTGTAAAACTGGCATCACTATGGGACCACCCTACATAGAATTCCAAAGTTTCACCTCATTTAATTACATATTAAAGTAGGTAAGAACACTTATTATTACGTGATAGTACGTGATATCATTATACTAGCATAGTAACCTGAACTCAGCTACTGTTTTTTAAAATAAAAAAGAGCCTTGCTCAGGCTCAGGTTGTTAACCATTGTTTCCATAAGTTATATATTAATTCACGCTGGGCATCGTTAAATTGAAATCTCCCATTCTTTCCTACATAATCAGTCCAAATAGGGTTTTCTCGATCAAAAAAATATCCTGTCCATCCTTGGAACGTAAACTGTTTATCCATCTTAGGTATTGAAATAATGGTATTACCTTTTTCCCACTGTTCGATAAAATACTTAAAATACAAAGACCAAGCGAAGCTAGCATCAGCAGTGTTTTTCTTTCTAAATTCTAGTCTTTCTGCTACTGGCAAGTAACCCAGGTAGGGGTACATATTGATAAGTTTTTCAATGTATGTCATGAGTTCTTCTGATAAGTCATTCCAAGATCCTTTTTCAATACTATTACTAAACGTTCTCTTGAGAATATCCCTTAAGGATTGGATCGTTATCAATTTTGTTGAGTTTTTACTAATTTTTTTCTCCTTCTCTACAAGCCTACTAAAATGCTCCAAAGAAAGTAACTTATCTTCTATAAAGTTAGATAGGTATAGGCCCTGTTGAACAAAAAGTACTGGATACTCGTTACTCTCAGTTCCTTTAGGTAATGCAGAATAAAGTATTGGATCAGTTATTTCAATTGCATCATGGAATACGTCAATTAATTCATTATAATTCACAATTACAACCTCATTGTTAATTTGAGAAGAGTTAAGGCAGTTTAGCCTGAGACTTTTAACCTCGCCTAGTGTTGCGACCCCTAAATAGGTATTTTGACTTTCTCTACTCAGCATTGTGATAGTTTTAAGAGTAAAGATCATGAAAAGAATCCTCCAAATTAAATATGCCCTAGTTTACCATACTAGGGCATATTTAGGGATCAGTTATTCGAATTCATGTCTCAATTGTTTTAGTTGAGAATAATAAGTGAAAGTGTTGTGAAAACCTCTTCTCCTATTTCTATTGTTTCCTCTAAAAACTATTACATCAATACCAATACTTTGGCATATTTTACAACCGCACTTTTCCCAAGGACGTTCTAACAACAACTCTCGATACAAATCTTCATGAACCTCTCTGTCATCTCCAAGCATTTCATCATACTTTAGTATGGCAGTTAAGGCCTTCTCGCAATTAATTTCTCCTGCACTGAATTTTCTAAGTGCATTTATAGCCTCTTGTTCTAAATTCTTATAATCCTGGAATTCTCCTTTGCCCTCTTTAATCATCTTTTTTACTCGTCCTGCTGTCTCTTTAGCCTCTGGTATACGGATGGCTGTGTAATGCTTACCATCTGCCGTATGATAATTGTGACCAGTACCTAACCAAGCCCTTCTTAACGGAGAAGAAGAGTCAAATGAAGTTACCCCTAGTTTATGGAACGAACGCATTGTTCGCATATCACGGGCTACACCGAATAAGTGCATCCGAAATTTTTCATCCGGAATATACGGTGATATTTCTTTCAGTATTTCATAAATTTTTTCCGACTGCTCTCTCGCCAACCCACCTAAAGCAATATAATCGTACCCAAGATTAATGAGATGCTGAACAGCTTTGCGAAAAGAAATTGGATCCCACCCTTGTACAATACCAATCGGATGGAACTTGTATGCTCCGTTCGCTTTAAACTTATCCATGAATTCCTCTGCCATAGATAAGGTCAGTTCATATCGTAAATTCCTAATGTTTTCGTCTTTTTGAAAAGGCCCCACTATAAGGTGATCGATCGAAACACCGTAATCAAACCCCAGGTCATGATAATATTTAATAATCTCATCAGTGGTATAAGGTGGGACATCTTTATCAATATAACTAAAGGCTCCACAATCCCCCATAATAGGGTAATCAGGTGGCAATCGCAAAAATTCATGCATCCCTACTTCTTCTATTAGTGCTCTTTTTTGGCGCGTTGCATTATCAATATTTACTTTTGAGACCAGTACACCATCATACTGAGGCGTCCCATATATTTCATGAGCATAAACATCATTAAGTAATGGATTGCGATTTTTTTCAGAATAATCATGAGTAAAATCATAATTAGGGTCAACACGGTCATCATTTTCTGGCATAAAAAACTTGAATTCCGACTTAAAACTTTTTGCATATAAATTCTCTGAAACTGGAAAAAGTTCATCAAAAAATTGTAGGATCTGGTTGTCTGCTACGAGAGTCTCAAATAGAGTGAGTTGAGTGTTTCTTTCTCCCAAAGATTGTAGGATATAATTCCGTACTTTTTCAGGACTCTCTGCTATTTCATTCCATGCATCATCAATGATGTTCTTTGAAACTTGCTTGAGTAATTGGCTAAACAGAAAACCTTTTATTCCGATCAATCCAAATTTAAATTCTTTTGCTTCCTTTTCTCCAATTGTTAAAACATGATAACGATCTTCTAGTAAGATCTTTGACTTGCTTGATCCACCAGCAAAAAAGATAAACCGCTGATTATCTCTAATACTTAGCGGCCAGAGAACAGATTGAAGATATTTATCTCCCAACAAGAAAAACACTAAATCATAGTTTTGGATTTTGTCTTGTAATTGTTCACTAATCCCTTGTTGTTTCGACCAGTTTTTTACTGTCTGAGAATTCATTGTATTAAATGTAACTTCGTACGGAACTATAAAATCACCTTCGTCTAGTAATCCGTAGCCAGCGGAGATAATGCTTACATCAATGGTTCCACCGTTAAAACGATAGTTCTTTACCCCTTCCATTAGGGCTAAATGCTGGCTTCCTGTATACATTTCTCCAGCAGATACCTTGTAATTTTTTAACTCCTTCTCTCTTTTTCGTAACCTTTGTTTATCTACAAAGTCATCTAAAACTAATTGATTCTCAGGTTTGTATATTTTCTCACCCGTACATGATGTTACAACTAATATTCTTTTTGTCATACGTCCTCCAAATTTAAGTAGCATTATGGTGATTTTTATAGTATCACGTTATTGTTCACATGGAATGTTTAACAATCGTTCAATAATAGTAACTCACTGCGACATCATAAAAAGGGCCTTAGGCCCCCTTTAATGAATAGTTTTAAACACCTTGCCTGCAAAAGTTCGAATAATTCCTGTAGCAAACATTTGAATTATTGTCTTAACAATTATTTGCCCAATGATTGCATAAAGAACTGCATTCCAAGGTAAGAAATTTGCTCCCAGTGGTGATAAACCGATAACGACAAAAATAACGCTATCTAAAAAACCTCCTACAATACCACTATAAAAAACTCTCCATGCAAAAGGCAATTTTAATCGTGAATAAATCTCCGTATCAGTAGTTTCGGAAACCAAAAAAGTTAGTATCGAAGCTAATACTATCCATAAAGTGTCCCCTAAAAGATAGGAGGTAATTGCTGAAAGAAATGTTGCAAGAAAAATATAGTAGTACGTTTTTTTCCTACCAAAATAAGTTTGAACAAAATCCCTTAAGATAAACGTAAGTCCGATGATAAATGTTCCTGCTGGTATAATAAATACTCCAAATTTGAAAGGTACAGTGCTAGCAGTTATCACATTTGCTGAGACAATTGCTACTAGATAACAAATTAAAATTAGGTACTTCATTGCTCCACCTTCTCATCAATATTGCTTACATTATACAATACCCTTCTTTAATCAGCTACCCCCAAATCAGTCCAATTGGCCTTACAGGTTCAGTCAACTATTTAACGTGTTATTATGCCCAGGATAGTTTAGATTACTATAATAGATTTCTACCTTAAACTATAAAATTTATGTATACTCATCAAAAACGCCGAAAACCAATTAAAGTTTTCGGCATAAACATCGAATAAAATATTCTTTTCCCATAACCCAAAATTCCAATAGCAACATTCATAACTAGGTAATGTACGTTACCTCTGTTCTAGAAGTAAGTAGTTTTGTGTTCCAAAGTGAAATGACAACATCCATTTGATGGTTATGTGAAATTCCACTTCCGTTACTAGCATATTCCCATAATTTCTTTTTGTCATTAACTAGAGTGGGATCGTTGTTGATTGCTTCAACTGCTCTTAGGGCATATCCTTTATTTTTTTGCGATTTACAGTAACTTCCTGATTCTATCCCCTTAATTAATCCTTCCTCACAAAGTCCCAAAAATGCATTTTTAGGACATGCTTTTACTTGTTGCCAAATCCCTTCTTCAAAAATTTCAGATATAGCTTTCTTCCATGCTTCGTTAGGTGTATTGACTTCTTTTGTTTGTAAATAGTTAACTGCTATAACCGCAACTAATCCATATCTCCCCATAATAAACCCCTTATATTTATGAATGATAGAGTCGCATATATTATATAAATACTGTGTGTGAAACGATTATATTTATTATTAACTAGGGCAACTATTATGAATTTATACTCCTTTTATCGTTCTTATATTTTAATATTTCATAAAATTAATATCAATCAAAAACTAGAACCGATTAAAAAGTTCCCAATTATGTACACTAATTTCATACTTTAAAAGTACTACTTGTATAAAGACCTCGAGGTGCGAGCACTTTATTTTAACAGAATCTATTTAGTAAAATACATTAACAAGTAGCGTCTCCGCGATCTATTCAAAAAGGGTCGAGCTTATTCAAGCTCGACCCGCCACTCTAGCAACGCAACCGACTCAACATGCCCCGTATGCGGAAACATATCCACCGGCTGCACTTCCTTCACCTCATACCTCTCAGCCAGCACCTTCAAATCCCTCGCCAACGTAGAAGGATTACACGAAACATAAACCACTCTCTCCGGCTGCATCTCCAAAATCGTCGTCAACAACGCCTCATCACAGCCTTTGCGCGGCGGGTCTACCACAATCACATCCGCCCGTATGCCCTTCTCTTTCCAAGCAGGAATGACAACCTCCGCAGGACCTGCCTCAAATGTCGCATTCTCCACGCCATTCAACTGTGCATTTCGATTCGCATCCGCAATCGCTTCCGGCACAATCTCTACCCCATACACATGCTTGGACTTCTGCGCCAAAAAGAGCGAAATCGTCCCGATACCGCAGTACGCATCAATCACCGTCTCCGCACCAGTCGCACCCGCATACTCCAGCGTCTTATTGTACAGCACCTCGGTCTGAGCAGGATTCACCTGATAAAACGAACGCGCCGAAATGGCAAACTTGATCGAACCGATATAATCGTAAATTACATCACTGCCCCAGAGCGTCACGGTCTTTTTGCCAAAAATAACATTCGTCTTATCCGGGTTGATGTTCTGCACGATACTCGTCACGCCAGCTACCTGTGCACGAATCGCTTCCACCAGCTCATCTCGCTGCGGAATCTGCTCCTCAGTCGTCACAAGCACAACCATGACTTCACCCGTCTTGACCCCTACCTTGACTACCACATGGCGGAGCAATCCGGTATTGCGTACCTCATCATATGCCTTGATATTCAGCTTGGTCGCCGCCTGCTTCACGGCTGCCACTGCTTCATCATTCGCCTGATGCTGGATGAGGCATTCGTTCATGTCGATGATCGAGTGGGACTTCTCCGCGTAAAAGCCACCGACTAACGCCCCGTTTTCCTCGCCAATCGGTACTTGTGCTTTGTTGCGATAGCGCCACGGATCACTCATGCCGAGAGTCGGATGAACAGTAATGGCCCCTTCTCCTTCGACTTGGAAACCGCCAATGCGCCGCAGGTTGTCCCGCACGATTTGCTGCTTGTGCCGTAGCTGTTCCTCGTATGCGAGATGCTGTAACGAACAGCCACCGCAACGGTCGTACAGCGGACAGGGCGGCTGGAAGCGATGGGTACTCGCTTCTACTACTTCCGTCAGCTTGGCAAAGCCGAAGTTTTTCTTCACATGATCGACGCGCGCATGAACCCGCTCTCCTGCAAGTGCGCCATCCACGAACAGCGTATATCCTTCAATCCGGCCGACTCCTGCTCCTTCGTGGTTCAGTCCGGTTATCTCCACTTCCACGGTTTGTCCGACACGTACAGGGACGTCCAGCTCCACTTTGGCTGTCGGGTGCGGACCGCGCCGCTTCTTTGTTGTCTTCGCCACTATCTATTGCTCCTTTTATCTTGCTCTATAGGTTTTCGTTTTCGCTCCTGGAAGCATGCAGGGATGCACAGCGAAAAGCGGCATCCCCACGGCTATTGCTATTCATTTTACTATCTTCTTACGGGACGAACAACTCGATATGCCCCGGCAATGCTTCCACCACGCAAGGCAACTGTCCGCCCAGCTCTCCGTCCAGATTGAGCTGAACCGTCTCTCCGCCCGGCGAAGTGGCTTTGATGTAATCTGCCTGGAAATACAGGATGTTCGGGTCCTTCAGGTGCTCGCCGCGAACTGCCTGTGTCGCCAAGCGAATAAACTCCGCAATATTCAACTTCTTCACGACGATGACATCTAGCTTGCCGTCTGACAAATCGGCTTCCGGAGCGATGTTGTCAAAACCGCCTACCGAGCGGCTATTGGCGATGAGAAATACCATGATTTCTTCATCCAACAGCACCTCTCTACGGCTCTCCAGACGAACACGGATCGGGTGCAGCGACGGCAGCTTCTCCAAACCTTTGACGTAATACGCCATTTGTCCGATTAGCGTTTTCAGCTTGCTCGGGACCTCGTAGGTCAAATTCGTCAGCGAGCCGCCACCCGCGATATTCATAAAATAGCGGTTGTTGATACGTCCCAGGTCAATGCGTTTTTTCTTGCCCTTGGCGACAATCTCCGTTGCACGCGTGATCGATTTCGGTATACCGACCGCCCGGGCAAAATCATTACTTGTTCCGCAGGGGATTATTCCAAGAGATGGACGTGCTTTATGCTCTGCCATCCCATTGACTACTTCATATATGGTTCCATCTCCACCAGCGGCCAGGATGACGTCAAAACCGCGAGCTACTGCACGAGCAGCTTCTTCTGTCGCATCATCTTCCCCTCTGGTCGCATGGCATGAAGTTTCATATCCGGCCGACTCCATTAAATCGAGGATTTCCGGCAATCGCCGACGCACGATCTCCCGGCCGGAGCTTGGATTGTAGATTAATCTGGCTCGTTTCAAGGCAGATCCCTTCTTCCTTCCCTCGCTCACGGGGGTACTCTCTTCCATCATATCCTGTATAGCCATTTTTGGGAATCGCTATGCTCCATATCGCGTGATAAGATAGAAAAAGATGGAAAACAAGGAGATAGGGGAGACGCTTGTGAAGAAGATCATCGTGGGAGTAGATGTGGGTGGCACTGCAATCAAGATGGCTTTGATTACGCCAGACGGCGAGCTGGTTACAAAAACGCAAGAACCGACGCCTGTTGCGGACGGCGAGGATGGCATTTTGCAAAAAATCGTAGACATGTCTCATGATCTTCTTGCGCAGCATGACTATTCTCTTTCACAAGTCTGCGGAATCGGTGTGGGAGTACCCGGCCCCGTCGATGGCGAGAAGGGAATCGTCTTCCAAGCGGTGAATCTTCACTGGCGCCAACCCGTTTTATTAAAAGAAAAATTGGAAGCCCTTACAGGTCTGCCAGTCGCGGTCGACAACGATGCCAATGTCGCAGCTCTCGGAGAAATGTGGCAAGGTGCAGGCCAAGGTGCGCAAGACCTCGTTCTGATTACACTCGGCACCGGTGTAGGGGGAGGCGTCATTTTGAATGGAAAGGTCATCCATGGCATCAACGGTGTTGGGGGCGAAATCGGCCACATCACCATGACCCCGGATAGCGGTGCCCCCTGCAATTGCGGTAAAACAGGTTGCCTCGAAACCTATACGTCTGCGACTGCCATCATTCGTGAAGGGCGATTTGCAGCTACGAATGGATCAAGCCCGGCGCTTGCCGCTGTACTAGCCGCCAAAGGAAGCATTGCCGCCAAGGATGTCCTCGAAGCAGCCGTAGCAGGAGACGCAGCGGCTCTCGCGATTATCGATCAAGTGGCGCTCTATCTCGGTCTCGCTCTCTCTCATTTGGCGAATGTACTGAATCCCGCGAAGTTTATGATCGGTGGAGGCGTGGCTGCAGCCGGTGATTTCCTCTTTTCCCGAATTCGTGAATCATTCAAACGCTTTGTTCCATTCACCTACGTCGTCGAGTCCACAGAGATCGTTCCGGCCGAACTCGGCAATGATGCGGGTGTGTACGGTGCGGGCTGGTTAATCCGCTCACAGATGAACGAATCCTGATCGGGCCACATAAAAAGAAAATGGACGCTCCTGCACGTGAAGTCTCACAGCAAGAGCGTCTTTTTGGTATAACCTTATGAAGAAGCCTGACTGGGTGCCAGCTCTGACTCCCCGCCTTTCCCCGAAACAATCAGCGCAGCACCGACGAGCACTGCACATCCTCCCAACAGTTGGAGCAGGCTAAAGGCTTCGCCAAACAACAACGCCGAAAACCCAAACGTGACCACAGGCTCCAGCGTACTTAGCACCGACGCTTTGGTTGACCCGATCAGTTGCAAGCCGCGGAAGAAAAAACTGATGGCGACCACCGTAGAAAAAACAACGATCCCCAGCAGCGCCCACCACCCTTGTACCGCAAAAGACAGATCAACACCTCCGTCTTTTAGCGCAATGAAAAAAGTAGAAATGGTAGCAAACAGGGCGATGTACGCAGACGTTACATAGGACGAAACGCCCTTTACCACCCGATTCCCCACGACAATATAAACGGAATAAAACAACGCCGCAGCAAGAGCCAACAATACGCCAACTGGCTGAATCCCGCCAAATGACAAGCCGAGCACCAGTCCAAGTCCGACGAGTGTAATCAGCATGGCGATGACAGTCTTTTTCGTCAACCGCTCCTTCTCGACGAAGTAGCTCAATATGGCAACAAACACCGGAAATGTGTACAGCAGCAAAGCCGCCATGGAGGTCGGGATGTACTGCACCGCCGAGAAAAAGCTAAGGGATTGCAGCGTGTACAAAATCCCGCCGAGACAAAACATCGCGAGCACCTGTCTTTTCTCCAAGCGAAGCGACTCCTTGCGCCACAGTAACAAACCAAAAAACAGGGCAGTCGCCAATAAAAACCGCAAAAACAAGAGCGTCGAAACAGACACACCCGCTTCATAGGCGTACACAGCGAAGATAGACATGACGCCAAAACCAGCAGCCGATCCGAAAATATATAACACACCGACATACAGCCGATTCACAACATTTCACCAGCTTTCTCGAAATGACAGCGACGAGTGACGCGACAGGTCTGAAAATTCTACGATCAGTGCTTTAACCCCGCTCCTTCTCTGCGGAATATGCGCGACGCGAGAAAAATAGTGAACACCACATAGACAAGCAAGGAGCCAATCCCCAGGAGCGCATGCATCGGGTCGACCTTGCCATAAAACACTTCCTTGGACAGTGCGACACCGTTGAACACAGGCATCACGTAGTAATGCGCAGGGATGTCGACCGGACTGACTGGCATCAGCATATACGACGGAACCATTGCCAAAAATAGGACAGCACTCATGTACGTCTGCCCCTCTTTAAAAGACTTGGCAATCGTACTCAAAACAAGCTCCAACCCTGCAAAGAGCGCCGCCAACAACAAAATCGTCACGATGAGCACCACCAAAGTGGCAGGCGAGAAGAAGGCGAGTGTAAAATGATCTCCTTCCGTCCCCATTGGTCCCAGACGCATGGCCAGGGTGACAGAAATCAGCGACGCTACTGCCCCCATGGTACTCATCGTCATGACAGCCAACAGCTTTGCCGTGAGGATGTGCTGGGCTGCAATCGGCGCCGTCAACAGCGATTCGAGCGTTCCCCGCTCTTTCTCACCAGCGACGAGATCATTCGCTGCGGCCATTCCCGCGGATGCGAGTGAGACCACCAACATCAACGGAATGATGCCAGCCAGCATCCCTCCCGACTTTCTTTCCTCAGAGGCTGCATTTTGAAAGGTGGAGACAATCGGTTGAATCGTCTGCTCGGACAAGCCCGCTTGGTTCAACCTTTTCGCTACGACATCTTTGCTGTAAGCCTCTACTGTCTGCTCGATCAACGTACGGGCATAGACAGACTTTTGATTGGTCGAGTCATAGGCAACCGATAACTGCGCTGTTTTTCCCGCCGCGATCTCCTCATCGAAGCCAGCAGGAATTGTCAAAACAGCGCGTAGCTGCCCCGCTTGCAGTGCTTGCTCTGGATTAGACGGTTCCAGAATTTGAACGGCAGGATTTTTTTGCAAAACCGTAATCAACGAAGATGATCCTTGAACAGCTAACGGGATGTACTCCCTCGCTTCTTTTTCCACATTGCTATAGGACGTTCCCAGCAAAAAGAAGACGAACGGAATGACGAGCAATGGCACTAGAAGCGTCCCCATCCACGCCTTGCGATCGCGAAACAAGTCCATCAGTTCTTTTTTCAATACGGTCCAAACGACATGCGAGCCCATCAGCCTTCGCTCCCTTCCACGACAGCCATGAAAATGTCGTCCAGATCCTCTGTCCCAAACTGCTCGCGTAAAGCATCCAATCCCCCCGCGAACCGCAGTTTACCTTTGTGAATGAGCGCAACCCTTTTGCACAGCTTGTTAATCTCGCCCATGTTGTGACTGGAGAACAGAATCGTCTTCCCCTCTTCTTGCAGCTTTCTGACCATTCTTCGAAAGATGGTAGCAGCCGTTACATCCAATCCTGTTGTCGGTTCATCCAACAAAATGACATCCGGATCGTGTACGAGCGTCCGGGCAATCGCTACCTTTTGCTTCATTCCCCGGGAAAAGGCCCCCACTCTCCTGTCGATAAAATCTTCCATCTCGAGCATCCGGCTCAGACTGTGAATCCTCTCTTCAAGCCTCGCTTGCTTTAATCCGTATAGGCGACCGAAGTACGCGATATTTTCCCTCGCTGTCAAACGGCTGTAAAGACCCACATCTCCCCCGAACAAGATGCCGATTCTGCGGCGCACTTCAAGCGGTTGCTGTCGAACGGAAAATCCACTAATCTCGATGTCTCCCTCGGTCGGTGTCAAAACCGTCGCCATCATGCGCATCGTCGTTGTCTTACCCGCACCGTTTTCGCCGAGAAGTCCGTATACCTCGCCTGCCTCGACTCGAAACGATACTTGCTGGACCGCTGCGATCTCCTTGAATCGCTTGCTAACATTCTTGACCTCAATCAACAGCAGCCCCTCCTCTCCCGTATTTTCACTAGAATCGTACCTTTAGCAAGTACGACGCCCGCTTTTCTCCCGTAAACGTCACCTGTACGACACCCGTCCGCCCGCGCAAAACCCTCGGTATAGCGCCAGTGACATGAAATTCCCGCCGCTTCTCATCGACTCGCGCGACAGACACGGAGCCTGGTGGCGAAAAGACCTTGTCGCCTTCCAATGTGTAAAACGAAAGGGTGATTTCTCCCGCTTGCCCGTGAGCCTCTCCCGAAAAACGGATGATCTCCATCATTCCTGAGACCGCTGACACTTCCGTGAGATCAAAAAGCGGGTGACGCAGGTTCGCAAGCGTCTGCCCTTTTTTCCAGTCCTGCAAAAACGCATCAAACTCCTGTACAGCTACCATCCACGCCACCGAGGAAGTCATAGTCGCAGGGACATGCGAAGGTATGGCACCAAACACAAGCGCAGAAGATGTCATCACCAGTGGCAGCCAAATAGAAAACATGCTAATTCCCTCCAATAATTGGTTGCCCTTAGCATGCCCTCACAAAAGTTACCCGTATGTGCCTTTGGCGAATCAGAATCTTTTGACTTTAAAAACGGTAACGCTCGTATTCTACAGCGGATAACGCTCTTTCCACTTAGTCAGGGAAAAGCCTTCAAACAGCGCGACGAAATCCTCCGTATCGTTAATATAATGACGGGTTTCTTTTGCCTCTGGATGCTTTTCTAGAAACAGCGTCGCTACCAAATGGCTGACAGGAACACCTTCTGCCTCTTGATCGTAAATGCCCCGCTCAGCGAGCACTTTGCCAAAATAACGTACATAGGTGACGGTTATTGTTTTTTCTTGACCGTTTTCTTGCCACGTAGCAATGGAACGATCAAATGTATCAGACGGTGATCCACCTTTTCCAGGTGCCACACTTTCTCCTGCAACAGAAACGAGCTTCATGTACTTCCATCCTCCTTTTTCTTCCTGTACGTTCATTATAGGGGAGAGTGGAAATTGTTACAAATTGCTTTGTCGTCTGCCATTGGAAAAACAACTGCCTTTATTTGTCTGCTACACTAAACAAAACGGTTAAAAAAACTCCGAAATTTTTTCGCATTCCGTGTCAGAAAATCCGTGAACCCGAAGTCTACACAGTACATCAACAAATCACGAGGAGTTTTTGCGATGGATCACTTGATAATCAGGCCCAAGACTCATGAGGAACACACCCAGATCGAAGACGAGACTCTGGTAGAGCAGGCAAAGGCCGGAGATCAGGAGGCGTTTAGCGAGCTAGTCAGGCGTCATCGCTCCAAAGTATACGGCTATGCACGGTCGTATACACAAGAAGCCTTTCTTGCCGAAGACATCGTTCAGGATGCTCTCATTCGCGCCTTTTTGCACCTTGGGACACTGGTGGACAGCCGACGTTTCCTTCCCTGGCTGCATCGGATTGTGCGCAATCAGGCGTACACACGGCTTTCGAAGGGGGCGCAAAAAAGGGAAACCGTCTTCTCGAGTCTGGGCAAACAAACACAGGAGCAGGAACCGACTGACTGGGAGGACCTCGACAGTATTCTGCACAGGCTGGGACGGTCCTGGTCACACTCTGCGCAGAACACTAATCCCGAAGAGGTCATGGTGCGGCGTGAACTGTTTGAGACGATCAGGAGCCTGTTGCACTGCCTCAATCCTCGGGAGAGGCGCATTGTGGAATCTCACTTTTTTGATCATTTGGTCCCTCATGAGATCGCCCACATGTTCCAGATGTCCCAGGCGAATGTCTACCAAGTGCTATCGCGTTCTCGCAAAAAACTGATTCAGGAAAAAACTCGTGTCGTTGTTGATCAATACATGAAGACGAGAAAGGTTGCGGGGAGTATGAAGCAAGAAGTATTGAATAAGCCAGAAGCATTCACGATGCCTACTTGGGTTACTTGCGCAGCGGCACTATACGGATTGGTAGAATCGACCGAACGAAAAATGTCTTTGCCGATGATACTTGGCCTGAGCGGCCACGCCTTTCGCTTGACGATCGTTCCTGGAAATATCCATATTGCAGGCCCGACGATGTTTCACTTTCAACGAGTCTTGCAGCAGGGTTTGAAAAACATGGGCTTTGAATCTCGTGCCGTCACCTCGTATCATCTTTCCTGTGAACCAACCATTAATGCCAATCAAGTTGCTCCCTCGCTATTGAGCCCGGAGGCACGCGAAAAGCGCCAGTTGTCTGTCCTCCTGCCAGAAGCATTGGAACTGGTGCACCGCTCCATCGACAAAGGGCATCCTGTACTTGCTTGGGACCTGTTCATGCCAGAGTTCGGATTGATCTACGGCTATGATGATGAAAAAAGAATGTTTTACGCAGGAGATAACTGCCAAAACGATAGTACCATTCCCTATGAAAGCTTGGGGCGAGGTATCCTCGAGGAGTTGTTTGTCCTTGCCATCGATCATGCGATTCCGATCGATCAACGCACGATGCTCGCAAATGCTCTCCAATCTGCACTCGTTCATTATCGTGGAGAAGAACCGCAGGACCCGAGCTGCGCCAATGGTCTAGCTGCCTATGCTGCTTGGCAGGAAGCCTATGAAAAGGGAACGGTTGAGCCGAATGGCAACGCGTATACGACCGTGATAAACGGGGATGCACGTCGCTACGCCTCTCTTTTCTGGAGCGAAATCGTTGATACGTGGACAGATTCTGTGTTTGATGAGGTTCGTCCGCTGATGAAAGAAGCGGCTAGCTTGTACGGGGCGATTGCCGATGACTTTGACACGTTAAGCAAGCTCTTCCCGTTCCCGGCCGGGGGCGAGCCGAACGATGCAGAGCAGGGCAAGCAGGCTATTGCGTTGTTGCAGGCGATTGAGCGAAATGAGCGCGAGGCTGTATCCGTCCTGGAACAAATTCAGGCGGGGCTTGAGAATAAAGCAGGAAAGTAAACCGAAAGAAGTAAGGCGATTTATGGTCGCCTTACTTCTTTTAGGTTATTGCTCCATTCAAACTTCCCGCTTACTGCATCTACGGTTGGCCAGCCCTTATACGTATCAATTGTATAGACGAGCTGAAGATAAGGAGATTTTTTGCCATTGTAGGTTGGCCAGAAGTAGGACAGCTTGAGCGGAAGATTCTTTGCTGCCAGATCAACAGCTTGCTGTGCAGTCACAGATGGTTTAAGTACTGGAAGTCGGCCTTCCTCGTTCGGTATAGTTGGAGAGAAATATACGACTTGGCCGCTCTTCATTTCGATCACGACCCAATAATTGTGATCGAGCACAGGCAGACCATTTTGGAGCCTATGAAACCTGAATGAATAATTATCTGTATGTCTTTCCTTAACCTTATTTAATTCCATCATCCAGTCGGCCAACACCGCAGGTTTATATGGATCGAATATCTCTACTTGCCATTCATTAGCCGAAATCGAAGCATACGATTCAAGGACGGCAATCGCTTTTTTTAGTGCTTCTTCCCTCGTCAATGGAATAGATAGGTTTTCCTTTCGTGTCCAATCCATAGCATTGATAACCTGTCCAGTAGATTCGTCCACCTTAAGGAGAATATCCACCCCACCACGATCTGTCCAAGAATAAACGAAGTCTCCCCAATTATTCCTTGCATCATAGGGCATATTCGTGAACTTTTTATCTGTTCCAAACAAATTCGTAACAATTTTCTCTGCATCAGCCCGGTTTGAGACAATAAGTGAGTTCTCTTTTGGAGTGATCGTAATGTTCTTCACATTGACAGGATTTCGTTTTCCATCGTCTACGATCTCTAATCCGCTAGGCGCTTCAATCTGCTTTCCTGTTACAGCATCTATAAATGGTGAAGTTCTCCATGCATATTGTATACTCGGTTTGCCGCCGCTCCCTTCCTGAACATATCCGTAGTCGAAATGATCGGGGGTGAATAACTGCTCTATGACGGCTTCTGGTGCCAATGCCGATTTTGGATCAGGAACCTTGGTATCTTCCAAATCAAGTGGATGAAAAGACAAACTTACAAGATGACCTTCGTAATCCGTAATCATGTATATGCCAGTCAGGATCCCTCTATCTACTTCCAAACCATTCAGCATAGCAGGATATTCTATGTACCGAAATCTGACTATCTCGGAACGCTTCTCCTCAATTTGCGATAATTTAGGAGTACCTGTCATTTTCCGTTTATCTGACCATTGTACGGCGAGAAAAAGTTTTTCTGCACGCTGCAATAAAACCTCGTCCGTTACTCTCCCTTTAGCATTCCAAATTTCCAGGGCTGCGTTATAGCTGAGCATTTCCCCGGTTTCCCTATCAAAAACGAGAGAGGCTCCAACGTACTCATCTTTTGGATGGCTCATGTACAAGACTACTTCATTACCCGTCCTCAGTTTAACGGTTCGCACTGTCAACGTTTTTAATTCGGGCTCCAGCTCTTCTAAAGCAGCCACGATTTGAGCGGCGCCTTCCGGGAGGTTGATTTCTTCTGGAGCTGGAGCTGCTGTGCTTTTCAGGAGGATTTCAGGGCTTGCAGCCAATGCCGATCCACTTGTTCCAAAGAGTATCGTTGCTACTGTTAGAACAATTGATAAGCCTTTTATGAACATGTTGATCAAGCCTTTCTCTCTTCCTGTCTCGTATTTCTATACGGGCTACTATTCCTCGAACTCACTCCATTTGAACGATCCGTTTACAGCATCTACGGTTGGCCAGCCTTTGCTGGTATCGAGTTTGTAGGCAAGAATGGGAGCATCATAATCACTGGATGTCGGCCAGATGTAAGTCAGCTTCACCGGTACTTGTTTGGCAAAAATTTCAGCAACCTGCTGGTCTGTTACGGATGGTTTGAGCACAGGATATTTGCGATCCTCTGCGGGAACTGAGGCTAGGAACTCTGCGACTTGTCCTTTCATTGGATCAATAACTACCCCATAGGAATACTCCATGACTGGTATACCGTTTTGTTTCTCAAAAAATAAAAAGCCATACTGCTCGACAGATTTCTTTTCTTCTGTCTCTTGCTTGTTATCCTTATTCGATAGAAGCTTCATAGCCAGTGGATCTTCTGGTTTGATCTGTTCGTACATTTCGACTTGCCATTCGGATTTTTTAGCATAAGGCTCCAAGAAAGCAATCGCTTTTTGTAACGACTGTTCTTTGGTGAGCGGAGCAGGAAGATTTGGGATATGCGTCCAAAATAGATAACCGCCAATCTCTCCTGTCATTTTGTCCTCCACTACCGAAGCGTAATTCACTTCAACATAGTTAGCCCAATAATGATAGATTATGCCATCCTGCTCCTCCTTTCGATAGGTCGGATACGTCTTCTTCGTATCTATTCCAAACAGTCGCTCTAAAATTTGTGTATCCGTTGCATTTTTTTCAATGAATGGCTTTGCCTGGGGCTTCAAGGAAATATTTTTTAGATCAGGAGCATTTAGCTTGCCTTCCCCGTTTTCTTCCCCCCATCCATCAACGATCTGCTTGCCTGTCAGTGCATCAAATACTGGAGATGTTCTTAGCTTATACACTAATCCAGGCTTACCTTCACTGCCTTCCCACACATAACCATACTGGATCCGTTCAGGTGTAAAAATCTGCTTCTGGATCGCCTCTTTTGTGACAGCTTTTTTCGGATCAGCAACCTGAACTCCCTTCAAATCGAGCGGTTCAAACGAGACCCCGATTAAATGACCGGCGAAATCCATGTCTACGTCTATCCCAAAACGCATTCCTTCTATTTCCAGACCGTTCAACAGAATCGGATAATAGACATTTCGGTATTCAAACGGCTCTTCCTGATCTTCCACGAATGTTGACAATTGTGGGGCATCCGTCATGCTCCGTTTCTTCGATCCAAGCAACTCCTCAACGGCTTTATCGGCTTTTTGCAAAATAGCCTCATCTGTTGCTTTTTCTTTCTGATCCCAAATGATGGTGGCAGCCTCGAAATCAACCATCTCGCCGCTATTGCGATCAAAAAGGATATACGCATCCTCGTGTATGTTGTCTGGATGATGCATAGTCAAGACCACTTGATTTTCATCTTGCTCGGAAATGAAGACTTCCCGCACCGTCAAAGTTTTCAAAGCAGGCTCCAGCTTCTCCAGCGCACCGACAATCTCTACCGCTCGAGCAGGTAGCTTGACTTGGTCTTCGGACGGGTTTTCAGCATTTTTCAAGATCATTTCCGGGCTTGCAGCAAATGCCTGGGCACCCGTTCCCAGCAGCATGGTTGTCACTGCAAAAGCAGCCGTCGCACTTTTCCATTTTTGTGTCATGAACATTTCTCCTAATCAATTATGATAATAGCTACGCATTCTATCTTACTTTTTTTCCACTATTTAGCATAGATCACAGCACAAAAAAACAGCACTTTCCCCCTACAGAGAAAGTGCTGTCGTATGTTTTGCCCTACAGGCTGTTCAATACTTCCTGAATCAACTTGTTGACCATTCCCGGGTTTGCCTTGCCTTTGGTTTGCTTCATGACCTGTCCAACGAAGAAAGCAGCTGCTTTTTCGTTTCCGGACTTGAAGTCTGCCACGGCTTGCGGGTTGGAATTGACCGCATCGACGACGATTTGACGCAGAGCGCCTTCATCGCTGATTTGGACGAGTCCTTTTTCTTCGACGATCTGCTTCGGCTCTTTGCCGGTCTCCACCATCTCTTTGAAGACAGTTTTGGCGATTTTGGAGGAAATGGTTCCGTCCCCGATCAGCTTGATCATCTCACCCAAGCCTTTTGGTGTCATTTTCACATCAGCAAACACCAGATTATTGGCATTGAGGTGTGCCAACAGGTCAACCATCAGCCAGTTCGCTACTAACTTTGGCTCTGCTCCTGTTTTCACAGTCTCATCAAAGAAATCAGCCGTCTCCTTGGAGATCGTAATGACTCCGGCATCATCCCGAGACAGGCCAAACTCGTTCACATAGCGCGCCTGACGAGCATCTGGCAGCTCTGGAATGGTTGCGCGAACCGCTTCAATCCACTCCTCGGAAATCTGCATGCGAACCAGATCCGGGTCTGGGAAGTAACGATAGTCGTGCGCTTCCTCTTTGGAACGCATGGTCAACGTCTTCTTGTTCGCTTCGTCCCAACGACGAGTTTCCTGAACGACCTTGCCACCGGAAGAAACTACCTCCGTCTGACGCTGTACCTCGTACTCCAAGCCCATTTGCACGTTGCGGAAGGAGTTCATGTTTTTCAGCTCAGCCTTGGTTCCGAACTCTTCTTGACCATACGGGCGGATGGAAACGTTAGCGTCGCAACGCAGGGAGCCTTGTTCCATGCGAACGTCAGATACTTCCGTGTACTGAATGATCGCTTTCAGCTTTTCCAGATACGCACGCGCTTCTTCCGGTGTGCGGATGTCTGGCTCAGAAACGATCTCGACGAGCGGTACCCCGACGCGGTTGAAGTCTACGAGAGACTCTCCGCCAAAATCGCTGTGCGTCAGCTTGCCCGCATCCTCTTCCAGATGCAGACGAGTGATCCCAATGCGCTTCGTCTCACCGTTTACTTCGATGTCGATCCAGCCATTGTAGCCGATCGGCTGGTCAAACTGCGAGATTTGGTACGCTTTTGGCGAGTCTGGATAAAAGTAGTTTTTGCGGTCGAACTTGGTCTCGCGGGAAATCTCGCAGTTGAGGGCGAGTGCTGCTTTCATCGCGAATTCTACCGCCTGCTTGTTCGTTACAGGCAATACACCTGGATGTCCCAAGCAGATCGGGCATGTATGTGTATTCGGCGGTGCACCAAATTCAGTCGGGCAGCCGCAAAAGATTTTACTGTTGGTCGATAGCTCGGCGTGAACCTCCAAGCCGATGACAGTTTCGTACTTGCTCATGCTCTTACCCCCTCACCCATTCCGGTTTGCGGCCGTAGAAGCCTGCTGTTTGCTCATACGCATGGGCTACGCGCAATACGGTGGATTCGTCAAACGCACGACCTACGATCTGCAAGCCGATCGGCAGACCGTTTTTGGAGAATCCGCACGGCACGCTGATTGCTGGCAGACCAGCTAGGTTTACAGGAACGGTACAAATATCCTCCAGATACATTTTCACCGGATCATCTACGTTTTCGCCTACTTTGAAAGCCGTAGAAGGCGTAGTTGGGTGCAGGATGACATCGTAGTCAGCAAAAATGTTGTTGAAGTCCTGAATGATCAAGGTGCGTACCTGCTGCGCCTTTTTGTAGTAAGCATCGTAATAACCAGACGAGAGCGCGTAGGTTCCGAGCATGATGCGGCGCTTCACTTCTGGGCCAAAGCCTTGGCTGCGAGATTCCTTGTACAGCTCGATCAGGTTTGCCGCATTGTCTGCACGCACACCATAACGTACGCCGTCAAAACGAGCCAGGTTGGACGAAGCTTCAGACGAAGACAAGAGGTAGTAAGCTGGCACTGCGTATTCTGTATGCGGCATGGAAACCTCGCTCCATGTAGCACCCATGCTCTCCAACTGCTTCAATGCTGCCAGAACAGCATCGCGAACCTCAGGGTCAATCCCTTCTCCGATCAACTCTTTCGGTACCCCGATACGCAGTCCTTTTACATCTCCAGTCAATGCGGACAAGTAATCCGGTACGTCCACATTGGCAGAGGTAGAGTCGTATTCATCATGTCCCGCAATTGCTTGCAGCACATAGGCGGAATCCTCTACGTTTTTCGTCACCGGCCCGATTTGATCCAGCGAGGACGCGAACGCAACCAGACCGAAACGGGATACACGTCCATACGTAGGCTTCAAGCCGACAACGCCACAAAAAGCAGCAGGCTGACGGATGGAGCCACCTGTATCAGAACCTAGTGTGAAATAAAAATGACGCGCAGCCATTGCCGCCGCTGAGCCACCGGAAGAGCCTCCCGGAACGTAGTCGGTGTTCCACGGGTTTTTCGCCGGGAAAAAGCCGGAATTTTCGTTGGAGCCGCCCATCGCAAACTCGTCCATGTTCAGCTTCGCAACGATGACCGCATCGGCATCCTTCACCTTTTTGGAAACAGTTCCGTCATGGACAGGATCGTAGTTCGCCAAAAATTTGCTCGCGCAAGTCGTGCGAACATCTTTTGTAACCAGGTTGTCCTTCAGTCCGGCAGGCAAGCCGTAGAGAAGACCCAGCTCCTCATTTCCCTTGACCAGACGCTCGTCCAATTGACGGGCATGAGCCAAGGCTCCCTCTTCATCTACATGCAGGACGGATTTGATTTCTCCGTCATGCTCCTTGATGCTAGCGATGGAAGCCTGCACCAGATCCGTTACCGAAATCTCTTTTGCGCGCAGGGCGCTATGTATCTCAGACAATCGCTTGTCAAACAGCGACACAGTGGGTTCCTCCCTTCTCGTTATCCAGTAAGTAGGTTATTCGAATACAGCCGGTACTTTAAACTGCCCGTCTTCGTGATCTGGTGCGTTTTTCAGCACGTCTTCACGCGGCAGGGACGGTCTGTTTACGTCTTCGCGCATGACGTTTTTTACGTCTGTCGCATGGCTGGTTGGCTCAATATTGGATGTATCGAGCTCATTCAGCTTGGCTGCAAAATCAAGAATCGCATTCAGGTCTTTTGTGTACCGCTCCGCTTCTTCCTCAGTGAGCTGCAAACGGGCCAAATTAGCTACGTGTTCTACTTCTTTGCGAGTAATGGCACTCATTCTTTCCACCTCCGAATCGTATCACATAACTTTGATCTTACTTGAAAAGTGCAGGTTCAGTCAATTTTCACAGGGATTTCGACGGGGAAAACAAATAATGTTCTCGGCAAAAAAATATTGATCGATTATTAACCAGTAAAAACACTCTGTCCGGCTGTTGTGGTGGGGAGGAAACAGGAGAAAACGCTCAGCTTCTAGGTCCACCCGCTGGGGGATTGACTGCCCGGCTCCATGAAAAAAAGCGAAACCCGCGTCCAAAGTCGTCCATTCAGGGGGTATCTCAGAGGTGGACGCTAAGGGCTTGTTTCTCTTTTTTTCATTGCGCCTCGGTCGGTGTCCCTAAGATCTTCGCTTATTTCTCCTGTTTCCTCGACGAGCTATCAGTTTGATTCGATTTTTTAATACCGTAATAGATGGAAGAAAGTAATCAGTTACGACAGAGAAGAATATTTCCAGACGTAGCGACTTGTGGAGTCCTACCCAGCGCAGAAGGGATTAGCGGGAAGTAGAAACGCAACGTGCCCGAGCTACGAAGCGGCTACCACTTTTGCGTTTCCCCGCTAAGCCCTTCGGAGCGGACAGCCTCAACCCCCAGCGGGACGGAGCCTGGAGCCTAGACTGGAAATATTCTTCTCCCCACCGCAGCCACATCTATTAGAAAACTAAGAAAAAACAAGTCCAAGGCATATGCCCTGGACTGTAATCTCTTCTCTCGTTTGTTATTCTGGCTTCTTTTTCGCGAGCGCCTGCCCCATCAAGAGAGACTTGCCTTTTTCAATGCCTGTTGCCCATTCGAGCTCGTTGGACTCCAACAGCAAAATGACGGTTGATCCAAATTCGAACCAGCCCAGCTCCGCCCCTTTTTCATAACGAGGTGTCCCAGCAATCTTCTCGTGGGTTTGACGACCGTGTTTGATATTCGTGGTAGCTGTGTTGTAGCAAACCTTCACGCTACCTACAAACAAGGCTCCTACTTTTACCAAAGCCATGTCGCCCAGGCTATCTGTTTTGATGTGAGTTACCAAACGTTCATTGCGGGCAAACAAACGGTCTACGTTTTCAATCCCGAGTTGGTTAACTGGATAGAGTCTGCCAGGCAAGTAGCAGTAGCAGCTCAAATCACCCGTTACCGGCATATGAATCCGGTGGTAGTCCCTTGGACTCAAATAAATAGTGATAAATTTACCACCATAGTAACGCTTGGCCTCTTCCTCCGAACCGCCCAACAGCTCAATCACATTGAACTCTTTTCCCTTTGCTTGGATCAAGGTACCTTCGCAAATATCTCCCAACTGCGAAACGGTTCCATCTACCGGGCTGACAATGGTATCTGGGCCAGGTGCAATCGGTCTCGCTGCGGGCTTCAGGCGCCGGGAAAAAAACTCCTTCAGCGTGCGGTATTCCGAAGCTGGCTTTTCTATGATGGACGTATCAATTTGATAGTGCTTTATGTATCGTTGAATGGCTAATCGACTAAAGGGAGTAGCGGTAATTTTGCCCATAGTCCGTGACATCGCGTTTTGTGGCAAGCGATGAATGAGACCTGGGAGCAGCTTTTTGCCCATAAGAAATGCTCCTTCGTAAAACAACAATACCCTTACTTTACCACTTCTGCTAACAGCCAGTAAACCCCGCACTATTACCAGAGGTTCATCATTTTCTTCGAGAGTCTTGCTATACTATAATCATTCTAAGAAGCCACTTATCAGGAGATATCGGTTATGGTGAAGAAACTCGATATTACTACACTTATCAGTCAACATGGTGATATCCTAACCAGTCTATTCGATCATATGTCGGACATGTTCTTTCTCATGGCTGTCGAACAAGATGCGGACGAGGAGTATCAGTTTCGCTATGTCTTGATGAATCCATCCGCTATGCACGTCGCCCAATTGTGCGAGGAAGCATACGGAAAGACGTTTGAGGACGTGTATCCTCATGAAAAAGCCAGCTTATTACAGCACATGTACACACAGGCAGTAAAAAGCGGGAGTCCGATCCACTTTACTGCGAATGGTGACATCATTGGCGAATCCATTCTTTCTCCTGTCTATGATAGCAATGGCGTATGCACGCATGTCTTTTCCATTACCCGCGATGTTACCGAGCGCACAAACCTGGAGTCACAATTGGCCTATATGGCGTATCATGATGTGCTCACGGGATTGCCGAACAGACGCCTACTCTCCGAAAAGCTTCAGCAAGCTCTACGTGCAGCCCAATCAAAAGAGGAGATGGTCGCTGCCCTCTATTTGGACTGTGACCGCTTTAAGGAAATTAACGATACGTGGGGTCATGACACCGGAGATTTGTTTTTGCAAATGTTGGCTACACGCCTCAAGTCATCCGTTCGAGATGGCGATATCGTCGCACGTTTGGGTGGAGACGAGTTTGTCATCGTCCTGACCGGCATACACTCTGAACGTCAGGTTGAAAAAATTGCGAATCGTATCCTGCTTGCGACTCAAGAGCCGTGGATGATCGAGGAGCGAGCCATCCCGTTTTCGACGAGCATAGGCATTGCCCTCTACCCGGCATCTGCAAGCGAAGCCGAACAACTGTTGAGCAATGCAGACAAAGCACTTTATCAAGCCAAAAACACAGGGCGCAATCGCTTCTTTTTCTTTGACCACATTTGATTATTGACTGTAAAACAAAAACACTGCCAAGACGGAGAACAGCAAACTCACCACATACAGAATGATGACCGTCTGCTTCGTAGACAACCCCCGGGACATGAGCCGATGATGAACATGTCGACGATCCGCTTGGTACATGGGGGAACCTGCCAAAAGCCGACTGATCATGACCTGTACAGTGTCTATTATGGGTAAGCCTACTGCCAGCACAGTCACAACTAATGAAATGAGCGTAGCCCCTTTCATCGTTCCTTCCAACGAAATCACACCGAGAGCGAATCCCAAAAACATCGATCCCGCATCACCCATAAAAATTTTCGCCGGATAGAAATTAAAGCGTAGAAAAGCGAGTGCAGCACCTGCCAGTGCAACTGCCAATAATGCCGTTAATTCTTGACCCTTGAGCATCGACAAAAAGAACAAGGTCACCGCTGAGATCACGGTAGCACCGGCAGCAAGTCCGTCCACCCCATCCAAAAAATTCACCATATTGATCAAGCCGACGATCCACAGCACGGTCATCATCAGAGAAACCAGGATTGGAAATGAGACATACATCCCTTCCTCTCCCCCCAGCCACATGAAATTGATTCCCCGAAAGCGAATATCCATGAGGAATGTCATCGTCGCTACCAATAACTGCACCATCAGCTTCGGCAGTGCCGGAAACTCTTTTTTCTTCGATTTGTAGGTATCGTCTACCCATCCAATGACCACCAGTATAGCCCCTCCAACTGCCAAAACTGCAACGGTTTTTTGCGCCCCTGCAAAAAAAGTTGACACCAACAAGAGACCGACGAACATCGCCAAACCACCAGATAATGGGATTGGTCGGCTATGTCCCTTTCTCCCCTTGGGCATATCCAGCAGCTTTGTTTTCCAAGCCAGCCAATTTGCTACTGGCATTAACAAATACACAACAAAAAACGAGGAGAGTCCTGACACGATATAAGTAAACAGCTACCCTCACCTGCTTTGCCCTTCATTTTGTCCTTAGTGTGGACAAAATGGGAACAAAAAAGCCGCCTCTGTAAAAGAGGCAGCCTTTTTTATTGCGTAGCTTACAGTTTTTCGGAAACCATTTTTGCTTGTGTGAAGAGCAGGAGATAGTCTGGTCCACCCGCTTTGGAGTCGGTACCGGACATGTTGAAGCCTCCGAATGGATGTACGCCCACCAAAGCGCCTGTGCACTTGCGGTTGAAGTACAGGTTACCTACGTGGAACTCTTCGCGAGCGCGCTCCAGGTTCTCACGGTTGCGGCTAATGACAGCGCCAGTCAAGCCGTACTCGGTGTTGTTCGCGATTTCCATTGCATGATCGAAATCGTTGGCTTTCGCGAACGCTACCACTGGGCCAAAGATTTCTTCTTGCATGATGCGAGCTTGTGGATCTACATCTGCAAATACAGTTGGCATGATGAAGTAGCCGGATTCTGGACCTTTTTCGCCACCCGCAACTAGTTTGCCTTCTGTTTTACCAATCTCGATGTACTCGAGGATTTTGTTGTATGCTTTCTCGTCAACCACAGGACCTGTGTAGAAATCGTTAGTTCTGATGTCGCCCACAGTCAGTTGTTTGGTCAGCTCTACTACGCGGCCCAGTACTTGGTCGTACACGTCTTGGTGAACGATAGCACGGGAGCAAGCGGAACATTTTTGACCAGAGAAACCGAATGCAGAAGCCACGATGGACTGTGCAGCCAACTCGATATCGCAGTCGTTGTCAACAACGATGGAGTCTTTACCGCCCATTTCAGCAACCAGACGCTTCATCCATTTTTGACCTGGACGATGTTTCGCAGCCAGTTCGTTGATACGCAGACCTACGTCACGGGAACCTGTGAAGCTGATGAAACGAGTCAGGTTGTGCTCTACGAGGTAATCTCCGATTTGGCTACCGGAACCTGGTACGAAGTTTACAACACCAGCTGGTACGCCAGCGTCTTCGAGAATCTCCATGAATTTCGCAGCGATTACTGGAGTGGTAGAAGCAGGCTTCAATACGACAGTGTTACCCGCTACGAGAGCTGCTGTCGTCATACCAACCATGATCGCCAGAGGGAAGTTCCAAGGCGGGATAACGATACCTACACCGAGTGGAACGTAGTACAATTCGTTGTCCTCATCCGGGATACGTGGCAAGTCATGGCGCTGGGACAGCTTATCCATTTGACGGCCATAGTATTCCATGAAGTCGATTGCTTCTGCTGTGTCAGCGTCAGCCTCTGCCCAGCTTTTTCCTGCTTCTTTTACGAGCCAAGCAGAGAACTCATGCTTACGGCGACGCAGGATTGCTGCTGCTTTATACAGATAGCGGGAACGTGCTTGTGCAGGCACCTTTTTCCATGTTTCGAAAGTGCTAGCAGCTGTTTGGATCGCTTTCTCAGCCAGTGCTTGGTCAGCCTGGGAAACAACGCCCACTACTTGTTCTTTATTAGAAGGGTTGAAGGAGTTGGATTTCTTTTCCGTTGTGATGCGTTCTCCGCCGATGATAATCGGATACTCGCGGCCAAGCTCACTTTCTACCTTAGCGAGCGCTTCTTCAAATGCCTTTTTATTTTCTGGCAGACTAAAATTGGTAAACGCCTCGTTTTTGAATTCCACTTGCATCTGTGACGCCTCCTTATCGATATCTTCCATGTTCGGATCACTCATAAAACATATGCAAGGATCATACCAACAAAACCATTAAAGGCTCGACTCTATTAGTGTTTGCATTTTTGCAGAAAAATCACCGACAAGTTTCAACAAGTATTCCGAACACTTTTGTACACACATCGTTCAACATTTCACACATTTGTTCAATCCACTATCTTTTGTGTACAAAAAACACCCGACCTCCTCACCTTCTCAGGTGATCATTCGGGTGTTTGATGCTTTTCCTTATTGTCTGTAAATATGCATATACGGCTCACCACTTGTCGGTCGAATGTAGAGCGACAATGGTTTGTTCATCGACTGTACGTACAGGTTCACGTGAACGCTTTTGTCGAAGAGCTGATTAATGCTTCCTGCTGCAAATTGCGTAAACTGCAATACCTCTGTTCTGGAATCATACTCTGCCGTGGCGGTAATCGTGATTTCCGTGAGCTTGCCGTCCATGAAACGTCCCAGACCCGTCATCCCGATATATTCAGGGAAATAGCCCTTGGATTGGCGCATCAGCTTGTCGTACTGCAACGACTGCTCTGGGTATTTCTGCTCAACCTCTGGACTTGGGAACAGGAAATATTCCTCTTCGATCGGCAGCCACTTTGAGATCGCTGCTTCATTCGCCCCTACTGTTCCTGACATGATGAAGTGCCCCGGCACGAGAGTAGAATTCGCCTCCGGTACTTGATACATCAAAACCAGGATCGGAACTTCCGGACTGGTACCGCGCACGGACTGCACGATACGAGCTGCGACCTGCTGGCCTTTTGCTTGCAGTTCTTGCGTCGTGTACACCTTGTCCTGGCCGGTTGCATCCTGATAGTTCGGCGAAAGCGACAAGCCCAACACCATGCCAGCCAGGCTCTTATCCTTCTTGCTCAGGTAATCATGCTCCAATACGTGCACGAGAATTCCGTTTTTCTTTTTCCCGTTTGCCCCAGCCGTCTTTTCCTGTGCGATCCACTGGGTGACTTGCTCTTTTTTAATCACTTGACCTTCTTGGAAATAATAATCGGACGTCGGGAATGTCTCCCGAGCGAACTCCATTAGGCCTAATTCAAGGTGGCTGAAATCGATGCGATATTTCGTATCAGCAAGCATTCCTCGTGTCTGGTTTGGCTGGTACGGGGTAATGCTGCCGTAGTAATCCTCGGATACTTCCACTACCTCCGACAAGGACGGTGTAGTAGGCTCAGGAGCTTTGTCCTTGCCCCCAGGTATCAACGAGCAGCCAGTCAATGCCATCACAAGAAGTACAGCTGTCAAGAACCTGCATCCTGTCAAAAACTTCACTTTCATAGATTACTCCTTTTCGTATCCAAAAGTGGGCGATGTACAAATCATTCGTTCCACTTGATCCATCGATTGTCTTCGAGTTTGTAGATCAATGCCGATTCGCCAATTCCCACCCATTTTGTATCCTCGCCACCTGAAGCAAGGACAATCAGCTTTTCCGGTGAACGAGCATCAAGCAAACGCCATTCGCCCTTGATTTTCTCATAGATACCTTTTTCGGTTGCGACAGCGAGAGTGCCAGTTCGTCTGTTAATGGCGAGCGAATAGATCTGCTCTGCTCCGGGAATCTCCTCTGTCTTCCACTGCCCCTCTTCATTATAGAGCAAGCTGAATTGGGCCGCTACATAGAGTCGGTCTTGTTCGGGATCAAAGTCCATGGCAAATACTTCCTGATCCATCGGCTGCCATAGGCTCCAAGATTGGGCCTCGTCCGTCGATTGATAAATGCCTTCACCCGAGACAAAAGCAAACAGACGTACTTCGTCTCCTTGGCGACTCCCCACAAAGCTGCTGATATTCGCAGGCTCTGGCAACCCGTTGTTGACAGTAGCCCACTTTTTACCGCCATCTGTCGAATGAAGAACCCCATCAATCCCACCGACAAATATTTGCTTCGGATCATCCGGGTCCACAAACCAACCTTCGATCGTATACTGCTGTAAATCTGTCGAGAGAGATCCCCACGATCCACCCCCAACCGAGCTATACAGCCCTGAATTGGTACCAACCCATATTTGCTTATCATCATCGGTCATCATCAGATTGTGAATGGTTGCTCCCTGCTCCAATACGTCCTGATAGGTCAAGTTCCCTTGTAGAGCAGCAGCTGTAACTGTTTGAGGATTCGTATTGGATTGTTCACTGCCAGTACTGCTGTTATTTCCACAGCCAACCAATTGCAGCATGGCTATTACACCGATTCCCCATTTCAGGAAGCTATTCATGCTCTTCACGTCCCTTCCCTTACTCATCCGTTGTCGCCACCGTTTTCTTAGGCGTTGCTCTCCAATACTTGCAGGAAGCCTGCTTCGTCCATAACAGCCACGCCTAGTTTTTCTGCCTTCTCCAGCTTGGAGCCGGCCTTTTCGCCTGCAATTACCAGGTCTGTCTTCTTGCTGACGCTACCCGTTACCTTGCCACCCAAGCGCGCAATCGCTTCCTCTGCTTCTTGTCGCGACATTTGCGTCAAGGTGCCGGTCAAAACGATTGTTTTTCCTGAGAATGGGAGGTCTTCGCCACTTTCAATGCGGATTCCTTTGTACTCCATGTTCACTCCGGCCGCTCGCAGTCTCTCAATAACTGCCTGAGCCTGCGGCTGTGCGAAGTAGTTCACGAGACTCGCAGCCATTTTCGGCCCGATCTCATCGATTTGCGTAATCTCTTCTTCGGATGCCTGCATAATGGCATCGATAGTGCCAAAATGCTCCGCGAGAACACGTGCCGCTTTGGCTCCGACCAAGCGAATACCAAGACCGAACAATACGCGCTCCAGCGAGTTCTCCTTGCTCGCTTCGATAGCCGCAAGCAAATTATCTACGGACTTTTCACCCATGCGCTCCATGCCCAGTAGAACATCGCGCTGCTGGTGCAAATAATACAGGTCAGCGACACTGTGGATAATACCGTCACGATACAGCTGGGCTACGACCTTTTCTCCCAAGCCGTCAATGTTCATGGCCGTGCGGGACACGAAATGAATCATGCCTTCACGGATTAGTGCCGGACACATTGGATTGATGCAGCGCAGTGCCACTTCTTCCTCCAAGCGTACCAGCTCACTCCCACATTCGGGGCAATGCGTTGGCATGGCAAACGGTACTTCATCTCCAGTACGACGCTCAGGCAAGACCGCGATAATCTCCGGGATAATGTCTCCGGCTTTTTTGACGACAACATGATCACCGATAAGAAGACCTTTTTCCCGAATAATATCTTCGTTGTGCAAGGAAGCTCGCTTCACGGTCGTACCTGCCAAACTGACTGGCTTCAATAAAGCAGTCGGGGTGACATTTCCTGTGCGCCCTACAGATACTTCAATGCCTTCGAGAATCGTAACTGCTTCTTCGGCAGGGAACTTGTATGCGATAGCCCAACGCGGACTTTTCGCAGTAAATCCGAGCTCCTCCTGCTGAGCGTAACTGTCGACCTTGATCACCATGCCGTCGATTTCATAAGGCAAATGAGGACGCTTCTCTGTCCAGCCCGCAATAAAAGCGAGCAATTCATCGACGTCGTTAAATACACGTCGCTCCTGATTCACCATGAAGCCGAGCGTCTCCAGCAAATCAAGCCCTTCACTGTGAGATTCTACTGTCTCCCCTTGCAAATCACCAATGCCATAAATAAACGTATCCAGTTGACGGGATGCGGCAATTTTCGGATCGAGCTGTCGGAGCGAGCCTGCTGCGGAATTGCGCGGATTGGCAAATAACGCTTCTCCTCGCTCCTCGCGCTCTTTGTTCAGCTTTTCAAATGCTCCCTTGGACATGTAAGCCTCACCGCGAACCTCAAGGGTTAACGGCTTCGTCAGCCGCAAAGGAATGGAACGAATCGTTTTCAGGTTTTGTGTGATGTCTTCGCCTGTTGTTCCATCTCCACGGGTAGCCCCGCGAACGAACAGCCCATTTTCATAATGAAGGGACACGGCCAGACCATCAATTTTCAGTTCAGCTACATATCGGACAGCCTGACTGCCAACGGCCTGACGCACCCGGCGGTCAAAATCCCTGATGTCCTCCTCATTAAAGGCGTTGCCGAGACTGAGCATCGGTGTCTTATGAACGACCTTTTCAAAGAAGGGCAACGGTTCTCCCCCTACACGCAAGGAAGGAGAATCAGGAGACTGCAAATCAGGGAAGCTGGTTTCTAGCTCCTTTAGCTCCCGCATCAATTGATCGTATTCCTGGTCAGAAATCTCAGGTCGATCCTCTTCATGGTAAAGACGATTATGCCGCTCAATTCGTTTCGCTAATTCTTTAATTTTTGTTTCCGCCGTCAATCGATCCATTTCGTTCATCCTTTACATTTGCGATTGGCTGTATTTGCATTTGCACACTATCCTTTTTGAATAGGGGCGAATTTCGCTAAAAGCTTTTTAATGCCAGTCGGGCTTGGGAAAGCAATGTCGAGCTCCATGTCGTCACCCGTTCCTTTTACTTTGACGACCGTACCGTTGCCCCATTTTCCATGCGCCACTCTGTCGCCAACCTTCCAATCAACGCCGGCTCCCTGACCGTGTCCAGGCAGTTTTTCACCCGCCGGACGAGTAAATGTAGCAGGTGTGCTGCTTGCGGTTCGCTGACCCATGCCAAATTTCGGAGCAGAGCCTGCTTGTGAGGAGGACGCCCCAAACGGTTTCGCTCCTGTGTCACGTCCGAATGCACTGCCATCACGCTGTCCAAATGCACTGCTGCGTCCACCGCCAAAGCTTCGGTCCGCTGTCGCTGGATTTCCTTCCAACAGCTCAGCCGGAATTTCTTGCAGGAAGCGAGACGGCGCATTCACATTGGTTCGTCCAAACAACGTCCGCATACGGGCACATGTCATGTACAGACGCTCCTCCGCTCGTGTAATTCCCACGTAAGCCAGTCGGCGCTCTTCCTCCATCTCGGCATCGTCAAACAAAGAGCGGCTATGCGGGAAGACACCTTCCTCACAACCAACCAGGAACACGACAGGGAACTCCAGCCCTTTGGCGCTGTGCAAGGTCATTAATACAACCTGCCCCTCTGCCGATACTTCCTCCTGGGCACCATCGTCTCCCAAGGAATCGATGTCTGCCACCAGCGCGAGGTCAGTCAGGAAGGCCAGCAAGCTCTTGTCTTCATTTTTGCGCTCGAACTCCTGGGTTACAGACAGGAACTCCTCGATATTCTCCAGACGAGCCTGTGCTTCCAGCGTTTTTTCTTCTTTTAAAGAATCGCGGTATCCAGAGCGCTTCAGCACTTCTTCCACCAGCTCTGTCACACTCAAGTAATCAGTCATTTGCATCAAGTTCGAGATGAGATCATTAAAGGACAGGATCGCATTCGTCGTACGTGAAGGCAGCCCCATATAAGCCGTCTCCTGAATCGCTTGGAAAAGGGACTGACCATTTGCGTTCGCATACGCTTGCAGCTTGTCTACTGTCGTATCCCCGATATTACGCTTCGGTACGTTGATGATGCGCTGCAAGCTGATATCGTCATCCGGATTGGAGATGAGACGCAAATAAGCCAAGATGTCCTTGATCTCTTTGCGATCGTAGAACTTGGTTCCGCCGACGATGGTGTACGGCATATTCGATTTGATGAAAACTTCCTCGACCACACGAGACTGTGCATTCGTCCGATACAGGATTGCGAATTTGTCATAGCGCTTGTACTGTGCCATCTGCTTACGGATCGTATCGACGATAAAATACGCCTCATCGTGCTCGGAATCACCCTGGAAGCACATGATCTTGTCGCCGCCCGGATTCTCCGTCCAGAGCTTCTTTTCCTTGCGCAGCTTGTTGTTGGCAATGACCTGGTTCGCCGCCTGCAAAATCGTCTTGGTGGAGCGATAGTTTTGCTCGAGCTTAATGAGCTTGGCTTCAGGATAGTCTTTTTCAAAGTTTAAAATGATCGAGATGTCGGCACCGCGCCATTTATAAATACTTTGGTCAGCATCCCCCACGCAGCATACATTTCGATACTTGTCTGCCAGCATGGAAATCAAAAGGTATTGCGCCCGGTTCGTATCCTGATACTCGTCAACGTGAATGTAACGGAATTTCTTTTGATAAAACTCCAATACTTCCGGCACTTCTTTAAACAGACGAACCGTCGTCATGATCAGATCATCGAAGTCCAGCGACTGGTTGTTTCTCAGCTTTTTCTGATAAGCCGTGTAAACCTTGGCTGCCACTTGTGCAAATGGATCGCCCGCCAGACGCGTATACGTTTCTGGATCGGTCAGCTCATTTTTCGCTCCGCTGATCGCTGCCAAAATCGAACGCGGCTCATACTGCTTCGGATCGATGTTCAATTCTTTTAAACATTGCTTGACGACAGACAACTGGTCACCGGCATCCAAAATGGAAAAGCTGCGATTGATGCCGAGTCGGTCGATATCCCTGCGCAAAATCCGCACACACAAGGAGTGAAACGTCGACAGCCATGCATCCTGCGCTGCCGCTCCGCCAATTATGGCAGCCACACGGTTTTGCATCTCCCGCGCTGCCTTGTTGGTGAAGGTGATCGCCAAAATGCTCCAAGGCGCTACCTGTTTGGCACTGATCAGGTATGCGATGCGCTGAGTCAGTACTTTGGTCTTGCCGCTACCCGCACCGGCCAAAATCAAGACGGGGCCTTCTGTTGTAAGGACTGCTTCCCGCTGCTCCGGGTTCAGTCCTGCTGTGATACGATCTGCAAAAGACATATGTATAAATCCACCTTTCCACGTTCCCTAGACGAAAGCATATGTTCCTATTTTCGCACAGATCGCAGTGGAGTTCCAGTTCGTATCCCGAACAGGAAACATCATCCTTTCGGTAACAATGGCTCGTACATCAAATAAGCCCGATTCTGCGTCAGCCATTCTTGCTCCATCCATTCTCCTTCCAGCGTATAAACATCACGATACAATTCATTCTTCCGTTCATACCCTCCCCAAATCGATGGATGTATCTCATGTTCTTTCTCGATAATGACATACGTCCGTGTCGATGGCATGTCTGACCGCCATTCCCCTACCAAATGCGTATCGGTCAGGTAGACATGCAGTTGAAAGGGTTGGGTCGTCCGGTTGGCGATTTGCAAATCCAGATAGTTATAGAAACAAGTCGCTCCACTTCCGAACGGCTGTGTCCGATTCGAATCGGGAAAAACATCGTAGCTATGACGATGTCGTTCCGTGATTGTCAATGGTGTATGCAGGGTCATCCAGTACAGCAGATTGGAGAGCTGACAAAGCCCTCCGCCAACTCCGGCCGTGACGCGTCCCTGCGAGAGCAGCATACCCTCTACATAGCCTTTGCTACGGGTCGGCTTGCCAATCTGCTTCCAGTACGAAAAGGTTTCTCCGGGATGGATGAGCAATCCGTTCAGTCGTGCAATGGCCAGACGCAAATTGATCACTTTGTTGTGCTGCATCCACATTTCCACGTTCTGCAAAGGGCGTAACAAAATCGTTTGATGAGAATAATGGACATAACGCAACAAATCGCTTCTTTTCTCCTGAGCGAACCTCGTTTGACCAAATGTCCATTGTACATACCTTTTCCAACGAAAATAGGCCATGCCTGCTGCCAGACGCCACTTTCCCCGTACGATCGGTTTCATTGTGCACCCCGACTTCCTGATTATTACAATAGACGCATGAATTTGGGATGAAGTTGCGGTCGAATACGGGAGATCCCCTCACTTCTTACACTTTTGTAAGTAAGACGTAAGCAAATGCCCTTTCTCCTCCATCCCCGGATGAGCTAGGATAGGAAAAGTGCGCGAATCGGACGACGAACACCGAGAGAAGGAAGTGATGGGATTGAAAGAAAACGCACCGACCATGAATCAACGAATTGATACATTAGATACCGTACGAGGCTTCGCCTTAATGGGCATTCTCCTCGTCAACATCGTGGCATTGCTGTATGCACAGACACCTGAGATAGGAAGCGTGGACCACTGGCTGTTCCAGTTTTTCAATTTCTTTGTGGAATCTCGCTTCTTCGTGATCTTTTCCTTCTTGTTTGGCGTGGGCTTCTATATATTCATCAATCGAGCAAAAGCAAAAGGCGCCAACAGCACCGTTTTGTTCATTCGGCGTCTGATTGCGCTACTCGCTCTTGGCTATGTGCATAAAATGTTTCACCCTGGCGAAGCACTTTTCATCTACGCCATCTTCGGCTTCATCTTGCTGCCTTTTTATCGATTGAAGGCGCGAACCAATCTGATCATCGGGCTTATTCTATCAATGGCTGTCTGTGCTACCGGCTTCAAGGCGCTTTTGGTGCTCCCATTGTTTATTTTGGGACTGGCTGTCGGGCAGTACGGGGTCTTTCAGGACATTCCGAGATTTTTGCCAGTGATTAAAAAAGTGCAGGGCGTGACCTTCGTCCTTTCGTTAATCGGCTTGTTTATCCAATACCGACTGACTCCAGCAGATCCGGCAATGGGTGGGGCGAATCTGGTTGTAGACGATACCGTGTCAGAAGAAACCCTTCAGCAGTTGATGAATTACACGATTGCCTTGACCTCCACAGGTCTTGTCATGGCTGCTTTTTACACGACGACCTTGATTCGGCTGCTGCAAAATAAAACCGTCCAGACCGTCCTCTCTCCGCTGACCAGCTACGGTCGCATGGCTTTGACAAACTACGTCGGACAAACCGTATTGATCCTTGTAGGAAGCTATTTGTTCGATTGGTTTGGCAATCTCGGCTACCTGCAAACGACACTGATCTGCCTCGGTATCTACGTATTGCAAATGGTAGTTAGTGTACTTTGGCTGTCTGTCTTCCGCATGGGGCCACTTGAGTGGGTATGGCGATTATTTACGTATATGAGAATCACACCGCTGCGAAAATAAACAATCAGAGACCCCAGAAAAGCTGCCTGACAGCCAATCCGGGGTCTCTTTTTATAATATCGGAAAGTGTAAACATCTTCGAGTTTCCTCCCGATATTACGGAAAACATTCCGACAATACGCGGTCGCTCATCCTTGAGCAAGCCTCGAAAAAGGTTTTCTTATTTTTTCGCCAAGTATTTGCGAATGTCAAAAGCAACGGCTGCTACAATGATGAGTCCTTTGATGATGAGCTGCCAATACGGGTTGACTCCGATAAACGTAAGACCGTAGTTGATAACGCCAAAAATAAGGACACCCGCCAGCACACCTGGAACGGTACCAATTCCGCCAGACGTCGAGACTCCACCTACCACACAGGCTGCAATGGCGTCCAGCTCGTACATGTTGCCGTAGTTGTTCGTCGCGCCACCAGTCCTTGCTGCCTCCAGAACGCCTCCGAGTCCATACAGAGCACCAGCAATGGCATAAATAATCATGAGGTTGAAAGCGACGTTGATCCCGGAAACAGTGGCGGCCTGCATGTTGCCTCCGATGGCGTACATGTTTTTTCCAAGCCGTGTTTTATTGAAGATCACCCAGACGATGAACGCAACCATGATTGCAATGATAACGATATACGGAATCGAATACGGGCCACTCGGGCCGATGTACCCGGTTCCAAGCTGATTGAAATCACTGCGCAGTCCAGCAATTGGCTGAGATTGATTGGGCTCCATATCAAAATAGATGGAGTTGAACCCGTACACAATGACCATCATGCCCAACGTCGCGATAAAAGGGGGCACACTAAAACGAGACACAATAATGCCGTTTATCAGGCCAACCAGCAAGCCCGCAGCAATTGCGATGAGAATAGGGATAAGCAACGGCAAATCGGGTAAATCCGGGAAAAACCTCCGCGGATAGTCTTGGCTTTGCAGCATCGAGGCGGAGATGACAGCCGTCAACCCGACCACTCGCCCCGCTGAAAGATCCGTTCCGCCTGTAATCAAAACAAACGCAGCACCCAAGGCAATAATGGCGCGAGTTGAGGATTGCAACAAAATATCCCGAAGCGTTGTAATGGAAAGAAAATTGGGATCGTAAATCGCGATTCCCGCAATCAACAAAACCAGAACGATATAGATGGCATTTTGCGTAACAAAGCCTTGCACCTGTTTAGCAGACAACGAAGACATGCCTGTTCCCCTCCTTTCTCATGCAAGATGCTTGGTAGCCAGCCGCATGATCTCTTCTTCGGATGCCGCTGTACCTGACAAAAAACCGGAGAGCCTACCCTCGCACATGACCATGATTCGATCTGACATTCCCAGCAACTCCGGCATTTCCGAGGAAATCATGATGATGCCTTTTCCCTGGCTCGCCAGCTCCGCGATGATGGTATAGATTTCGTATTTGGCGCCGACATCGACTCCACGCGTAGGTTCGTCCAGCAATAAAATATCCGGATCAGTCAAGAGCCACCGCGCCAGCAGAACCTTTTGCTGATTGCCTCCTGACAGGTTTTTGATCAGAGCTTTCATAGAGGGAGTCTTGACGCGGAGCATCTCAATGCTGCGGCTGACATCCGCTCTTCGCTTACGTTCATTGAGGAGTAGAAAAGGTGTTTGGTAACTGGCCAAATTCGCAATGACCGTATTTTCCAGAATCGATAAGACAGGAATGATGCCGGTGACTCGCCGCTCCTCCGTCAAGAGCGCCATTTTGTATTTCTTCGCATCCTTCGGTGATTTGATCCGTACCTCCTGACCGTTGATCGACACTTTTCCTGCTGAAACCGCGCGCAGTCCAAACAATGCCTCAATCAGCTCTGTTCGTTGTGCGCCTACGAGGCCACCTACTCCTAAGATTTCACCTTTGCGCAATTCAAACGACACGTGCTGAAAGGACTGGGAAAATGGAGAGCTCAGCCCCTCTACCTTCAAGATCGGTTCTCCTGGCATATTGGATCGACTCGGGAAACGCTGTGTCAGGTCCCGTCCGACCATTTTGGAAATGATCAGATCTGTCGTCAGCTCGGCTGCACGCCATGTTCCAATGAGCTTGCCATCGCGCATGATCGTTACGTCATCCGCAATCCGCAAAATTTCTTCCATCTTGTGTGAAATATAGATGATGGCGACACCTCTGCTCTTCAGCTCGCGGATGATCGCAAATAGCTGCTCCACCTCGTTACCCGTCAGGGAAGACGTCGGTTCGTCCATAATGATCACTTTGGATTGGTAGGAGACAGCTTTGGCAATTTCAAGCGACTGTACCTTGGATACAGACAAGTCACGGACAACAGCGTGCGGATTCAGGTCCATCCCCAGATCAGCAAACAGCTTCTTTGTATCCACAAGCATTTTTTTCTCATCCACAAACGGAAAAGGCCCGATTCTTTTGACAGGAAAACGTCCTAGCCATATGTTTTCCATGACATTGCGAAAGGGCACCGGATGCAGCTCTTGATGAATCATGGAGATGCCGTGTCCCAGCGCGTCCTTTGAACTGCTCATCGTCACCCGCTCATTGTTTAATACGATTTCCCCCGCATCTGGCCGATAAATTCCGAAGAGACACTTCATCAGGGTGGATTTGCCTGCTCCATTCTCTCCCATCAGTGCATGGACTGTTCCGGGACGGACTTGTAGCGTGACATCATCGAGTGCCTTGACCCCCGGAAATTCTTTATAAATGTGGTTCATTTCCAACAAAAACGCATGCTGGCCCATGTGAATGCCCTCCTTTTTGCAAAATCATCCCCATCACTGAAACAGGAGAGTCGGATTCGTCTCTTCACCGACTCTCCTGCTTCTTATTTCGCGTCGTTCATGTTCTCCTTGGTGATTTTTTTGTAGGGCACCCATACGTACTTGCCGTCCGTAATGTCAAAGCCTGTGGAATCTTTCGTTGGCGTTTCACCCTTCGCCAAAGACGCCGCGATGCTAAGCGTTGCTTTTCCCTGGTTATTCGCATCGTTGAGGACCGTTCCGAGCAAGGTTCCCGCCTCTAGCTCCTTCAGTGCAGGCGCTGTGGCATCCACGCCAACAACGGGCATGTACTTGCCATTGGCAAAGTAGCCGGATGCCTTCAGCGCTTCGATTGCCCCCAGTGCCATATCGTCGTTGTTGGCAAGAACGGCTTCGATCTTGTCACCGGAAGCTGCGAGGAAGGCGGCCATCTTTTCCTGCCCTTTTACGCGATCCCACATGGCCGTATCTTCGGCGACCTTCTCTACTTTAATCCCTGCATCTTCAATCGCCTTCACCGAAAACTTCGTCCGCAGCTCAGCATCCTGATGCCCTGGCTCGCCTTTTAACATGACGTATTGGAGGACGCCATCCTTGTTTTTATCTGCTTCCGGATTTGCCTTCCAATAATCGACAATCAACTGCCCAGAGATCGTGCCGGATTCCTCCGCTTTTGCTCCCACGTAGTAGACCTTATCCCACTTCTGCATATCCTCTGGCATCGGCTCACGGTTGAAGAAGACGACAGGAATATTGGCTTGCTTCGCCTTGTCGATAAGGACGCCAGCAGCCGTGCGATCCACCGGATTGATGGCGAGGGCATTTACCTTTTTGTTAATGAACAAATCCACTTTGTCATTTTGCGTAGGCTGGGCATTTTGGCTGTCTACAACGTCCACTTCCGCTTTGCCCTCCGCGGCCTTCGAAATCGCATTGCGCACTCCCGTCATGAACGTATCATCGAACTTGTAGATGGCGACTCCGATTTTGGGATTCCCCGCAGGAGCAGCTCCTCCCCCCGAAGCTGTCGGCTGCGAACCGCCTGATTGTGAGCATCCAACCACCGAGAGTGTAACAGCGGCCACCAGTGTAGTGGCAATCAGCTTTCTCATTCGATAATCCCCCTTTATCCCCTATGTTTACATCTGATATACACCAAATGTAAGCGTTTTCCCAAATGTCTTCCATCGAAAATCCTGCGCATTTTTATCAAAATTCTCATCTGTTTTTCGGTGGCTTATTTTACGAAAGGGAAGAGGAGCTTTTGATTCTCCGACCAGAACATATTCTCCCGATCGATTACTTTTGTTCCCGTGTCGACCAGACTGGGCACTGCTTCTCCGTTGCTCGCTTCGACTGCGTACTTGACGCCGAGATATCCCATCGATAGCGGCTTCTGGATGATCGTCGCGGAAATGATTCCTTCCTGCAAATACTCCAGCACTTCAGGCGGACTGTCGATTGCTACAATCTTTACTTTGTCCCGCAGCCCGCAGTTTTCCATTTCCTCGGCCACACCGATCGCAGTACTAGCATCGAGTGCAATCACTCCCTTCACCTGCGGATGCTTGCGGATCAATTCGCGTGTCCACTCACCGATCTGCTTTTTATCCAAGGGAACATTTTCGTTCGCAATCAGTTCAATCTGCGTTTCCCGTGGTAGCAAATCGAGGACGCCCTGCTCTCTTCGTTTGGCATTCGTCTTTACCCGATCTGTACCGAGCAATGCGATTTGTCCCTTTTTTTCAATCAGGTACACCATTTTTTCGAATGCCTTCATGCCCATATCGTAGTTATCTGTCCCAATGTAGCTTTTGACGGCTGAATCTTTTCCGACTGTGTCGAGTACAAGAATCGGGATGGCCCGCTCTCTTGTCAGCTTGATGGCTTCTCGCAAAACTCGATCGTCACTAGGTGCCACCACGATTGTCTCGGAGCCATCTGCGATTGCCTGCTGCACCAGCTCCATTTGCCTACTGGCATCCTCCTCATAGTCCGGCGCGTAAAAATTCAGGTTACGCTCATATTCCTTGGCAGCCATCTCCGCCCCGAGCTTGACCGTTCGCCAATAATCACCGTGCTTCATACGGACGATCAGCGCCACTGTCTTTTTCTTGTCTACTTCCCCATCCGTAAGCGGAGCACTGCACGAGTAAAAAAGCGTCACCGCTGCCAAAGCGACCAACCCGTATACGCTCAAACGTTTTACCGCTGCTGTCCTCATAAACGATCTCGCTCCTCTGCAACCTGGCGCGGAATCCACACACGCACAACAGTCCCCTCTTCCTGTTCGCTCTCGATTTCCAAACCGTACTGTTCGCCGAAGGTCAAGCGGATGCGTTCCTGCACATTTTGAATCCCGACGCCCGTGCCTTCTTCGCTTTTGTAAAAGCCAGCTTTTACTTGTGCGAGAACATCAGGGGACATGCCCAATCCATTGTCGCTTACCTGAAGTAACACCTTGCCGTCGATGATTGCTGCCAATATGCGAATTCGGCCCGGATCAGCCAAATGCTCAATCCCGTGGTAGATAGCGTTTTCCACAATCGGCTGGAGCAGTAATTTCAGGGTCAGACAGTTGAGCACCTCATCCTCATCCTCATTCTCGACCACGATCTCGTACTCAAATTTTTGCTTGTACCTCATTTTTTGAATAATAAGATAATGACGCACATGCTCGAGCTCTTCGCGCACCGTGATAATGTTCTTTCCTCTGCTCAGGCTAATCCGAAACAGCTTTGACAACGAGGTAATCGTGGTGATGACATCCTCGTTTTTTCCGTTGCCGACCATTCTGACCACAGAGTTCAACGTGTTGTATAGAAAATGCGGATTGATCTGTGCCTGTAGCACCTCCAGCTCGCTTTTTCGTTTGGCTTCCTGTTCCCGAATGATCTGGTGCATCAATTCCCTGACCTTCGCGACCATCAGATGAAAACGCAAGGAAAGCTGTTCGACCTCATGGCTTCCCCGGATCGGTTCACTCTCCGAAAAGTCTCCCTGCTCCACCCTTTCCATGGACCGCTCCAGCAGCTTGATCGGTCGTGATATTTTCGCAGAAAGATAGTGCAGTACGAACAACACAATAACTATCACAAAGATGAGCAGCCAAAAAATGAAGCGACTGATTTCTTTTTTGGTCGTGACAATCTCGTCCATGTAGGACACCCCAATGATTTTCCAGCCTAGCTGATCAATCGTCTTGATAGTGATCAAACGCGTTTCATCCTGCGTCTCTTCTACATAGCTGCCGTAGGAATGCTTCAGCGGCAAGGAACGGTTTTCATTTTTCAATCCTGCGTAAATCAACTGCTGCTGCGGATGATAGACGATGTTTCCGACCAAATCGATGATGTAGACGTACCCCTTTTTCCCCAAGCCCACTCTCTGACAGAGGTCATCGATCTCCTTGAAATTCACATCGACTAAAAGTACGGCAGGAATTTCTCCATCAGGTCCGTGGAGAAGAATTTCCCGACTCATCGAGACGACCCAGGTGTACTCCCCTTTAAACAAGTTCTGGATATGCGGGAGCGAAAAGGACAGGTTCGTCGGGTCCTCGATCGCCTTCTGGAACCAGCTCTGTTCCGTCAAACGAGTGTTACTCCTCAGTATTTTGGAAGGAGTTGTGGCCAATAACGTTCCGTCTCGTGTAAAAACCGCAATGGAGACGATATCCTTTCTCGTTTCTACGATGGTCTCAAGCTGTTCGCTCAGCTTGTCTGCCGTGAGTCCCTTGCTTCTTCTGATCTTGTCATCGACGAGTTCGAAAATTTGCGTCATCCCATTCAAATAGCTGTCCAGATTGTATTTCACCTGCTCCAGGATTTGCTGCGTGTGCAGATAGGCGTTTTGCTCTGCCGTCTGCGCAAATTTTCCGTACAGCATCACCCCGACAAACAGCATGACGAGTACCGTCACGAGTGTAAAGGAAGTGGTAATGATAAATTGAATGCCTTTGACCTTGATCACCGCGAGCAATCGTTTCATCGGTTAGCCTTCCTGCTCGCTCTGACTTCGGTACTCTTTGGCGGACATACCTGCATACTTGCGAAAGCTGAAACTAAAGTAATTGGGATCGGTATATCCGACTTTCTCCGCGATTTCAAAGGACTTCAAATCGGTCGTCCGCAAAAGCTCCTTGGCCTTTTCCATGCGCAATGACAGGAGATAGGACACAAAGGTGGTTTTCGTCTCTTTCTTGAAAATACCGCTAAAATAACCGAGGCTGATGTGCAGATGTTCGCACACCTTGTGGATGGATATATCGGGAGAATGATAATGCGCGTGGGTGTAGTCCAATGCCTGTGTGATCAATCGCCTGTACGTCGTTTGCCGTCCGCTTGCGATACTCGCCATGAGGCGCTCACAAATATCTGTGATCTGTTCTCGGGCATCCTCCATACCGGTAAAAGTCGTCATGACCTGCAACAGATAACGTTGTCCGCCAAACAGTTGATCCATGTCAACTTCGGCACGATGGGCAGTCTTCAAAATGGTCGTCATAATCTCCAACAAATAAATTCGGTAGTCCTCGAGGGATACGGGTACACCCTCCACCTGATCAAACAATTCATCAATCACGTTCCGAAGCTCCGCACTCGTCCCCATTTTGATGCACCGAACCAATTCATACTCCCTTCTCTCATCGAGGCGTATTTGCTCACTCGCTTGCTTTTCCACATCTTGGATCACAATCATCCTGTTGCAGCCGAGGATGCTTTTGTAATCGAGTGCCTGCATGGCGTCCTCATACGAGTAAGGGAGTGCCGCTATATCGGTCACGACGTTGCCAATTCCGATCGTTACCGTGATGCTCATATATTTTTCAATCGTTCGCCTGATTTCTTCTGCGATATTTTGTGTTCGCACTTCTATTCGCTGCGTGTCGTCTACTTTTGTTCGCATGAGCAGTACAACCTGATCTTCATGGAGAAAAACGATTCCCGCCTGTTTTCCTGCGTTCAACTGCTCTTCTGCAATATTTTTCACAGCGAAAAGAAAAAGCTGCTGCTCCTCCTGCTTGGGCTGGTCTACACAGATGACCGCCACGAGATATTCGGGACTCCTGAGCTCTATCCCGTATTCGCAGGCTTTTGAAAAAACATCGTTCTGTACGAGCTGACGACTCAACAAAGATGATAAAAAAACTTCCCGTAAAACCGGCAAGCTTTTTCGATAGCTATCGCGCAGTAACTGAACGTTTTCCCGATGGGCCGCCTCTTCATCCATCCGTCTCTTGACCTTATCCAGTGCTTCCATCAGTTCGCTCGCGGAAAACGGCTTGAGCACATATTCATCAATTTGCAGCTTCACGGCCTTTTGCGCGTACTCGAACTCATCAAACCCAGTCAGGATAACGATACGAATGGCAGGGAACTCGCGCCCGATGGACTCCGCCAACTGAAGTCCGTTCATAAAGGGCATCTTGATGTCGGTTACGACGACGTCCGGCCGCAGTCTCTCAACCAGTTCCAATGCCTCTCTGCCGTTTTCTGCTTTGGCAACCACCTCGTATCCGTGGCTATGCCAGTCAATTTCTTGGCTAACCCCTTCTCTTACATCTTCTTCGTCATCTACCAATATCAGCTTATACATAGGCACCTCCCGCTGTTGTACTTGTACAACGGGAGGCGACTGTTTTCCTGCAAATGGAAAGGTATGGCGCTACCACGTCTTATTCAGGTCATCTGCATAGAACAGAATCGCTTTTTGATAGGCCAAAATCGTAGGATCGCTTGAGGTTTCTGCGAGGTTTTTCAGGAGGAGATTCATAGCTTCGTGGTGCTTCCCGAGATTGTAATACGCCATGGAAAGAAAAATCGGAAAGGAACGATCATCGGGGAACTGCTGCATCCCCTTCGCGAGCGTAGCTGCTGCCTGCTCGTATTGTCCCAGCGTGCGATACGTACTGCCCAGACCGAGTAATGCCCCTTGCAGGTCTTCTTCGACAGACAGTCCGAGCTCAATCGCTTTTTCGTAAAAGGGAACGGCTTCCTTCTCCATTCCGGCTGCGTCGTGGCACCACGCACATTGATAATGGGCGACAGGATCAGTCGGGGATTGGCTAACGAGCTGAAGGGCAAGCTGGATCGCTTCGTCCAGATGCCCCTCTTTTCGCAGATGAATAATATTTTGGATCATCGGGTTCATGTGAGCACTTCCTTTGCCTCGGTATCTCTCTTCCCCCTAGCGTAACAGGACAGCTTGGCAAGGTGAAGACGCAAATTATGTGCCTTGCAAGGATTTTGCTCGCTCTCTTTCGCTTCTCTGTTGTCGATAGGCTCTCATCCACGACCAGCCCAAAATGAGAAACGGAACCAGAACCAACAGGATCAACAGGATGCCGTCCCAAAACTCCCACGAGTGAAGCGGAGCGTTTTTCATATCGTCGGCGATAATCCAAATGAAATCAACCGCCATGCGTAGCTGATACTGGACAAAGAACCAGATTCCCCACACCGATCCAATCAAGTAGACCCAGCTATACCAGCGGATGACTCTTTTCTCATGGTCGGCTACGTACTCCCATTCCTCCTGCTCATCCTGCGTCAAGGAACGGAATTTCGCTTTTAGAAACAGGCGTGTATTCACCATCAGATTGGAGCAGTGGAACTTGGTTGCCAACACGTAATACAAGTCGGTCTGCATGAAAACCATGAACTGAAAGGCCAAAGCCATGAGCAGGATCACATTCAGCATACGAATGAATGCTTCCATGAAGGGCACAAGCGTCAACCAGCCTTGATCATTGGCAAACAACAGAATCACACCGATTCCCATAAACATCGCATCCCAGGACATTCCCGCCAAAAACGCCCTGTATCTGCGCTGTGGCTCAACGAGAACAATATTGGACATATTCGTCTCTGCTACGGCAAAAACAAGTCGATGCCCCAGACCGATACGACTACCGATCCCCAATGATCGAGCCGCCATCAAGTGGGCCATCTCATGGAAAAACAGAAAAACCCACGTGGCCAAAAAAGAAACCACTACCGAAACCGTCACGGAAGAAGAAACAAAAATATCGGAATAGACCGGGATATACTTGCCCGTAAACACACAAATCAAAAGACCTGTGACAAATAAGATACCGTATAATCCAAAGGCAACACGGTTAAAGAAAAACTGACCCGTACCCTGCTTGATCCAAGAGAAATGATCCACTACTGGTACTGGTTCGTTGACAACTTCTCCATCTGCCATATACACAAATTGATAGGAAGCAATTAAATCCTGAGCAAAGTCAAGCACATCTATCGGTTTGCCCAACTGTTCTTCCATGATCGTCGCGACTTCATTGATGCTCTTCCCTTCATCCAGCATATCGATGATCTCGACACCAATGGCCGGAAGCACGATGAAATTGCTGATATCCGTTCGCCCAATGAGGATCTCTTCCTCGTTTTCCGCCCGTCGCGCAAGCGGGTGCATCTTGAGAATGCTATCTCCCGAGATATTCAATTGACAGACACCTTCCTCTCTTACAGGAACGACTCTTTACTTTGCGAGCACTTCACTTCTCTTGATATGAAAAATCGGCTCCGCTCCGCTGCCACCTCCGCAAGTCGGGCATTCGGCTTCATTTCGCTCCCACTCAAAAAACACGCTCTTTTCCAACGTGTTGAAATCGAAAATGATAAATTTGCCCGCAGATTGTACCGGAGCAATTCCTGTCAAATACCTGATTGCATCGGAAGCCATCATTCCCGTAATCATCATGGTGTTAGGCGCAATGGTGGCGGTAGGCAGAATAAAGTTGGTATCGAGCAGCCTTTGGATCAACTGCGGATAGTCCTCAATCTGTCTAGAACGATGCAAATGCATGCAGTCGATACAGCCTGTCTTGCCCGGTTCTACCATGAAGAACTGTCCTTCGATGAGGTTGAATCCACCAGCAATGAACGGGATTTGCAGCTTGGTGCAGGCATGATTCACCCATCTCTGCAAAAAGAAAAAGGGCTGATCGGCTGCAAGCATCACGAGGTCACTACCGGCAATAACCCGCTCCACGTCTTCGCTGGACTTGATTTGCATCGTCTCCGTTTCAATCAATACGTCAGAATGAAGCCTTCCGATGAAATCACGTGCCGCTTCCACCTTCAAGCGACCAATATCACGCTCGTTAAAGACCATTTGCCTGTTCAAATTGCTGAGCTCTACTCTATCAAAATCCACGAGCTTGATATGCTGGATTCCGGCTCCTACCAGATTGACCAGTAGCGTAGAGCCAAAGGCACCCATCCCTAAGATCGTCACTTTTTTTCTACTTACCTGTTCCTGTAGCTCGCTTGGACTTTGATTGAGATCGGTAAACAAGGAGAAGTAACGGATATTCGCTTTATATCTTTCCTTTTGTTCCGAAGTCAGGACGGAAGCCTCTTCCTTCGCCTGATCCATCAGGAAGCCCAAGCCACTCAGTGATTCCACTGCTTCCGATATTTCTTCATACGTAATTTCAGGGTAATCGACAACCAATAATGTATGTATGTCACCGACAGTACGAGTGCCATCCATCAGTTTGATCATCTTGCGGATGGACCCATTCTCGTCTTCCAATTCGAAGGTATAGCCAGGAGCCTCCCCCAAGCGGATCATCTGCTCTGTCACTTCATAGACGGGATGCACTGGTTTAAATAAAGGACGACGTTCCATAAAACTCCTCCCAATGGTGGGGTTCGCTAACCCGGCTCATTTTAGATGAAAAAAGGGAATAGCTCGTGTGCTACTCCCCCTCTTCTTAAGAGAATTAAGCTGCTACTGCAGTAGTGCGAACGCTTTCAACTTTTTTCGCTTGGATTTTCATGGATAGTTCCTCCTCTCTATGATCGAAAATGAAGACAAGTTCATTATATTTCATGAATTTACAGAAATCTACAAATATTAGCAAAATATTATATATTTTGGTAATATTCGACTATTTATTTCGTACGCAATAGGATTTTCCTTCCATTTTCTATTAAAATTCTTAAAGTTCCTTCTTTTTGGAAAAGATTTATATCGTTTTTGGAAAATCGCCCTGATTTTGGGACGCTTTCCTTTTGGGATTCGTAGTACTAGTATGTAATAGGAAAATTTCACCAAGACCACTTTTGTTTGATCAAAAAAGGAAAAGCTGCGCAGCGAGCCTTTTTTGCCTAGGGGGAGCACAAATGGAGGAAGATCGAGTGATCATCGGGCGGGTCTTGCAAGGAAACAAAGACTCCTACTCCGAGATCATTTCCAGATACCACGGAAAAGTAAGTTCCATTCTTCGTAAAATGCTGGGACACACACCAGATGCCCAAGATATCGTGCAGGAAATTTTCATCAAGACGTACTACCATTTACCAGAATATAAAACAAACTACGATTTTTCTGCATGGTTGTACCGGATAGCAGCCAACCACTGTCTGGACGAGCTGCGTAAGCGCAAGCGAAAGCAGCAGCTCACCGCCAGCGAAGAGATCGAACCAGTGGATAGCCATACACCGGAGGTTGCCTTTCTGAATAAGGAGGGTCAGCGCCTGTTGCGTCAAAGGATGATGTCCGTCGAAGAAAAGTATCGGATCGTCCTCGAAATGCGCTACTTCGAATCATTGAGTTGTGAGGAAATCAGCCATCGACTGTCGATTCCGTCGAGTACTGTGCGGACGCGCCTGTCTCGTGGAAAAGACAAGCTCAGGGAAGCAATCGGGCATGCAGGGCAAAGGGGGGACTTTCATCTATGAAATGCTTAGATAAAGGGCAAATTGCTTTGTATCTATACGACCTTCTTGAGCCAGAGGAAGCCGAGGTCATGGCCGCCCATTTGGAAGAATGCCGTCATTGCCAGCGTAAGTTGAAGCAGGAGCTGGATGAGCTGGAGGACCCGGAAGAATCACTGGCGACAGCCGAACCGTCCGAAGCAGTTATTCATGACATCATGGCAAATCTTCCCCCTTACCCTATACACGTTCTGAAACGCTCAGAAAGACAAAAATTACAAAAAAAAATCAATTGGAAAAAAAGGAGTCTGGATATCATGAAAAAAGCAACGATCGCCGTAGCAGGAATAGCAGCAGTCGTCTATTTTGGAACACTTACCTCCCCTTCTTTTGCAACATATGTACATGGTTTGTATGCCTCTACCATCAAACCTCAGATGAAGCAGACGCAAGAGAGCAGCCTTTTTGAAACACTAGCCTCCACAAACCTCCTCATCCAACGTGGCCTTCAAGAAGGCTATAACAAAAAAGTGGATCTGAAAGCTGTCGATAATGGAATGACCCTTGAAGTAAAAGAAGTCATGGCGGACTCAAGGGATGTCAGAATTCTATTTACCATCAAGGATCAGAATGGAAAACCAATTGAGGATCTGTTCTCTCGTGTTTTGCAGGACGAAGGTACATCCTATGAATTGAAAATAACAGATAAGGATGGCAAGACGTATACAAACTACGATGAGGAATTTCAAAACGGGCATAATGATTTGATATCAGTAAAAGGACAGAGCGAGCTAGTTATGCTCAGTCGTCCCATCCAAACGTTTTTTAGTGATACGAGCGAGATTCCAGATGAATTGATCATCGATCTTGTGATCAAGGATGTCGAAGGCCTTGACGGAAAATGGAAGGTTACCTTTCCGATTGACATTTCCAAAGCGAAAAAAGACACAAAAATTGTTCCCATCCATAAACAATACACTGCTCCAAATGGCGAATTGATTGATCTCAAACAAGTCATGGTGACACCAGGCCAGATTGAATTCGTCATCGAGAACACCTTGGCAGAGTATACCTCTCAGGATCTTACCTATGAAATTGTGGATGATACGGGAGAGGTGCTTGCGAAATGGAGCGAAATGGACCGAGGGAACAAGGAGAGGTACCCGCAGCCATATTACAAAAATGTAGCCAGAAACTATGATGTCCGTATTGTCGATGACTCACCTACAGGCAAAATCGTTAACTTTCTCACATTTCACTCCTTGCCAACGGATAAAGACCTGACCTTTAGAGTGGGAGCGACCTATCAAACCACTCCCGCAGACTTTGAGCAAAAGCTGTCCATTGATGAGATGAAAAACAAGCCCGTCACAACAGAACATGATGGAAACGTGTTCACCTTCTCGAATTTTACGGTAAAAGAAGAAACGATTCGGAACGAGAAGAGAATGAATGCAACGATGCAACTGGATGCAACCTTGGCACCAGGTGTTGCGGACGTAAATAAATTTGTAGCAGTTGATGAAAATGGCAATAAATACATCGGCTATTTCGAAGGCTCACTCACAAGAGATGCAAAAGGCAATATTGTCTTGAGCGGTCCACTCGATTTGGTGAAAGATCTGAAAGCTATCCCGAAAGAACTGACTTTTACAATTAAAGAGCAATTGATAGAAAACAAAGATGTCGACTGGAGCGTAACCCTTCCCTTGAAAAACTAAAGCAGACATGAAAAACCACCTCGCCCAATCATAAGTTGGGGAGGTGGCTTTTTAGTTGCTTGTTCCCTTAACGGCCTTCACGGTAGCCAATGCAGCAGCGAGATCATCATAAATGACATTCCCTACAACAACCGTATCTGCAATCGCAGCCATTTCTGCCGCTTGCTCAGGGTTACGAATCCCGCCGCCATAAAAGAGGTGGGCTTCACCAGCGCCTGCTTTGGCAGCCTTTACGATTGCCGGATCGCCGTATGTACCGCTGTACTCCATGTAGACAATCGGCAAACGACAAATGTTCGTCGCTACCTGCGCATACGCTTTGGCCTGCGAGGCATCCGCAATCGGACGTGCTTTCGTCAGTTGTGCTACGCCCGCTTCTGGATTGGCGATGATATATCCTTCTGAAATGATCTCATCCCAATGAATATAAGAGCCAAACGCTTGAAGCCCCGATACATGCGGAGCAAAAATCCAGTCTGGATCGCCAGCGTTCAGTACGAGCGGGATCAAGTACGAATCAAATCCCGGCACAACCGCATCCAGCGAGGAAATCTCCAGGACAGCCGGTACGGCATAACGACGCAATCGCGACATCAATTCAAGTGTATTGTCATAGGTCACACCGTACGTGCCGCCTACAATGATCGCATCTGTTCCGGACTCGCAAATCGCCTCCAAGGCCTCGTCATCGATTGTTTTATCCGGGTCTAGTTTAAATGTATGGCGCCAGCCACGATAGTCAATCAACGTTGCCTGCCTCCTAGCTATTTTCCGATCCGCTCAAGCGCCATCTGATATCCGTCATTTCCATAGTTCAAACAGCGTTTGACGCGAGAAATGGTCGCCGTACTTGCGCCGGTTTCTGCTTCAATCTGATTGTAAGTAAAGCCCTTGCGGAGCATTCTCGCCACTTCCAGACGCTGTGCGAGCGACTGCATTTCGTTCACCGTGCACAAATCGTCAAAAAATTGATAGCACTCTTCCATCGTTTCCAGGGAAAGAACAGCTTCAAACAACTGCTCGAGCCCTTTTCCTTTTAATTTTTCCAATTGCATGTCTGTCACCTCTGTTATATAGTCCGTCTTTCGAGCGGTTTCTCACTGTACAATTTTTAAGCACTAAAGCTTCAACAATTATCTTAGAAGAAACCGCCTTCATCCGCAAGCCCTAATCCTTACTGGAACTTGAGCGACTTCGACAGACCCGGTGAGTTCGGCAATATGGACACCCATGTATTTCCGGGCAAAAGCGGTACTTCTTGCGTCAAAGCCGCGTCCTCATAGGCACGGATAACTCCATTGCTTCGCTTCCATTTTATCTTGCGTGCTTTTCCTTGCTGGAATATATAACCGTCTCCCGGACCGATTACATCGACCGATAGACGCCCTTCTTTATCCAGCACGCGGTGTTTGGCAGAGATGACCAACAGATTGGTCGTGGACAACTGTTTCTTGTCACTCAAGTCCAAATGCGGCTTGCCTGCCGTAAAGCGCATGTATTTCTTTTGCTCGGCATCATATGTAAAAGCAGCTTTATTCAATGAGTGGAAAGTCAGATCTACCTGTGTAGCAGGCTCGCCTTCCTTGACCTCGGCATCCTCCGGCAGGAACGTGAAGTGAGGCACCTCTGCCGTTTGACGCATCCCTTTATCCTGCATCGCTTTTTCCAAGAGTTCTGGCTTGGTGTACAGGTTATGTGGCATTTTGCGGAACTTTTCTCTCCAAAAGTATTGACCGTTCGGGATTTCATCCAGATGACTGAGGTCTTTTCGCGCCAAGGTTTCCAGTGCATCCGGACTGCCTCCCGCGTGGACGAGGACCGCATCAAAACCAGTCCCGATCTGGATAAAATAAGGGCGGATACTGCGGACAGGTCCGATTACTTCCGGTTTTTGGCTTTGGAATATCGCAAGAAAGCGAGTCATTTCCCCTTCGGACAGTACCTCATAAATCATGTCTGCTTTGTTGATGCCTGTTTGTGGACGGGCGGGCGGAGCATTGTTGATCATCACCATGATGGGTCGTTTGCTCCCCAGGTTTTCGTGACTGCCAAGTCCTGTCATCGGTGCCCTATACGCATACTCGATGGGCTGATTCGTTTCCGGTGGCGTTTGCACAATCGGATCAGGTATCTGCGGACTAGGTTGGGTGTCCACCGGCTTTTGTCCGCAAGCGGTTGTTACGAGCATGAAGGCTAGTACCATGAGAGACGATTTGACTGTTCGTTTCATATGAATCGCTCCTTTCGATCTCTCGTTGTCTTTTTTTCCCTGTTTCTTTTTCCAGAACGATACAGGGGAATCCTGCTTCCACACGTTTTCCACGATTCTCATACGTCCGTGCCACACATCTTGTTTTTGGCTATGCTACAATACTGATATAAAACAGATGCAAAGCGAGGCCACAATCTATGAATACCCCCTACCTCGTCTATCTGGTGGACGATGAAACGAACCTGTTGGAGCTCTTGCAATCGTATTTGCAAAGTGCCGGATTGCAAGTGAAAGCGTTTTCTAATGGCAAGGACGTCTTGCCGTTACTTGATGAAGAAACACAGCCGCATTTGTGGATATTGGATATCATGATGCCTGACATCGACGGCTATGAGCTCTTGCGTCTTATCCGCGAAAAGTCGAATGTCCCGATCATCTTCATCTCCGCTCGCGATCAGGATGTCGATAAAATCATCGGATTGGAACTGGGCAGCGACGACTATTTGGCGAAGCCTTTTCTCCCTCGCGAACTGGTCATCCGTGCGAAAAAGCTGCTACAGCGCACTTATGAGAAGCCCGGTGCTACTGCTTCCTCTACCCAAACTTTCCAAGATTGGGTAACAGTTGATCCTTATATGATCTCAGAAAAAGGCAGACAAGTAAAAGAAGGCGACGAACTCATTGATTTAACCACAAAAGAATTCGAGCTCATCGTCTACCTTTTGCACAATCAAGGCTTGGCCTTGAATCGCGAGCAAATTCTGACCTCCATCTGGGGAGAAGACTACATCGGCTCAGACAGAGCTGTCGATGACTTGGTGAAGCGCATCCGCAAGAAAATGCCCAAGTTTCCATTGGAGACGGTCTATGGCTTCGGCTACCGAATGACGCGTATATGAGCAAATTCCGGCTGAAAAATCTGCCGATATCCAGGCAAATCCTCATTTTGTTCATGATCCTGACAAGCGTCCTCGGGGTTGGCCTTGGCATCGGTTATCCGATGGCTGTCAAACAGTATCTGGTCTCCAACACTTACTCGCTCTTGGAAGAAGAGTTTTACACCTTATCTCAGCATATCTCCTTTAACGAGCATAATGAGCTGCTGCCTGTTCCGGCTGCGGCCCCTTACTTTTTACAGCTCTTGCTCCAACGTTATGAGTACTCATTTGATATGATCGTCTATGCTGAAAACGGTCAAGAGCTGGGTCGCCGAAGCAATAGCAATGGCCGTATTCCGTATGAGGATTCCAAGGAGCTGTTCCTAAAAGCAGCCACATACCCAAGCAACAAGCTCCAGCATGGTTCGCTGGATCGTGGAGCCGAGAGCTATTTGTTCGTCAGCAAAAAAATGGATTACCATGGCTTCCCTTACTACATGGTGCTCTTCTCCAAGGAACAGGAGCTCAACCAGATTAATTCGATCCTGACTCGTCAGTTTTTGCTTGTGTTTGGTCTGCTGCTGCTCGTAAGCTGGTTGTTGGCCGTGTGGTTTAGCGGGTATTTGAGCAGACCTTTGCGTACACTTGAAGAGCTGTGCAAAAAAATCGCTCGTCGTCAATTCGATATCCCGCTTGCGATGGATCGCGGAGATGAGATCGGTCAGCTCGCCCGCTCATTCGATATGATGAAAAACCAACTGAAGGAATACGACGAGTCACAGCAACATTTTGTCCAAAATATTTCCCATGAGCTCAAAACACCGATCATGGCGATTCAAGGATACACACAAGGGCTCATCGAAGGCGTTTTCCAGGGCCCTCAGGCTGAAAAAGGGCTTTCCATCATCATGGAAGAGAGCAAGCGCCTCGAAAAGGTCGTCGGACAGCTCTTGTACATCACGAAGATCGAGTCTGTCTCTCAAATGATGCAAGTCGACCGCGTCGACCTGTCAGAGATGATGCACCTGTTGAAGCAGCGGCTATCCGTGCTCAATCCGCAAATCGAGTGGGAGTTAAATCTGGCAGCCGACTTGATCGTGGAGGGAGACGGCGAGCAATTGAGCACTGCGTTTGTCAATATCATGGAAAATCAATTGCGCTACGCCAAAAGCCGACTTACCATCACAGGTAGACACGCGGGAAAAAGCGTAGTCGTCGCGATTTCCAATGATGGGCCACTTATTGAGGAGGCGCTGCTGCCGAATTTGTTCCAGCGTTTCCGCAAAGGAAAGTCGGGCAAACATGGGCTTGGACTCGCTATTGCACGTGCCGTCTTGGAAGCACATAAAGGGACGATTGATGCCCGCAACGATCCAGATGGACCTTGCTTTACAATGATCGTACCCGTTGAGTTCAAAGGCCGATTGAATTGACAGGAGGGGACACTTGTCCTCTCTTTTTCTATTTTAAAAGAGAAATTCAATAAAAGCGTAAGAAGATACCGTGACAAAACCGAGCTTCTCATACACGTGTACCGCCGTAGGATTATCGGCAAAAACCATCAAATAAACATTCGCAGACTTCGCCAAGCCTATCCGGGAAATATCTGAGCTGATTTGCGTACCCAACCCTTTTTGCCGATGATAAACAGATGTTCCAATGTTCCCGATTTCTACGTAGGCTTCGTCATAGACATGAAAGCCTGCTACAGCCATCGGTTCTCTTCCTTCCGAAAAGAGTGCGATGTGTGGCATTTCTGCTACTTCCTCTGCTCGAAAACTAATCATGCCGAGCTCTGCCGCCATATTCTCCACGATCTGTGCTTCGGATAACTCCAGTATTCGTGATTCTCCCACAGGTAAAAGGCGCTCAGGATCGGTTAATTTCATCAAATACATAGTACGTGTGGCGAGTATATTCGGAATCTGTACGCGCGTAAGGAGAGGCTCTGCTAATGCAAGCACGCCCTTTTGTCCATCTGGCAGGCTGCCATCTAGCACTTCTTTTAGATAGGAGAGCATCGGCTCCACTTCGTAATTTTCCTCCCCCTCTACCACATGAAGAGAAAACGCGTGAAAAGGCATCCCTTTTAAGTAAGACCCGATGGCAATTAATTCTTTTTGGGCGCTGTCCGTTACAACGACGCTCCTGTCCGTTCGCAAATACATATTTCCGTATAAAATGTACGAATCTTCTAACGAAATTTGTTCCAAAAGCTGGCGTTGTTCATGACCTGTTCGCAATTTTAGCAAAGAAATCACTCCTTCTAACAATTCCCTATTGACGTTGTCGTACTTCACGGTTAACATGGTAAAAATTTCTCTATTAAAGAGGCAGTTCAAAAAATCGAGACCAACTTCACCTAGGAGGAGAGAATCGTGGCTTTTTATTACACAGAACCATCTCGAACGTTTAATGAGTTTTTGTTGTTGCCAAATCTCACCACAAAAGAATGCACTCCGAACAATGTGGACTTATCCACTCCGATTACCAAGTATAAAAAAGGTGAAAAGCCTGCCATCTCACTAAACATACCGTTCTCATCCGCAGTCATGCAAGCAGTTTCCGACCATCATATGGCGGTCGCATTGGCTAGATGTGGCGGTATTTCGTTTATTTTTGGCTCCCAGTCCATCGAGAGCCAGGCAACCATGGTTCGCAAAGCAAAGGGCTACAAGGCTGGTTTCGTCGTGAGCCGTTCCAACCTGACACCAAGCCATACGCTGAAAGACATTTTGGAATTGAAAGAGGCGACAGGCCACTCCACCGTTGCCATTACGGAAGATGGTACGGCAAAAGGCAAGCTGCTCGGAATCGTAACAGGTCGCGATTATCGCATCAGCCGTGACTCTCAGGACAAACTCGTCAGCGATATCATGACGCCATTCTCAAAGCTGATCTATGGCAAATCTGGCATCTCGCTCTCCGAAGCCAATGACCTGATCTGGGAGCACAAGCTCAACTGCTTGCCAATCGTGGACGAAAATCAAAATCTCGACTTCCTCGTTTTCCGCAAGGACTACGATTCCCGCAAAAACAATCCGCTGTCCCTTTTGGATGCGAACAAGAGCTATATCGTTGGTGCCGGTATCAATACAAAAGACTACAAGGAGCGCGTCCCTGCGTTGGTGGAAGCAGGCGTTGATATTTTGGTCATCGACTCCTCCGACGGCTTCAGCGAATGGCAACGCGAGACGGTTCAATATGTAAAAGAAAACTTCAATGTTCCGATCGGTGCAGGTAACGTCGTCGATAAGGAAGGCTTCCGCTACCTCGTGGAATCAGGCGCAGATTTCATAAAAGTAGGGATTGGCGGCGGCTCCATCTGCATTACCCGCGAACAAAAAGGAATCGGACGCGGCCAAGCCTCTTCCCTCATTGAAGTGGCAGCAGCTCGCGACGAGTACTTCAAGGAAACAGGCATTTACGTTCCGCTCTGCTCCGACGGCGGAATCGTACATGACTACCACGTGACACTGGCTTTGGCTATGGGTGCAGACTTTGTCATGCTGGGCCGTTACTTCGCTCGCTTCGACGAAAGCCCGACCAAAAAAGTGAAGATCGGCAACAACTTCGTGAAAGAATACTGGGGAGAAGGCTCCAACCGCGCTCGCAACTGGCAACGCTATGACACTGGCGGCAAAAGCAGTCTCGTCTTTGAAGAAGGCGTAGACTCCTATGTACCATATGCGGGAAGCCTGCGCGAGAACATGGATCGCACCTTGAGCAAAATCAAATCGACCATGTGCAATTGCGGGTCGCTCTCCATCTCCGAGCTTCAACAAAAAGCGCGAATCACCGTCATCTCTGCTACCAGCTTGGTAGAAGGCGGCGCACATGACGTTATCTTGAAAGAAAGCAGCATGGCTGCTGAGTAATACAATCGACGTAATCACAAAAAACCAGTCTGCGGCTCACAGTGCTAGCAGACTGGTTTTTTTCTTAAAATCCTCACGCGATGAGGGGGATATCCAGGCATCTTGTTAGTAGTAGCAGGAATTTTAGTCTACAACTATCACCATTGTTTACGGCAAACGATATTCGGCAAACGGTTCCCCGCTTCGGTACATGTCACTCAATCGATCCAGCTCTGCCAATGTCGCTTCATCCAACGTCAAAGCTGCACTTTGCAAATTATCCGTAAGCTGCCCTACACTGGTCGCGCCCACGATCACCGAAGAGACAGCCGGCTTGTGCATGAGCCAAGCCAGGGACAGCACACTGGGGGATACGCCTATCTCCGCCGCTACCTGACTGATTTTGCGACCAAACTCCAGCTTGTCTTCGCTCAGCAACCGGACGAAACGCGGCTCCTTGTCCGCACGCGAACCAGCCGGAGCCTGTTCTGCGGAGGTATATTTTCCTGTTAAAATTCCGCCAGCGAGCGGGAAGTACGGAATGATCCCCACCCCCTGGTCAAGACAAAGCGGTACGAGTTCACGCTCGGGCGTCCGATCTGCAAGCGAGTAGCTGACCTGCGTTGATACGTAACGATTCAGCCCTTCCCGCTGACTAATACCGATTGCCTTCATCAATTCCCAGGCCGCATAGTTGGAAGCTCCGATGTAACGCACCTTCCCGGACCGAACCATGTCATCTAGTGCGCGGAGTGTTTCCTCCAAAGGCGTCTCTGGATCAAACGTATGAATTTGATATAAGTCCACATAATCGGTGCGCAAGCGCTTCAAGCTGTTCTCCAGCTCCAGCATCAGGTGATAACGCGATGAGCCTCTCTGATTCGGTCCTTCGCCTTTTACCAAACCAGCCTTCGTCGCCAAAACGACCTCGTGCCGCTTCCCTTCCAATGCCAGCCCGATGATTCGCTCCGATTCTGTTTGCGTATAAATATTTGCTGTATCAATAAAGGTAATCCCGTTTTCGATTGCGGTATGAATGATGTTTACAGACGTTTGCTCATCCGCACGCCCTCCGAATGAGTTCGTGCCTAACCCCAATGCTGATACCTTCAATCCACTGCCACCGAGTCGGTAGTATTTCATATTGTGATCGACCTCTTTTCATAATAGGAGTGCTCTTCCATTATCTCCTATTTGGGAGGGATTGAAAAATAAGATTAGGATAGTTTATTTTTCGAAATATTCTGTATTTTTTTCATAGTTCTTGATACACACATTTGGGATACATTTAAAAAATCTGCTGTTTGCGTCTGATTGTAGCCTGCCATCCTTAGTTGCAGGACTTGCCACTCTTTGGATGAGATTTGATTTTGCAGTTGCGCAAGCAAAGCAGTAACATACAGCTTGTCCAGCACGTACTCTTCCACGTCACGTCCTTCGTCCTTCAAGACGTCCATAGCTGTGGCAGCTTCATGGCTCGAAGCAGATGCCTTCAAGTATGGCTCCTGTAAATACTTCACAGGTCTCCCGACATCCAGCGCTTTTTTGATCTGTTCCTCATTTTCACCCAACAGTGCAGACAATTCTTCTATGGTAGGGAGATATCCCAGGTCTGCCTCTATTTTACTGATGTGTTGGAGAATCGTTGTTGCCGTTCTAGTCGGCCGTACAATATTTCCGCTATCTCGCAAAAAGCAGTTGATCTCCCTCACAATCGTTATGACTGCAAAGGACGAAAACTTCACGCCTCTTGCTATATCAAAAGCTTTGATAGCCTTGATGATTCCCATTCTCCCCAATTGCAAGATATCCGCTTTTTCCAAGCAATATTGCCTCACTAATGTCTCTGGCTTTCCAATATATTTGTGCACAGAATGCCAAATGAGATCTTCATTTGCGAGTATCACTTCACCAAGATACTCACTGTCTTCCTTGCAGCGGCGAATATTCTCCATGTTATACAAGGAATATTGTGCTTGATTCTTGCCCACTCTCTGTTTTACGAACAGCGCATGCTCACTCATAATACCTCCTCCCAGCCTATCTTTATGATTTGCTTAATAAGCCGTTCATTTTTTTGTAATGGGTCATGACTTTTGTATAGTAGCCATCGTGATAACGATTTCGGTCGACATTTCCCTCGCCCTGGTTATAGGCGATGATACTTAAACGAAGGTCTCCATATTTCTTTTGCAAGAGATCCAAATACTTGATACCCGCTTGCAGGTTGATCACTGGATCAAACAGGTCATCAGGATGAACTCCCAGCCAGCTTCCTGTGCGTGGCATGATTTGTAATAATCCTCTTGCGCCCTTGCCAGAGATCGCGTCATGCTGAAAACGGCTTTCCTGCCAGATCATCGCCATGATCAAAACCGGATCTATTTCGTATTGCTTGGATAATCCAAAAATCGTTTCTGTATAAAGCTCGACTGTGGCTTTATCCAGTCTCGGCGCAACCTGTGTGATTACGTTTGCAAGCTCCTTTTTTCTATGCACCTGCCTATCTGTGTCCCTGGCCAGTTTCAGCACAGGATGAATTTCCGACAGCCCCTTTTCTACGGCTGGCAGTACAGCATTAGCGGGAATGAACACTGCGGCAACAATGCCGATTAGTTTTGTTAGCACGTAACTCGCCTTTTCAGATGTAGCTGATGGACTGCTTGCAGAATGTTTTTCTGCATTCTCTCCACCCCGATTGCCGTATCCAATGTAAGGACCGATCGTCGCGAAGCTTGGGCAAGGGACAGATAGGCTTCCTGCACCTTGAGCAGCATGGCATTATTCGCATCTACTTCGGTTCGCAGAAAAAAGGTTGCGTCGGGTCGCTTCGTCAAATCACTCATCGTGGAATACCAGGAAAGAGGAGTATCCTTTATATAGAAGTAGTAATAATTGGACAGTTCGTAATGATCAATGATGATAAAATCAACGTTCTCCTTCGAAAGCCTCGCCATTTCTCGCTGATAGTCCAGAAAATCGGCTTCAAAAAGCTTCCCTACCGCTTTCTCATCCAGCTCAATTTCGCAGCGAAGCCACATGCCAATGACCGCTCCAATTGGGGTATCTAAACGCGGAAACGATACTCTTTTCACTTTATATCCGAGGCATCTCAAATTTTCTTCTAGTAACGCCGCTTGGGCTTCCTTCGCATTGGCGTCAATTCCTTCGAAAGCGACAATCGTGGGCTGTCTCATGGCACTACATCGTCTCCTCATTTGTCGAGATTTCCTCTGCTGCTTCACGAAGCTTTTTCTCTGCTTCCAGCTCAGCAGCCTGAGTAGCCAGATGATCTGCTAGCATTTGTTCGAATTCTTCCTTTGTAATCTCATAAATCTCGGAATGGAGTCGGTTCACCGTGTATCCCATACCGTCGGTCAGTAAAAAGTTTGTGTAGGTCAACGGCTCCTCACGAAACTCCTGCTTTTCGTAATCGAAAGCAATGACTGCTTTTTCAATGCCCGCTACGCAACCGCCGAACCAGATATTTACCTCTTCTTCTCCACCCTCGGCTGTAGGTGTTGTATGCATATTGGTCGGAACGTGTACATATTTTCCAATGACCTGATGGGAGAGCTCCTCGGTCAATTCCTCATTCAACTTTTTCAACAAAACTGCCATGCTGGATCATTCCTTTTCATCGATTATTTGTGTATGTCTACAGCTCACCGTACTGCTTCAAAATCGCCTTGATGATTTGACACACTCTTTCCTTGCTGATATTGAATCTTTGGCCAATTTCCTCATGGTAATAGCCTTCACTTCTCATCCGGAGAATCAGCTTGTCTCGCGTGGACAGCTTCATATACTCCATGATGTCGATCATCATCTCTACTTCCTCATAGCGAAACTCCTCGCTCGGAGAAGCAATACGACTGATCATCGTTTCCTCTTCATTCTCATCTCCACCAGAGACAAGAACTGCATTACTGTTTGTCAGGTTTTTTTGCGTGCCTGCTTTCCGCAAGCAGTCGCGAATTTTATTCGTAATCACATGATCGACAAAGGTAGTCACTCTGGCTTTTTCCTGGTCGTAATCCTTCATCGTGCGATACACCTTTAAGAGAACCTCCTGAACGACATCATCATGGGTCATTCCAGCAAACGTCATTCCGGTCAGCTTGGCTTCACAGTTTTCTTTTGCCTTCTGCAAAAAATCATCGACTTTCCCTGCAAAAAATAACTCGTCCATTTGGTGAAGTTGATCTGTCATGTACTTCATCCCCTCCTCATGCTCCTATTCACAGTGGCTCTATCACACTAGGTAATGGGAGGAGGGATTTAGCAACCAGCTTTCAAAATTTTTTTCGGACAAGTTTGCAAGGTACCAGCCGTGAATACTTTTCCATTCAAAATCTTCCAGGAAGCACACTGACGCTTGAGGTACCACTGGCAATCGCGACAAATGTCATGAACCACACACCGACAAGTCATGGGTACGACATCCTGTTCCTTTGCTGACATCACGCTGTCGTTGACTGTGATTTTCTTTTGGCAGGCATTTTCATAATCACATCCCTGACAGGCCATGCTACCCACCGATCCTGACGATCCCGATTCCTTTTAGGGACTCAGGATTCACTTGAACATGCTCGCGAAAAAACTCTTCCAAAACAGCTATGGGGGTGTCTTGGGTCGACGTATATTTCATGACCTGCACCTGCTCTCCATCTGCCGAAAAACTAATCTGATAGTACATGGTTTCTCCCCTCCTTTTGCTTCTTGTCGAATCTATACGAAGCGATTTGCGATGCATTAAGCGGATTTTGAAAAATAAAAAAAAACCAGCCGTTTATTCCAGCTGGTCCTCTACGTATAATTCCTCAATCATTTCCTCTGTTATCTTCATCTTCCCAAATTCCTGGCAAACTTTTTGAAATCCAAACAGCAGGGAGTCATTTTCTGTGAAAACCTCGTTCAGGTCCATTCCCACCATGCCAAGCGCGTCACTGAGCTCCTCCCAGCCTTCGCGATCGATATCCTCTCCCAGTAGAAATTCAGCTAATGCAGCAATAACTACGACATACAAAACGGCTTTTTTGGAATCTCTCATTCTTATCCCCCTCAATTCTTATTCGTTTGAGATAGAATAGACAGTTTCGAATGAGTTTTCTCCCTTTAAAAAGAAAAAGCCCGCTGTAAACGGGCCTACTTTACATCTGCGATGATTTTTTGAATCAAACTTTCATCAAGCAAATGGCTGGCTACTGTCAATGCCTTTGCCATTCGCTCCTTATCTCCATCAAAAACCTCGTGGATAATGTGACGCACACTTTCTTCATTCAGCATGAAGTTCTTGGCCATCGCCATAATCCCAACAACAGCTTCATGATCCTTGAGCGCCTTCGCAGAAACTTTTTCCTTCGTTTGTTGAATGATGATTTGTATCCTATCACTTCGCAATGTTATGACCTCCTGGCTTATTGACGACCGAATATGTATTCCAAGGGAGACATCTTCCTCATCTGTCTAACCTATGAACGTAGAAGGAGCACATTTTGTTCCCAAAATTCTCAGCAAAAGGGGGTGAATCATTCGTGGTTGTCGACCTCTATCATCATCTCTATGAATTACTGTCTACAGATAGCCAGTTGCTCGCATTACTCGGAATTGCTCCAGAAGACAAGGACTCCCTATCCAAGCAGATTATCAAACGAAGAAAGCTCACCGAGCTATCTGATGTTACGAAGCCTCTCCTTTCCTTCTACGCAACTTCCGGAAAGCGCGACAACGATAATCCCCTCCTTCTCACCAGCTTTTTCCGATTGGATGTGATCACGCCTGGTGATGTCGAGCTGGCGCATCAAATCACGAACCATCTTTTCCATCTCTTAGACGGCAAAAGCTTATCGCTGAATGGAATAGAAGGATTGGACACGTATGTTGTCTCGCAGCAGGAATCCGATATGGGCCATTCCTCTACGTACTGCTTCACACTGATCACGAAGTTTACTTTGCAAGTTTGTTAGACATTTCAAAACCCCGTCTATCCTATGACAAGCTGATCGCGGTTCCCTTTCCACACGATTCAGCAACAGCACCCAAATCCCCTATCTAGAAGGAGTGACTTTCATTGTCTAAAAAAATGATTATCAAAGGTGTCGGTCAATTTCTTGCCAAACGCGCTTCCAAAGATGGAAATGGCGTCGAAGTCATTACGCTTGGTAATATGCAGGACCTGAAAATTGACATGAATGTTGAAATGGAGGATATCTTTGGCGGCGATGGACTCTTCGCCATTGACACTCTCGTCAAATCGAAAAGCATTGAGATTACCGCAACGGATGCCAAATTTGATCTGGCCGCACTTGAGCTCATGATGGGCTCCAAGCTGCAAGAGCAAAAGAGCGACTATGTCTATGTGCTGGGTGAGCAGAAAGCAATTACTGCTGGCAGCCTTGATCGTTCTGCATCCACTGGCGACGCTGGTGTGTGTGAAGTCGACTTTGGCGGTACCCTCTTCAACGGCGGCGGATTTGCTGTTCGTCTGAAAAATAGCAATCGCCTGTTGAAGCAAGTTAGCTTGAGTACGTCTGCTGCTCCAAAAGCTGACGAATTCATGGTGGATACTTTCAAAGATGGCGGCGAAGATAAAACGCGTCTCATCTTCTCGCCTGCCCTGATCAATGAAGATGTGGTCTTCAACTATCAGCGAACCGAAACCGTAGACGTGGTCGACATTTTGATGGATGAAGTGCCATTCCCGGTTCATGTCGTCCATCACGGCTCCTTCCTGCAAAAAGACGGAACCTATGCAGGCATTGAAACTGAGCTGTTCTCCTGCATGGCAAAAGGCAGCTTCTCGATCGATGCGGCCCGCTCCACAGCCAGCACTTCCGCTATTTCCTTGTCCGTTATTGATCCAGAGCGAGCAGATGGCAAGCTAGGCAGTGTGAAACGTTTCGTATCGACCAAAAAAGTGTAAACCTTTCGAGGCTAATCAGGCTGAGTGGAGAGCTCCATGCTCTTCGCTCTTGCCTTGCTTTTCTCAAAGGGAGTAACTTACAACGAATCATAGCGAACGACAACTCATTTTAGCAAGTAAATATATGTTTCAAGGAGGGATCTTTCGTGCTAAACCAACAAGAAGATCTGGAAAAAAAACACGCAGAGATGATGAACCAGGAAGCTGTAGAGCGCATCAAAAAACAGCAGGAGGCTGATCTGGTCGAAGCTATTTTCTTTGAAGATGATAGTGAAATCATGCTGCGTGACGGCAAAACCTACCGGATTCCGCCTGTGACCTTAAAAGACGCCCGCATCCTGATGAAAAAGCTAGGAACCGTCCATATCGACGCGATTATCCTTAATTTCCTCCCCTACGAAAACAAGGAAGAAGATTTATTCGATATCCTGCTTCTAGGCTTTCGCAACTACCCTGCGGTTACTCGTGAGTACTTGGATGAACATTGTGATTTGGAGACGGCCAAAAAGCTTATTAACCTCCTCATTGGTCTAAACGGCTTAAAAAAGTAGAGAGTGGCGAGGGTGACAGTTCCACCATTCGCGATATGGAATCTGGTGAGCCACTTGATTGGGGCGATCTATTTTTTCATCTCCATAAGGACTGTGGTTTGAAGAAATGGGATATTTGGGAGTACACCCTTCCCCAAGTAGCAGAATTAATGAAGAGAGTGAACAAATACATTCAATTTGAGGTAGAGACGCGCATGGGTTTTCCTTTCTTGAGAAGAAAGGGAACAAATTCTGTCGACAGCTCTCCCCTTGCACCTAGCTCACAAGACTATCAGGAAATTTCCGAAGACGATATTGCCGTACTTGGCAAAGTGTTAGGTGGTCTATAACCCGTTTCTGTCTATTCTAAGACCAGAACGGGATTTTTCTTTTGAGGAAGGTGATATTCATGGAAACTCAACGTTTGACCGATGCCCTCCGCTCTATAACGAGTACTGTACGAAATTCAGTAGAACAGTCGGCATCCCCATTTCTTCCCCAACAAGCTGCACCATTTTTTCAAGCACTGCATCAGCAACTGTACGAACTACGCCAAATGATACGGGACATTGAATCGAAGCCGCTCAGCATTTCCCGTAAGTACGAGTCTCAGCCCGTTTCCCATGCTGCTCCTGCTTCCCGACTGTCTGTAAGTACAGGAGAAGTCATTTCCCCGTTCCGCTTTGTGACTTTTCCTGATGCTCCCGTTAAAAGAACGGAAAAGTCCTATGGCACGAGAAGCACCCTCCATCCACAAGCTTGGGAAGAGGCTGCCGTAGATGTGTTGCGAAACATGATGAGCAGCGGCCTTCACACGCTGATCACCTCGATGGATATCGAAAATTGGGAGTCAGCGAAATCTTTGAACCGTCTGTTAAAGAAGGCAGAGCGTAATTTTTTGTTCAAAGATACGAACATGATGGATTTGGCGCAGGCACGCGTTTCTGGACGAACGACGGATCAAAAACAAGTGGAAGAAGAAGCCCATGGTTTGCGCGAATACTTGCGATCGGGAGTCAAACAAGACCTGCGGGATATCGCGCTAACGCATGCCGTCAGCCTTGAAGCAGTAACCAGAGCCTACTATACATCTTCCCGCCAATCCAATGACCCGTATGTAACTGTAGCCGATATTCGGGAGAAAGCAGCTCTGTTACCAGATAACCCTCTCGCTCCCCAAAACCGGATGCAAACCATCTGGCAGGCAGCATCCGTAGAAGCATTCGATCTTTTTAAAAATCAGCCCGGCAGCTTTCCTACGCTTTTGATCCACCTGCTTCAGCGCATGCGAGAAAGCCAGAACCAATTATCGCTCGCTGTGCGTCTGTTGAAAAATGCTGCGGATCAATACGGAGGAAAAGCCTCCTACGTCAAAGCTCAGCGCAATCTTTATGAAGGAAGTGAGCAGCGAAGACACGAGCGTGTTACCGCACTGCTTGGTCAATCCTCTTCTCCCTTTACACAAGAGGCGCTGGAAATCCAGTCCTGGCAATTGCAAAATCTGTCTTCCTATCAGGCTGCCCGCACTCGATTAATTCGCAACAGGCTAGAACAGAAAAGGGTACAAGAGCTGTATCCGTACAATGATCGATTGTTAAAGGCATTGATTGCGGAAGAGAAAAAGCTTCTTGAACAGTTGCATTTGCTCAGACGGAAGATGCGCGACGTAGAGCGTCAGGCACATTTGCTCACCAGCCGAATTCTTTTGGTCCAGCGCGCATTTGGGGGATTGCAGAGCACGATTACCACCTTGATTCCTTCTGTCTCTTCGCTGGATGAGAAGCTGCGTGCCCTTGCTGATACGTCTATCATAACCGACCAGCAGATCACGGACATGACAAGCGATTTGAAGCAGCAGGAGGAACAACTCCAGAAAACACGGGAAGCCTTGAACGAATTGACAGAAGCACTGTCCACGGCTGTACCCAAACCTCCGACTGCCGCAGCGGGTTCTCAGGCCGCTCCCTCAGCTACAGCCGCAAGCAGTTCATCCTCTACCGCTAGCAGACTCGCTCCTGTTGCTGCTCTCCTTTTTGACGAATTATCTGGTGATTTCAAGACGAAGATACGGGACAAGATGTTTAAAGGCAAAAAGAAGGAGGATAAGAAAGAAGCTGACTCTGACTCTGACTCTGACTCTGACTCCGACTCTGACTCTGACTCTGACTCTGAAACCGATTCTGAATCTAAACCTAAATCCGAATCTAAACCTAAACCTAAATCTGCCGAAAAAACGAGCGATACGGATGAGACAGACTCCACTCCAAAAGGCCCAGCCAAAGCAGGAAAAGCTGCTTCAACGTCTGTTGATGATGCAACCAAGAGTGTACCAGCATGGCGAAAAGGAATAAAAAATGCTGGGAAATTTTTAAAAGGCGCAGGTGTCTTAGGTGCTGGTTTAACGGCGCTCACGTTCTTGGATACTTTTAACAAAGACTGGTTACAGCCTTTGTTTATGTCCGACACCCAGCGACAAAGCAGGGTCTTGGATAACCAAAAAAACCTCGCGGCTGACATCATGAATATTGACAAAATGCCTCCTGTTTTAAAGGCTATGGGTTATATATCAACAGCTTTTAATGCTGTTACAGATAGTGCGATCAACCTCATGGGTGGCACTGCTCCTTCATGGAGCGATTACTCGAAAGCCTTGCAAGCCGGTGATAAATACGACGGTGCTAGGCTCAAAGAAGAGTTAAATAAAACGCTTCAGCTAGACGAGAAGGAAGCTGACCTTGAATTCGAAAAAACGAAATCCGATAAGAAAAAACTGGAGGAGAAAGATAAGAACTCTAAGCTTATCGATATCGATGGCGACGGCTCCAAGTTGGACAATACCCCCATTACTTCATGGAAAGAGGTTAAAACACTCGACCTTGGCAAGGAAGTAGTTGGTTATCATCTGGAAAAACTCGACTATAATGACAAAAATCTCAAAGCCAAATACGAAACAGAAAAGAGCAAACTTTTGTCCGAGGGCAAAACAGAAGATTCCCAGGAAATTCTAGACTTATTTGCAAAGTACCAAGATGGTAGAAGAGCAAATAACAGAACAATTCGTTTTTTACTGGAAAGCCTCATCAAGAATATTCCTGACAATAGCGACGCCAAACTAGTAGGACAATATACACTTGCGGGCTTAGACGCTTCTTATGAACAAATTAACCTCGATAAAACCAACCATACAGCCGGCACCAAAATTGAATCTGCGATGAGCAAAGTGAGCTCTGACCTGGCAAATAAAGAGCATCAGTATTACATTGACCGAAGCAAAGCACTCTTAGCTGGTCACAGTGCCAATTCTGAAGTCATTAAGAAACTCGAGGAAGAATATTTACGCAGTACGATTGAGTCGTTAGATGCAGGGAATTCTGACATGGATCGTCTTTTGTCCGAGTACCAAAACAACGAGACATTCAAGAAAAGCATCGAGGACTTTAAAAAAGGCCTCGAAAAAGCCAAATACGACAATCTCGTATCCCTGAATATGTCCAAGCGGCCCACCAAAGGAACCTTCAACATGCCCGACGGCTTGCAGCCTCTTACCTATTGGGGCATGCAAACCGCAAATGCAACACATAGCACCTACGACCTTACCTATGGTGGCAACAGCAATGTGAACATTACCATCGCCAACATGAGCGGAACCGAGGCTGACCTACAGCGCATCGGCTCGACCGTCAGCGAAGCCATTCGCAGTACACAAGCAAGCCTTTCCACCGAATTGAGCCAACAAGTACGCTCCGGCATCGCCACGAGCTACACGAGATTGTAAGGAGGTACAACGATGACCCAACAATATGCCTTTGGCACTGCCAATCAGCGCTACAAAAAAAAGCTGTTCGTCGATACAGGCTTCGAGTTCATGGAAGTAAACGCCCGCCTCATCGAGCCCTATTCTCCGCCGAGTCCCCAGCCTTCCTTGCGTGAAATCAAAATCATCAACGCTCCCTCGCACATCCACCACGCCGGCTTTAGCAGCTACCAATGTTCATTGACCTTGCTTTTTCCAGACAAAGAATCGTATAACCAGTACTTGAGCTACGCAGGCTGGACCCACAAGTTTTACGATGAAAAGGGAAGCATTTTCCTTGGAAGTGCAGAATCCATCACCCCCCATGTGCTTGAGGCAGGACGGCGCTACAGCGTAACCGTCGACCTGATCCTTATCAAAAAAGACTCGATCGAACGCGAATCTCGCTTCCAGTTTCAAGATATTGAAGGGCATTGGGCGCAGAAAAACATCGAGGAAATGGCCGATCTTGGGCTAATCACGGTCATTACCAGAGATGGGAAGCCCGTCATTTACTTCCGCCCCAATGATTTTGTGACGCGAGCCGAATTTATTGCTTTTTTGAATCGGACAAGGCGGCTGGTAGAGCGGATGATTCGGGAATAACTGAAGCTGTCCTGCGTTTCTGTCTACTCTATATAGGAGGTGATGAAAATGATCAGCTGGGCTGATGTGAATGAAAAAGACTGGTTTTTTAATGAAGTAATGGAGGCCAGCAATTATTTGATGGCTGACGGAGAACCGTTCATTCAAGGAATTGCTTATGGCTCCTTTGAGAGTAATGCTCCTTACTTGTATGAGGAGCAGAAGGGCTCCACCGGACAAAAAGTATTTACCCTCGCAGCCAAATTGACACCGAGTGCAGATAACCCCCTCTTTGTCTATATTGACGGCACGCAAACCCTTTTCAAAGAAATTCGGCCGAATCAAACAGACCCGAACAAAACGGACGTCGAGCTGTATTACGCACCATCTGCCAACTCAGTTGTCGCTTTTTCCAGCTTCGGTAAGCCTGCCTTGGACCGTTTTGGAAAACCGATCCCCCCCAACTCCTCTTCCTTTGCTTACCCGAACAAACGCCTCGATAACGGAGACACGTATTTCTACAATCCGTTCAGCCGCCAATTCAACGAGTATTTGTACGCATATGGACGCTCCTTCAAGCGGATTGATGTGCCAGAAGAGGAATGGAAATCGACACCTGCCCAAGATCTCGCCAAAAAATATATCGGACTCAAGCAAGACGTCTACATGGTTAGTCCTGCTCCCGGAGCCACGATTTATCTTCCTTACAATCTAAACGGCGTACAGTTGCGCTTCATCTACAACAGCTACGAAAACGGCGCTCTGTTTATGCGAGGCGGTTATTTTTCGGTGAAAAGCCCTGGTGTATGGCGAAACGACCGCTTCTTTCCCAACGCCTACATCAATCGGGCAGAGGCTTTTCTGCTCATTGACCGGCTTCGGCGCTCTTTTTACCAACGCTTTACGGATTCACAACCTCCCACACAGCGGCTGGATGAATCCCACACGGCATACGAGGGGCAACGTGTTTTTCGCCTAAACGGTACCTATCCAGCGGGTAAAAAGCTGCTTGCCGTCAAAGTGGATGGAAAAGTGGTGAGCAGTTCCGACTATCAGGAATTTGATGATCATACGGTACTGTTCAACATGCCGCTTACGGCAGGTAAAAACGTTCATTTCTTCTATGTCAAAGAGATGAGCACCCGCTTTGAAGATGTCGGGCGTGAAAAATATATGTACAACAGCAATACCGGGGAAAAAATTGCGCTAAACGGTGGGATGGCAGGCAGCAAGCCTTCTTGGTGGGCACCATCCGTCCTCTCTATGGAAGACGAGCGGTTTGGCAACGGAGATTACTTGATCGAAGGAATTGCGATCAACAATTTCGTCGATGGAGCGGCTGTCGTCAACCATATGTACGAGGTATCGTCATCCAATGCGGAAGAGAAAGAAAAATGGTTCATGCCTTACTCGCTACTCACCCGGGCACAGGCCGTCTCTTTTTTGAATCGCTTTCGAAAATGGTCCCTGGAACGGTTTAAATAGGAGGTGTTTTCATGCAAACGATGTCTAATGAGTTGCGCAGAATTCTCTCCGAAAGACTCAAACTCGGAGAATTATCGAGGCCCGCTTGCCGCGTCGAGGTAGATCGACTGGTCTTCGTGCCGGGCCGTACCGAAGAACTCGATTTCATTATGAGTGATCCGCGGGAAGAGAAGACGCTGACCCGCACCATCATTCAAAATGGTACAGGAGAGGGCGGAACTGCTCTATCCAAGATTCCTTTTGTCTTTCCCGTAGAGGGCAAAAGCATCCGTGATATTACAGCCTATATGGGCGACAATCGCAACCACAAAGGGATCGATATCGCTTGTCCAGTCGGCACGCCTATCAAAGCTGCCTGGGCTGGCAAAGTAAAAAAAGTGACCGTGTCTGAAAAATATACGAGCTTTGGCTTTCGCGTAGAAATTCAGCATGCGGATGGCATATGGACCCGCTACGCCCATATGAGCGAAATCCACGTCAAAACAGGGGATTATGTCACGCAGGGCACCATAATCGGAAAAAGTGGCAATACAGGCGATGTCCGCTCTGCCGGCGTTACGAACATGGGCACCTATGATGATCCCAATTCCCCCCGCTCCAAAGGAAGAGGTGCTCATCTGCACTTTGAGGTCTGGAACGGACAAGCCGTCATCGATCCGTTTCCTTATATGAATGGCTCGAAGCATCTGTTCGCTGCCTCTTCCAATAGCGGCGCAGGAGTCACAACCGATGCCACCTATGTTGGAACGCCAGGAGCAACTCTTTTTGACGAACGCTTTACCAATAATACGTGGCACACAAAATCTGTCTATAAAGTAGACGAGCTGACCAAAAAGCTATCCATGATCGCCAGAAGCTCGACGGAGCATAGCAACCTCACCTTTACCTTTGATCCCAAAGGGTACAAGACTGTCTTCCCATCCCCTACCGTTACAACAGGCATGAATCTCAAGTTAACCTCCGTTCACCCCGGCATTTTTAGCATGGGGTTCTCCACCAACTTCGGTGAAGGTGCCGGCGAGCTGCGCGTTTTTTTCAATGGAAAAATGCAAATCAAGGTCAACAAATTCTCCGGGACAGAAAACGTAGAGATTCGTGATATCCCCTTTCCCAATGGCGAAATGGAAATCCGTATCGAGCTGTTTTGGAATGGAAAACAAGTCAATCGTTTTTCCCTCCAATACATTCAGATCAAGGAATTGCAGGGGCGACCTGACCTGTACGGGAACAAAGACAAAGTCGACCCGACTGTCCAGCAGGAGTTTTTTGAGGAACGGGAAATTACGAGCACCTTCATGCCTGGTCAGCCCCGAAAAGTATCGCTCCAGGTCGGAAAGTTCGTCTATATGGACACCCTTACTCTGGACAATATTAACCACATCGAAATGGACGACCAGTTTGAAATGGATTCATGTGAGGCACGGATCACAATTTCAAACCCGGGCGGCTACTACAGCCCGGACTATAATCCGTTTTACTTTCCCGAAACCTACAAGGAAACCCCTTGGTCTTATTTTGTGAATGGATTCCATGTCGGTGTCCTCTCTGAAAATACTCCCGTTCGGATCTACATGGGCTATGGTCTGAATTTGATGCGAGTCTTTACAGGCCTGATCGACAAGCTCGATTTAAATGGCGAGGAATCGACCATGACCATTTACTGCCGCGATATGTATAAGAAGATTTTGAACAAGGTCATTACCGAGGACAAGCAATATCCCCCAGATGTCGGACATTCTGCTGCACATGATACCAACGTTTTTTCCTCGATGTCTCGTCGGGACAAAATCATCTCAATGGCCAAAAAGCAGGCCAAGCAGCAGGGTCCCGAGCTCGATTATAAATTTTTGCTTGCCATTGCCGAGCATGAGACAAAAATGGGGACGCTGGGGAAAGGTCTGCCCCCAGGGGACTTCATTCTCGGGTATGGATGCTTTACCGGTGAAAAATGCGACCCGCAATACCAAGGGATCGAGCGTCAGCTCTATCGCGGAGCCGTTCGCTATCGGGAAGCCATGGCGAGCAAAGGGTGGCGTTTCCAATCTGTCGACGATGTCAAATTTTTTTGGCAAGGAGGAGACAAGGGAGCCTATCAATGGGCTGGCGATACGAATTGGCCTAACAGCGTGTGGCAAATCTATCAAAAGTTCCGTTCCAGCACGGAGTTTGATTCGATTCCAGAGTGGGAGGGTACCGCACCTGTTCCGACAGAGCCTGCTGCGAAAGCGGCCTATCTCAAATCGGCCATCGTACAAGACTTGATCGCCCATGCAGGAATGTATGGCTGGCGCAGCAATCCGCAAGACATTTACTACCCCTATGCCATTGTACAAGAGACTAGCTATACCCACGTGACGCAGGCAACAGGCAAGGTTTTCAAGGCTGTGCCTGATAAAGAGGGCGAATTCGTGGAAGTCGATGCCGAATCCATTTTGACCCCTAAAGGTTGGAAAAATCCTTTTATCGAGCCGCCCGGCCGCAAATTCGAATCGTATCAATACAAAGTGGGAGAAGCCATCGCGGAAATCATGAAAGATACAGATTTCCGTTCCTATTGTGACCGTTATGGGACGTATCGCTTGGAAGAGATTGATATGAATCGGCCGATTGTGGCTACGTATACGGAGCACGACAATTTGATCACGATTCATAAGACGATCGATTTTTCCCGTGGCAGAAGCCATCTTGTCATTTTGGACGAAGAAAATAAGGCTGGTCATTTCGTAGACACGGAGATTTTGATGGAACTGAAAGGCGAGGTCCGCACAGGCGTGAGGCACGTTCCTTTTGCGAAGACAGATGAGTTGAAGCGACTGGCCGCGCGACGATCGTTTTTTGATATAAAACGCTTGTGCCGTACGCTGCAAATCTCCATCCCCGGCAACCCTACCTTGGATGTCCTCGATCGCATTTACATTATCGACTCCAATACAACCACCCGCGAAGCGTATACCATCAAAGGAATCCGCACGATGTTTGATGCGGAGAACGGCTATATGCAAATCCTTGATTTATTTTGGAGCAACAACGAGGGGGCGATTGTGTAATGGCCGGGATTGCCAATGATTATTTGATTTACCCCATCCTCGATCTGATCCGTGATGAAGTGCACCGTACCACGACCGTCACAGCAGACCCGTTCTCAGAAGAACCCTCTGTACGTCTGATCCGGGAGCATCCCCTCGACCCGGAAAAGGTCACCGGTGCCAAGCTGTTTTACGAGTCTGGCTACATGCTGGATATTTCCCTCACGTTTGGCTCTACAGACACTACCACCTTCCCGCTTGAAGTCGATCAGCTCCATCCAGACTGGGAGTACTATTCTCTTTGGCGCTTGACCTCGGTTACCGCTGCGGGATACGCACCTGACGGAAAAACGGTAGGATCTTACCTGATCCGTCTACTCTATGATACGAGGGGCCTCTTAACTGGCACCGATGTCCTTCGTATAGAGAAAGAGAGGTGAGTACAAGTGGGCTTCTCCGTTGTTTATTCGGGCGGGGGCGTGATCGACAAGGTACGAGAGCTCCCCTATCCGCACTTTTCCAAATTTACCGAGCCCTTCATTCGCGGACGCATGCTTGATGTGACCGCGTCCAAGCAAGTCTTTTCCGATACCTATGCCCTTCCCTATCCGACAGAATTTTTATCCGTAGCTTTTGCTACCAATAATTACTGCGTCGGCGATTACTGGGAGCTGAGTCTGGACGGCGTGAAGGTCTGTGAAACGATTTATACCAAAGAGCTCCCGGAGTCCGTCTCGATGGGAAACAGCTTTGGGATCGTCTATCCGTTGAAGCCAAATGCGCAGGTCCGCTTTGACTTCCACAACATTTCAGGTACAGAAAAGAAAGTTTGGTACAATGTGAAATTTTTACGAAAGAAACTGTAAAGGAGGCGTATGGATGCCTAGTAAACAAGTAGCTTGGATCGAGGGCGAGGTCACAGCCGATTTGCTCATCAACAAGCTGGCTGATGAAATCGTCAATGCCAAAATCCCGGATACGAAGAACCGCTGGGAAAAGGTGTTTGAAGTCAAGGAAGATACGTGGGTTACGTATAAGAAAACTACTGTTGCGGATACGCAAGGGACGTACAAGCATACGGATGGGAAGAGTTATCCGGTTTATGTGTTGCCGGATGTGCGGGAGTTGAGAGCCTCAAATTCAGGAATTCCGCTCGTTGATGAAGATGGTTATGTCTATGAAACTCTCAACAATACCAATACAAGGTCCGGTAAAAAAATCCAGGTCAAGGAATTTGTCTATAAGGATGCTGAAGGCAACGATATGACTCTTTCTGTTCCAGGACTACTGGTGGTTAATATCGATGATGCTGATCCTACTAACACTGTCGGTAAGAAATGCTATGTACTCCTTCAAGGTAAATACGAGCTTGATGGGGTTACTTTTACACCCGGTGTCGAATGGAACGAGTACAAGATCATGACACAATTGCCTTCCGATTGGAACGACCTACTTTCAAAAACGAAATGGACTACCTATTATTCGGGAGGTTACACCACTTACGTTAGTGCCCCACTATACAAATTCGGAATGGTCAAATACATTGCCAACCCCGTCCATCACTACGACCGCACTGTCGTCCTAAAAGCCGTTCCTGACGTACCTTCGGGCCAAACGCCTAACGATTATTTCGTCATGCTGAAGCATCCTATCCAGCAATACAACTACTTGGATGTGTCGTATGGCAAAGGCTTCACAGGCAAAAATCCGGTTGGAAACTCTGCCGATACCTACCTGCTAGCCTGCGATAATAGTAACGTTATTCCCGGTAAAGTACCTGTCGTCATCGATCAAAAACAGGCTGAACTCCAGTACAACAAATGGAACAATCCCGATGATACCGACAAATACACTCCACCTCACGAAGCATGGGCACTCGATTACGATGACAAAGTAGAAATCAAAAGCCCTTCCTCCCACTTTTTCTATGGTGCCGACTCTGTCGTCTCCTGGGTACCAAACAAGAAGCGTCGCCCAGACTACTGGGTCGAATACAATCTCTCCATCAGCAATGATCGTGTAGCAATCGTAATTGAGGGTGACCCTTCGCCTGATATGGATGCCTACTACAGCAGCTTTGCTTATATCGGAAAGACCATTCCTTTTGCTGACTATGATCACAAAGGCAATTTTGGAATTACAGTCGGCATGGGTGATTTGACAAAGGAGAAATCAGGCTTCCTTCCTGCCGACATCAAACAGGACACCAATCCTAACTACTCGGGCTGGGGACGCTATACCTCCAACGGCATGTATTCCTTCTCCATGCTGCAAACCCGAAGCTCCGTCTACTTTCAAGCGTACTACCCTGCCTTCATTACCCAGCTTCCCAAATACGATGGCGTGGGCACAATCCCTCCTGAGCTGTCCAAGATGGTACTCGAAGCAAACGGCTTCCAAAGCTCGAAATGGACGAAGAAATATCATGCATCGCCAATCTATCTGGTACACCAGTTCGAAGGCTATCGGGGCTACCTCGACAGTGTTGTAGCAATCGAGGACCATAATCTGATCAACAAGGACGAGCTCGTCGTAGATACAGAGGAACCAAAAGATCCGAAGGACCCCGCTGCCGGAACCTGGACAGAGGTATACAAGTTCTTCCGAATCAATACCCCCGTCAACTTCTTCAAGTACTCCCCCAACCCTACTGATTGCACCATCGCTATCTTAAAAGAAGTATATTAAAGGAGGAATTTCACATGGCCAATTTTAAATACATTGAAAAAATCACCACTTCTAAAGAGCTCCTGGATACGATTAAATCCGAAATTGAACAACTTACTAACTATACCTTTAACCCAGCCGCCGGAGAGACACAAGAAAAATCAACCTGGACGGTCATGACCGACCTCACCAAAAAAGATTCCGCTTCTGGCAAAACCTCCGAGCTAGTCTTAAAGGGCATCTCCAAGATTAACAACGAGACCAAAGATTTTTATGTCAAATTCGTAAATCCAGGCTTCACCAACCCGAAGGAACACAGCTCCTTGACGGTTCAAGTATTGGCAGACTACAATTCCACAGCCAAAACCTTCGGAACAGAAGGACATCCAGTTAATTTTGAATGGGCTGACGAGAAATTCGTCACGAGTGACAAACGACCGACAGATCGTACGATTGATAAACCTGTCTACCTGTACATGAACGTGATGAACAATCGCCTTTCCCTCGTAGCTGTTGGCGATCCGGCTGTTCACTTTGAAGATTATCGCAAGAGCTTCCTGTATGTGGGCGCACTGAAACCATTCAAGTACAACATGGATGATGTGGTTGGAAACATCATGCTGACGGCTGGTGCTGTCGCTGCTGAGCCTGCTACGCCAATCGCCCCACACGATTATGGTCAATACACCTCTTTTGGCAACAACACCTTGCAAATGCTGGCGACAAAATCGGGCATTCGCTTCCAAAAACACTACCCTGCCTTCATTACCCAAGCTCCACAGCCTGGCAAGGCATATTCCGATAGCAAGCTCGGGGACACGGGTCTTCTTCTGGAGCCACAAGGCTTTAACGCATCTGCTTGGACACGCCGTTACCATTTGAGTCCGATTTATGTCGTGCATGGCTACGATGGATACCGCGGCAGCCTGGATGCATGCATTGCTGTTTCGAAAAACAACATTCTCCACTTGGATGAATTGATTATTGATGTCGATCCGAGCGACACGACCAAGAAACACAAGCAGGAAGTTTACCGCTATTTCGACCACAATACCGAGCAGAATTTCATGAACTACTCCGCCAACGTAAAAATGGGGGTCGCTTTCCTGAAGGAAGTTCGCTACTAAAAGAAGTCCCTCTAAAACCGTATAGCTAGCAAAAGGGGGAAAACTAGAACGCATCTCTGGTGTTCCCCCTTCTTTTTGGGAGGTGAACCATTTGACCGGGATTTCTTCTCTAACAACCTATCAATTCAGACTTGCAGACCACTACGCTTCTATTCGCAACTATATCGGAAAAGTAACCTTTACGACCTCGCCCTCCCGTAAGTATTCCTTCGTCTATATTCCCTACGGACAAAGTGCCAGTATGGTTATGCTGGATTATTTGCTCGCGAATCGAAAATCATTTGCCGCTGACCTTCAAGACTCCTTGCAGGATATGATCCGGAATGATACTAGCATGGCCAGTCCCATGGAGCTTGTCGTGGTATCCGATCGCTCACCGCTTAAAGAGAGCTTGCTTCAGGACGAGACCTTGGACGCTGACCGAATTATTAAGCAACCATTACAAGTTATTCGTCGCGTTCATTTATCGGATCGGATCAAAACAGCAGGGATGGCACAGCTCGATCCAACCCAAATGTCCGTGCGCGTAAATAAGGATGAGCTGCATATTGATTTGCCACCAGCATCGGCAAGCCGTTCCATTTCTACCGAAGCTGCCGTTGGGAAAGAGAAACCTAGCGCAACACGAACTGAGCGATTCGCAGGAAAAAAGATAAACGAATGGTTCACGGGAGAGCGTACTTCTACATTTGATGTATTCATCAACACCGAAAGAAGCTTGGCTGAGCGAAAGTTTTGGGCTTCTCTCTTTGTGCAGATGGAAAGAGAATACGCAACCAGATCAATCACTCACAACCTATCTATTGAGAACAGCCTACCTCTTTCCAGCCGGGATAACAGACATGCCATGTTTACAGATTGGTCCCGTTCCATTGGCGAGCGTCATTTTGCGTTCGAGATGACCCGACACCTCGTGCAAGCCTTCCACCGGAGGAAAACACAGCCGACGAAGGTGCTTCGCGATATGGACTGGGCTTACCTCAAAGCCCGTCAGTATGACGCCTTGCTGCATTTCCTACAACGTGCAAGCAGGATTGCTACGCAAGACTTAGCTATCCATCGAGCTTCTACAGGTTTTCGAAGCATCCGTCAAGATGGTTCCCTTTTACAAACGCACGACTGGGGCTATCGAGATTTCACGCGTCTTCTCTCCCTCGATTCCTTTTCACCAACAGCCTTCCGACCCTACCAAAATGACTTGTTCATCAATCACTCTCGACTCCATGCTACTCGTCCCTATCAATCCTTAGGCACACTCATGACGGAATATGCAATCGGGAATCGGGACGTGGTTTCAGACCTCGCTATTTTCCTATCACAGATTACGGGAACCCGAACGATTCAAACAGATGCTTCGCTCATGACCTATCTGGAACAAAGCTCCCGCCACAACTGCCACCCCTTGTTTGTTCCCAATCCCATCAATGATTCTCTTCGTGAAAAAACCAATCCGCTCTGGATTCCTCAGCACTTCGAACTCGGAAAGAAAGATCTTTCTCGCTCCACTTCGATTATCAGGGATGATGTTCGCGCAAATCGCCAGCTCTTGCATGCTGCTCATCTTTGGGAAAAGGAACGCCCCATTAATCTGAGTGGGGGCAAAGCACCTAAGCCATCTTTTTATCAGAATGAGGATGACATTTTCGCCAACCTGGAAAATGTACGCCCAAGTCTTCTACAAGAATGGCTCGCTGCCCAGCTCTATTCTCGCGAAGCAACTATGGATGGCTTGTTGGCAGAAGAGATGATCTTCGCAGCAATGTTACGCTTACTGCCCGCTCATCTTTTGGAAGACATCCTTGCTTCCAAAGAATTTCCTTCCCACCTGATGGACGACATGATTTTTGCCTCGCGCCTTACAGACGGCCAAAGCATTCTGGAAGCACTCATGGAATGGGCACTGACCAACAAGACTTTCGATGCTTACGTAGATGAGGAATTTTTGGAGGGTGTGCGGACGCGGGTTCAGGCATTGATTGAATCGGAGGTCATTTTCAGTAAAGCCTTGCAAGACAGGGCCGGCATTCTTTCCTTTGAGACATGGGAGTCCACCCGTCCGAACGAGGTTCTCTCGCATCTGGAGGAAGACGGGGTTGCAGGAAAACGGGAAGTTTTGCTCTCTTCCACGGTTGATGAGGCAGAAATCACCAGCCAAATGGAGGCAGCCCCTGCAACTATTGCAGAAGCACTCGTTGGCGAAGATGTATTCCGTCCAGCCGAGCTGCAAATTGAGCATCCTTTTAGTTACATGGAACCCGATCCGTCCTTTTTGTTTGACGAGCATACAGCCCGTAAATCTGCTCACGCCAGTGATCTTGACGAGTTGCCGGTCACCGCACTGCTGCGCAGCAGAATCACGGAATTGTGCAGCGGCTATCTCTTCGCTACCTCCCCACATGAACGAGCCAGTTACCTCCTCGATTTATACGATGTGGCAGAAAAAAGCGCACGTGATGGAGAACTGCAAGACGATGAATGGCGAAAGTATGCCAAGCTCGCGCTGGAACAAACGGTATTGCATGAGCAACTGATTGCCTATCAGCCAGAAGCAGCAGCTCATTTGATCGAATCCATCCTCAGCTACAAGCAACTGGATCAAGCTGTTATCAACACGGATTGGATAGCTAACAACCAAGAGCGCGCTACCTCTCTTCTCACTCAAATCATGGGTAAAAAAGAACTCGCAGACGCCGTCATCCTGGAATACTTGGCTGGCCAATTGGATCACAGAAAAGGACATATCGAGCAACCATTACTTTCCGTTCGCGACTACAAGAAGGCGTGGGCAGATCGTATAGAAGAAATAGGACAAGGTTTAGTCTACGACTACTCGGATGATGTACTCGAAGCTGAACATGATCCAGAGCATTGGTCAGGTGGTTTTTCTGTTCCAGAAGTATACGATCCCCACGATCCATTCAATGCGTACTATCCATGGACGACAGATATGAATGCGCTCGCGATGGGGCAAGACAACTGGACTCGTTTTGGTTCTGGCACATGGGAGCATAATCGCGACCAAGGCACATTTACCCATCCAAAAGGCTCCAGTGGCATGAGTGGCTTCATCCGAAACGACTTTACCTATACAGACTATCAGTTTGAGGTCGATTTCAAAGTCGATGAGCCCGCAGATGGTGACAGCGCTGGCATCGTGTTCAAATATCACAACGCTCAGAACTACTGGATGTTTGTCGTCAGTGACGGAAGCGCCAGCGGTATGCCGCGACCCATGCAGCTTTTTAAGGTAGAGAATGGTAGATCAATCATGTACTCTACCCCAATGAACCCGTTTGCCTGGGAAAAAGAGAAATGGTACACGCTGCGTGTTTGGGTTACGGGTAACCGCATCCGCGTCTGGGTAGATCATAACCTGCAATACGATTTTACGGATTAGAGGTGATCATTTTGGGTCATACGTTTGGCATTTTTTCTAAATCTGTGGGCAATGTCACATTCGGAAAAATGCGCTCCTCATTGGTAGAGGGCGCATTCCACCCGAATCATCCGGACAATCCGGACAGCCCCAATCGGCCTCGTGCAGAGGATCGTTACGCTGGGTATCAGAATCCGCTCTTAGGTGATCCCGGCAAAGGTCAGATCGGCCGTTGGCAGACGGTCAATCTCGATTCTCTCGAAAACATGATTGATCAGATGATTGAGCAATTTGTCCGAGACAAAAATTGGTACGCCAAGGTTCGTTGCCGCGAAGCGCTTTGGAACATGTACCGTCGCCTGGAATGGTGGGTCAACCAGCAAATCGATCCGCAAAAAAACGACTACCAGCGCGCCTTGCTCATGGTACGCGATTGCATTTACAAAATCCTGAAAAACGCTGAGCAGCCAGATGGAACCCACCAAAATGTTTCGCTGCCAGTCTGCCCGGCTCCTTACTATCATCATTTTAGTGGCTACTATCTCAATCATTACGATGCCATCGATAAAGAAGTCCCGACCTTCGATATGCGGACCCTCCCGCTGTCAGACAAGTTTCACGGCTTGTTCCGCTACGTCTCCTCCACCGAGGATCAGGAATGGAAGATGGTTCACTCCGTCGGCTCCAATGAGATGGCGGGGAACGAAAATATCATGAAGCTGGATGTGACCACACTCAAGCATGGCAACTCCAGTAAAGTAACATTTCAATGGCGCTTTAAAAAGCAAGGTTTCATTCGTTTCAAGTACATGGCTAGCACCGCTCCTGGCGATGGGTTGCTGTTTTTTATTAACAATAATCAGGTTGGCGGGGAATGGAATCAAAACAGCAACTGGCAGGAAGCGAAGTTTCACGTCAAGCCGGGGCAGACGTATAAGTTTGATTGGTTTGTGCGTAGGATGAGTGATCGGCGGTTTGGGGAAAATGCGGTTTATGTTAAAGATGTAGAGTGTGTTGAGGTGGTGCAGAGCTTGGATGAGCAGACGCCGCCGGATGTGGATACGTTGGGGGATGCAGCTTATAACATTCCAGGGTGGGAATGGATTACGTTTTCAGATAAGAGCATCATCACCACTTATTTTTCAGGAGTAAACGATACACTTTCAAGGAAAGTTCAGAGAGTACTTGATGCGGAGTGCGCTGGAGATTTCAGTTTTCAATACGAAATGGGAGTGGATAACCCGCCATATACGGATGAATCTGCTCTATTTTTCGATGAAAGATTTGCTTCCCGTACCCAAATCGGCGAAGGAGTACGAGGAAGTACCGCGGTCTCACAACATGGGTGGCAGTGGTCATTAGATGGACGTTCCTCCTCCACTCAAGAAGATTCAGCTATCATTTCCTATGATATTGAAATTGGTGACAACTGTACCGTTGATTTAACAGGAGATGTCCAACTGATTTGTCCACCACTAGAGATTGATCACTATGAGGAACGAACCACCAATGTTTCTGATCCTTTAAACTTCTCCTTCACCGGGGTGAGTCACTGGGAATGGAAGTCGATTCCCGGACTTGGCAGCGGAATTTATATGCAGGACCCTATTGTTTCTGGAAATGGAGATGCCACCTATACTTTTGAGCTTGAGGCTGATGGGTGGATTGAGTTTAGTTTTACCACTGGTTTACGTGATACAGAAAGACTCCTCGTCATTATCAATGACGTACAACAACTAGAAGCAACGGGAGATGAATGGGAGAAAAATGTACAGCTCCCATTAGTAAAAGGCCGCAATACCGTTATTTTTCGAATTCAAGATGACCTGACAGAAGAACCCCTTGAAGAAACTTATCCTGGTGAATTCTCTTATCGCTCGTCAAGCGGCAAACATAAAACACCAATGGGCAGCTATATTGATGTAGACCGGGAATGGAAAACAGACAGAAACTCGAGTTATACAAAAGAAGATCGTGCAGAAAATGTTTACGACATCTTCCTGAACCCTGGTTCCTCCTTTGACTTTTCGGAAGAACTGGAGCTGAAAAGTCTCGTTGATGAATCAGAGGAAGATGAATATGAAGTAATTTTCTCTGAGGATTTCAATGATCGCGATAATTATGCACGTGAAATTCGTGTCGATGACAATTGGGAATGGGAAGATATCGTTACTCGTTATCATGGAGAAGGTCACGGAGGAGACGGCGTACTTAAGGTCGAGAATAAAGACGGTACCCGGAACCGCCTTTATGTCGAGAATATAGATTTGGATGAACCGGGGTTCGTAAAGTTCGAATATGGCGGTTCCTTTTCAGACTACGAATATCTCAGTTTATATAGTAACAATCGGTTAATTTGGTCTGAAAACAAAAGCACAAGTGATCCTCTTGGTCATACGGTAGTAGTTCCACTTAGCCGAGGAAAGCAAACGTTAAAGTGGGTATTTGAAGATTACGATGAAGTTGAGGTTGAGGACCCCGATTTAGATTATGAGCCGCCTACGAAACCAGATCCTTCTACAGGTGGCGAGCAGTGCTATCCGGCTGGAACAGAGACTTATCTGGCTGAATACGGTGTTAACTATGATCCTCAGCCAGTTCGTGAATCCAAAAGAAAGTTTAGAGTAGCCTGGAACACCAATGCTCATAGACCCATTAAGATTTACTATGATGGTTCAGTACCCATTGCTCAAGGTACCGAAAAAGATGGTTTTACAATCAGACGGCATATTAATAACTCTCCCATTACAACAGCCAAATATTCAGAGCGATTAAAAATCTATGCTGGTAAAGGCTATAATGTTCCAAATGCATTCGATGTCCCTGTCAAATGGGTTTTCCGCTCTCATCCTGACGCTGCTAAAAAGACACCGATACACTATGACAATACCTATGTGATAACATCCGAACAGGTTGCAAATAAACACATTTCCTCTACTTATTGGTACGTTGTATTTGACAGTGTGGGGAACGAACATTTAGAAGTTGAGTTTGACTATCAATACTATTGTTACGAACTAGATAGTCAACAAGGTAATAAAAATGGGCGACAAGTCTCTACGAGAAGATTATATGGTTACGCAATAGCGACGGAATATGAACCTAAAACGAATTCTCATCTATTTGTAACACGTAGAGGTATTGGCTGGAATACCCCAACAATCACAGCCACAGGTAATACGAGGATGAATGTAGGGAACATACAGAATCCCTATAAAATAAAAGATTGGAGCGGCGCTAAACACCATGGTCCCAAAAAATTTTATTGTAATAAGCCAGGTCCCTACTGCATTGTCTTTGACGTCCGACGAACTTTTTTTAAAGACTCAACGTTTGGAAAAGATGGTATCCCCTATTACATCGCTATTCGCAATCTCAAATTAACATCCAATAAACACCGTAAATTCAGCAACAACTATGACGACACTAAAGTAGAAGTTACTGTAACGGATATAACCAATCGAACAATTATTGATTCCTACCCCTTATCAGCAGGTCCTACAGGTCAGGCTGAACATTTCATAGAGTACGATGTCCCTCTAGGTAAACACTATCGTTTTGATTACAAGCTTTTAAAGGGAATAAGCCAGAGGGGAGGATTAGATGACAACGGAGGTGTCTTTACTCTAAGTCAAGGAAAAGCGGTAGAAAAGTGGTCTAAATATTGTATCGATAAACTAGGCTCCACTTATCCAAGAGACCAATCTCCATATGAACCCAATCTCCCTCCACCAACTCAAGTCATCATACCTGACGACTCCTGGTGTTGGATCGATACAATCGAGATCAGGCAAAGTAAAAAATCAAAACCATGCCGTGATGCCTATGTCCGCGTAAGAGTTCACGACGAAGACAACGGAACCATCCTATCCGAAGAGAAATACTCTGATTTTGATGATATTCAAACAATTAAGGCTGCCATTACCAATGATTCTGACGAAGGGAAAAATTATTCTATCCGAATCAAGTTCTATACGGATTGCGATGCCGAAGCGAGATTAAGTAATGGAGAATATACCTTCCACGATAAACTCCCCCTCCCTAAATCATCGGCGTTTGTCTACAATTTCAAAACAACAGCCAACGTCCCAATATGGATGGGCGGATGCAACGGCAGTAATATTCAGGTAAACATCTATGATCAAACAGGCAACAAACTTCAAAACACTACTGTTAATCTGTCCGGAAACTACGACTTTACCCTCGAAAACCTATCCAAACCCAACATTACCAAAGTACGCGTTGAAATTACTACAGAACAAAAAGGCGAAATAAGCGAGTGGACTGGTAAAAGTTATTTGACTACGTTCAAGCTACGAAATTTCAAGGCATCGGAAAATTGGACAATTGTCCCCTCTCCTTTTAATAGCCAATTGGACTTTTTCATTGATGGCGTTCTTCGAGGCAGCTATACAAATGCTGGTGGATCTCCTGTGTTTCAAGTAGATAGAGGAAGACATACTTTCACCTGGGTATTTACAGCAAAAGGTACAACAGAGGTCTGGGATTACTGCAATATCGACTACATCAAACTAACCAACTGGATCTGCGACAAGGTCCTCGTCACCCCCTACTGCGATCCTGGCAGCGGAGACAAATGCGTCGAAGCACTGATCAAATGTTTGCTCGCGATCTGGAAACAACGCCCTGAGGCATGTGTGATTGGCAAACGAATATGGCTATTTACGTAAGGAGGTACTTCTATGAGTGTAGTTTCTCGGCGTAAATCGGGGTTTCTCTTCGAGGATTCTTTCGATTCTCTTACCCTCGATTCCAAGTGGAACATGACACCGAATGATTCTTCAAGGTGGTCTTTAACAGACGCACCAGGCTCTCTCCGTTTAAAAGGCGGGGCTGAGCCACTTCAACTCTTTTTAGACACACTTACCCCCGTGAAACAATTCGTCCTCGATATGAAAAATTCATACAATCCGAAAGCTTCCGATAGCACAGGCGGATTGACTGTCTTCATAAACCACAATGACTTTTTCCACGTCGAAGAGTATTACGATGCAACGCAAGGCACTGCGAAAACCTTCCCCTGGCTCCGACTAGTACGTGACTACAATACCTACACCGCGTATTGGTCCGAGGACGGCGTCATCTGGCACATCATCGGTTCGGAAGAATTCAATCGCCTGGCTCCCAAAATCGGTATGTTTCTCAACAGCAGCGCTACAGACGACTATCTGGACATGGAACACGTCCGCGTTTTCTCCCTCCCCACTCTCACTGTTTCAAACCTCTCCCCCGGCACCCGCGTGGAGCTGCTCGATTCCACAGGAGCCGTTGTCGACTCCAAAACGTGTCGGACAAGCCAAACATCCATTCAATTTGATATGACTCAGCGTCCTATCCCTTTCACTGGCTCTCTTCGTTTTGCGGAAGCAGACGGCAAAACAACGATTAGCTCCAGCGACCAGATGAAAATGTGGGGCGGCGACGAATACGACTTTTCCCCCTCTCCCACCCTCTTTTTTATCGATGGCGAAGGAAATGAGGTCCACCTGCAAGACAACACAGAGGAGTTTCTCGGTCATATGCTCCAAGGCCAGTACAAGGAAGTAAAAATGATCGCCCGAAATACCATGCTTCATGGAACTTTTACGGGTATCCAAGGTGTTCTCACTTCCTATGCAGGTACCGATCAGTACAAGCGGCTTGTAGATGTCGCCGTAGACCAAAACGGTGTGCCCGGCACGTGGGACGATTCTTTCACCCTGCCGGATACTACCGCAGGAAATGAACAAGTTTTCTGGACGCGGATTTCCCGAGAAACAGATCCAGCACTCGTAGATAAAACGACGCATGTCCATTTCGGGCTTAATTTGTCCGCCGTTTATACCAAATAAATCGAAAAGGAGCTGAACGTATGTCGGTCAGAATCACCCGAACAGGCACCGAAGTCGTCCTCGATCATAATGAGTTGGCCAACAAGGGAAAACGTACCCACGCTGAAATCGACTCCTACCTTCAGGAGCTGGATGACGCTAGAGAGGATAAACCGAGCTTAAAGGATAGATTTCGTGAGCTAAAAGACAAAGACGACGAACAGGATCGTCAGCTTGATGCCGTGAAAAGTGATGTTTCTACCATTCAAGCGCGGCTGAATACGTTATCGTCAACGGTCAGTGCGGCAGAAGCGAAAAATCAGACGCAAGATCTTCGTCTTTCGCAAGTCGAACAAAAAAACGCCCAGCAAGACCAAGCCATTTTGAAGCTACAAAGCGATGTCTCCTCTAACCCGAACGCCGAGGTGGTTGCTGCACGTCGGGATCGGGATGGCAGGACGTTTCCCAGTCTGAAAGCTCGGTTGGATGATATGCAGGGGAAGATTGGTACGGGGGGTGGCGGGGGCAACGATGGCGGTGGAACAACTACCACGAAGCCGTTAGTTGACGTCGTTGCTGCTACTAATATTTTGCGTAATGCTTATCGGACGTTAGAGAGTGCGAATCAGGGAGCGTCAGTAAGACATAATTTGTATGCCGATGCTTTTGAAGATCCTACAGGGGTTGACGAATCTAAGTCCGAATCATTTCAAATTGGAAATGGGAAATTCACCAAGACCGCCGGACTAGCTTATAACTGGCAGACATTAGGTGTCCAAACTGCTTCTTCTGTTGGCGATTTCTTTAATAGTAGTAAAAGCTATAGAACATTCAAAATGAACAGTGCCTCCCCTATGTATGCTGTAGAAAAAATCGCAGACGATAATGTTGTTGCAGCAGTAGGGGGGACTTCAGATTACTGGCTTCAAAGTGGTACAAGTGCCGACTTATTCATGAAATGGGCGATACCTGTTGAGGTATACAAAATTATTCTTTGGATGAATGGTAGCTATTATAGCAACGGTCACCATTATTGCGATCATCAAATTTTTGTTAAGAATCCTTCTTCAGGTAAATGGGAGGCAGTTACTCCAAGAGTCAACCTCGCTTCTAAGACCGATAAAGGAGTACATGGTGACGGTTCATGGCACTACCCCATCAACCTTGGCTACCCCATTAATGAACTAATGGTGACCGTATGGAATAAGAGCTCATATATGACCCTCACTGAGGTACAAATACTGCAAGCATCTGATAAAAATCCTGTCATGGTTTCCAAACCAATTCCATTGGCAAAAGCCCCGACCCATCTCGTGTTGGATGCAGAATATGAGGGCAACGCCAGCATTGATATGTCATTGGATGGAGGAGCAACCTTCACATCTGATCTACCTTTGAATCAATTAATTGATTTAAGCACTTTCCTTCCAGGTACTTCTCTCGTCCTCCGCGCCAACCTGAGTGAAAAAGCAGCCCTCCATAGTATTGGCTGCATTTGGTATGACGAAGACACTCTCCCCACGTATACAGATACGGTAGGCGGTAGTTCAGGTGGTAACGTACCTGGTAACGGTAATTCAATAATCCAGATAGAGAAATATGGCGTTATCGCATCTCCTGTTTCTCCTTTAGAAGTAAATATCACCATCCCCTACACTTCTGGTTATAAATTACCCCCTATTGAGGTTTTGAAATTTGCCCTCGGTGAACAAAATTACACTCTCGAAATTGCATCCTTTTCTAGTAACGAGGCCCCTAACTTTGACCATGACAATCATATGGAGGTGGATGGAAAATTACGGCTTAAAACAGACTATTCGTTTGAATTGACAGAAGACACTGTGCTTCCGTCTGGTCATAGTGTGTACTCTTTTACTCTCAATGTTAACCAATACTCGAGTATTGAGAAAATTGGGGTGACTTAAATAGATAGTGACTTAAACATGTCTTTTGAAATTTTGCGGAAATACCTCAGGGTACACGGAAGCTACAATCAATGAAATCAAATAAAACCTCTTAAATACCTTCGTTTAAAGAAACGCGACATCATAGAGAGGAATGATGAAGAATGCCAACACCTGCTACAACAGGACAACTACGGACTAAAATCGCAGATATGGAGATTGGCGATTATCTAAAGGTTAACTGGATTGGGCCTGCCACTTATGAAATAGGCGATGGAGGAAAGCCAGAATGCCCTGTTTCTGGCATCTTCTACAATACTGATCCCTCTAAGCCAGCTAGCCACCTAAATTACTTTTTTTATTTTATTAAAATTGATAAGGGATTACTGATTTGTGACCGTGTTTGGTATCATACAGTTTCCTGGGATACTTTAAATAGTGGCAAGCAAGTTCAAGGGCTTGCAGCAAAAGTAGATGATCTAAATGGATGGATCCGCTGTCTAACGGGCGGAGTAGCTTATACAGATAAAAACGGACATCTTTCCCTAACTGACAAAAATAAAGGCGCATGGCCTCTCAATAATGAGTGGGATAAGTACATTGTGAATTTCCCAGTGGATATGATCCAACCAGGAAAAACACTAGATGATGTTTTTCATTGGAAGGGAGTATGGTCAATAACTCAAGATACGCCAGCTAATGGTCTTCAAGATGCTAGTGGAAGTATACAAACAAACTTACCTTACAACCGCATACTAAGAGGCGGAGGGTTTAATGAAGCTACACCTGCCAATGACATAGGCTACACTACTTCGGCAAACAAGCTTTCCACAATCGGTTTCCGGCCAGTATTTGAATACAAGGAGGTATAGCAGATGGCAACAGTAGGAGAACGTTTATTAACTCCAGAAGAAGGTTGGGTAAGGTATGACCATACTTCTTCCTTTATTAAATACACGGGGACATGGGAAACAGAAACTGGATCATGGAACTATGGTGGAACATCTACATATACCTCCACAGGTGGTGCTACCATTTCTTTTAGTTTCAGTGGGACTCAGCTGCGTATCATTGGAGGTATGTTTAATGATCGTGCAAGAGCAACAGAAGTATATATTGACGGTGTTCTTAGAGGAACAATAAATGAACATACGACAGGTTCTCCCGTTTCTCCAGCCCTTGTCTTTAATCTTGAGGGGCTGGAAAACGGAGTCCATACCGTTCAAATAAAAACTGTGGGAACGAAATTTTTTCTATTTGATGCTATTGAAGTAAATACGCAAGGATTTCTAGTTGGGCAATTGGAGTCACCCCAGAAAGGTTGGAAAAGATACGAAAATTCTATTACCCAGTTTCATTTTCATGGGAATTGGAAGACAGAAATAAATACTGTGCACAGCGGAGGAAGTGCGATAACTACCTCTACGATAGGAGATAAGGTTACTTTTAAATTTAACGGTACAAAAATTAGACTGATATCAGACAGAAATACAAATAGAGAACGAAATTCTACGAAAATCACTATAGATGGCATAACGGAAACTGTTGATATGTATGGTAGTCCTATTGGAAAATATCTATCCTATGAAAAATCAGGTCTGGAAAATACCATCCACACTGTGGAAATTGAACACGTAAAAACAGGAGGGTTCACGACTCTAGATGCTATTGATATAGATGACACGGGCACACTGATTGCGAGTATTGGACAACGCCTGCCTGAACCAGAACTTGGGTGGAAAAGATACGAGCAAGATGATCAGGCATTATCCTATTCCGGTACATGGGTTGTGCAAACAAGCAATACATCGTCTAGTGGAACTGCGATCTATGCGGAGAGGACTGGCGCAAATAAAGTCAGATTTGATTTCTATGGTACTAAGTTGAGAATTTTGGGTGTGGCTAACAGTGGATACCATCCTAACTTAAAAGTAGTAATTAGCGGAGTAGAGGAAAGTTACAGTGCCACCATTGGAAGTCAAAATCAGGGATCTATTCTTCAGTACGAGAAATTAGGACTTGAACTAAAAAGGCACTCTGTTGAAATTTCTTCTACTGTTGAAGGTTACTGGTGGTATATTGATGGAATTGACATTGATGCAAATGGTCGCTTACTTCATCCTGACGAGGTAACTAAAGTAAATGACCTTGAGGTAGGGAAACGAATTCGGTTTCATTACTCTGCTACATCCGGGACTGTAGGGAAATTCTCTGATTTAGGTATGGAAATAAGTAAATTTATCCCTGCATCTTCATCTGCAAGTTCAAATGGCGATGGTTACTTTATAATGGTCGACACTGATCACCAGGGGAAAAAAGTTCTTCTTGCGGATAGAAATATTCAAAATAATATTAGCTGGGATGTCTTGAATACCGCTGGTGTCGCTAGCGGGAGCGGGCTACCATTAGAAATACTTGAGGACCTGGTTCCGACCATGACTGGACAAACTACTGATGGGGTTACTATAACTGCAAGTGCGTATTCTGCCAATGATATGCCTTGGAAAGCTTTTGACAACAATGTATTAGGCCAAGAAAGAAGTATCTGGTACGTGAATGGAACAGAAGCTCCGGTTGGAGGTCATTGGATTAAGGTAGACTTTGGTAGTCAAAAGAATATCAATTATCTCTCATTGATTGGGATGAAAATATCGACAGGCTACCTCAATAATTCCATCAAAGATTGGCAACTATTTGGTTCAAATGATGACAGCACCTACGAATCGGTAACATCTGGGACTGTACCCAATAATGAAGACGCTAAGTTTGTCTACGAGTTTATCAATAATAAATCGTATCGGTATTACAGAATCAATGTTTTAACTAGCTACAACAATTATAGTACTACGCAAATTGCAATTGTCGAGGCAGAACTAGCCGAAAGAAAACACGACAGCGCCTTCACCTTTCGTCTCCCGACTGGTGGTGTAAATTCCACAGACAAAGACAACGAATGGGATAAGTACATTACCGATGACCAGATCTGGAATAATGTAAATCACGGTTCATGGACAAGTACAACTGACCAATCCAATTCAAAAGCCCGCGTAATTCGAGGTTATAACGGTCTCACAAACTGGACCTCCGGTTCAACTGATCTGACAATCCCAGCTAGAGGCTTCCGTCCAGTTCTGACGATTGAGCCTATCAACAATAATCGATTCCTCATACTAGACGGCACAGACGTGAAAACGTACACTTCTTCCGGCTGGGAAACCGTTGGTACTACTCCTCCCACAGACGATATGTTTCTAAATAAAGGCATGCTCGACCTCTCTACATGCGCCCCCTACTTGAAAGATTTAAAAGACAAATCCAACCTCAAAATCCTTGTTTCAAAACCTAAAAGAGAGCCAACAGTCGCTCATCTCACTGGAGTTCCTGTACCAAGAATCGTGAAAATGAAAAATGATACTAGCTTTCTCGGCGTAGCTAAAATCAACTCTTTAACCTTATCAGGTACAGAGAAAGGCGTTCTAAGAGTCGCAATAAGTACGGACAGTGGAGCAACATGGGAAGCAAAACAAAAGGATGGCTCGTGGACAACAGTCGATGTTACTACCCCCATTGAATTCAAAGAAAAAGCAATGACAATAGACGATTTCAATAGCATCTCTGAATGGGACGAGAAAATTGGCCAAGCTAGAAACTTGCGATGCGCCTTCTACTTCGAACAGTCTTCATCCGCTGATGAAACAAGTCTGGACTCTCTTACCATGGATGTGGACTTACTAGATTCCTGGGACATGGCGATGCCAGGAGTAGACTACAAATATGGATATAATCGAAATACCAATCTGCGAGTCCTCTTGCTGTCAAATGGAGACTACAAAATTAACGTTGGCTCTGGCGGCGGCAGCGGCTCCACGCTCACAGAAGTAGATGGAGGTACTTTTTAATGACACTACCAATCAAACTAAAACGCGGTCTAAAATCCAATCTCCCCTCCGCTGCATCAGCGGGGGAGCCTCTTTTTACAACCGATACCCATGAACTTTTTGTCGGAACAGGTGAAAGTGTAGTGCCCATCGCAGCATCTGATCCCACTCTTGCAAATCGAGTAGAAGAACTTGAAATGAACAGAAGTACCATGTCCAGCACCTACACCGAAGAATTTGATACATTAACCTATGTCGACTCCGAAAAGACAACTGCTGGAATAGTAGGGGGAAGAGTAACTCCTACGGTTACCCCTGACTTTACCGAAGACTTCAGTACCACAAACTATTATGACGGATCGAATTCTTTGGGAGTCACAGTAGATACAACCAACCGTCTGATCAGGAATTCCGCAGGGATTAAAAACGGTATTTTTTACGCCAAGCCGATTACCATCCCTAGCACAAGTAAAGTAACCATTAACGCTGTAGCCAACGAGCCTAGCGCATACGCATTCTCAGAAGCCACTCGCTTTTCTTATTCCGGAAGTGTCTTTTCGCAGCCTATGGGTTTTACAGATCGCACGAATCGTACTTGGAAGGTGGCGCTTGTCAATGGTAAGGGGATTTATGCAAAAGTAACAAATCCTGATGGCAGCCTGGCTTTTGAAAGAACCATCTTGCCATTTACAGGGAATACTCATACTCTTCCTTTTCAATCGATAGATTACGTCGTCGACTACAACAATCGTGTTTGGTTCTCCATCTCACACGCATCCTTAGACGGTGTAATTGGTAGCGTGAATAGCGACGGTACCACATTCAAAGATTGGTCTCCCATTTATCTAGGATCATTTGAGGTAGTCGCAACGTCACTAACAGTAGATAGGCAAAACAGAATTTGGGTATTTCATTCTGTTGCCGACTATACACGAATTCACGTTTTTAACAGTGATGGTTCTTTAGTTAAGGATTTGACTAATATCCTTAGTTCCGGAACTACGAGTTACTTACGTTCAACCTACGACCCTATAAGAAATCAAATTGCTGTAGCTGTAATAAATTCAAATGCATTCAAAGTAATCCTACTTGATAGTGCATTTCGCATTGTTCGAAATGTCAATATAACTGTAGGCGGGGGACATGACGGCTCACTGGACATGATGTACGACTCGGATCTCGATAGATACATCGCTATACAAACGATTTATACGGGCGCAACGACATCCTACACAGTTAAACTCTATTCTCTTCATCCTGAAACACTTGCTCAAACCACTACAGTCGCAAACATCAACGCAAATTGGGTTTCCAGACTAGTTGCTGACGGCTCAAATTACCACTTCGTTTACTCCTCCTATGCAGAGTTAAACAAATACTATCTCACTACCTTCAAGGCTTCCGATTTAACCGTCATTGATTCTTCTGTAACGGTCTCGACCTATGCCGGCAAGCATTTTCCCTTTAAAGATAGCAACGGAGTTCTTCGTTCGTTATCGTTAACTTCCAGATATGAAACAAACCAGGCCATCGACGAATACACTTTTGGAGCATCCAAAGCTACCGTTACGTTGGAGGTAACCAATAACAACGGGCTAGATTGGATAAATGCTTTACCCGGAGAAGAAGTTACATTCCAAACACCTTCCACCTCACTACTTATACGAGCCAGATTAGACTCACCTACTACAAATCTATCCCCAGAGCTATATGGTTATCGGGTAATTACAGGCACTCTTTCAGGGGAGGTCATCCAAGAGTTTGTAAGCACCAAGCTCCCTTCCGTATCTCCCATTGCCCATGCCTCGCTTACCGCTGACCAAACCCTTCAAGAAGGCTTAATAGACTGGTACCTGTCCAACAACGGCGGCGCTACTTGGGAAACAGCCGCCCTTGGACGCAAACATTCTTTTAAGAACCCGCTCTATGCAGATTTACGAGTAAAAGCAGTCATTACCTCGCCCTCTGGCTCCGTGAAATCACCTGCCATCTCTGGTTACACCCTGACCAGCTCCAACCTTTTACTCACTCCAGCCAAAACAGGTACCAACCTAACCGCCACCATGTCAGCGGACCAAACTCTATCCGCCCCTCACACCTTCACCAAAATTGCTTTCAATACACCCTTACAAGACGAACTGCAGGAATTCGATAAAAACCTAAATCGCTTTATCGCAAAGGTACCGGGCGACTACTTAATTGTTGGCTCAGCCCGAATCATTAGCCCAACAACCTCACCAAACGGACTACATCTAGAAGTCAGAATCAACGGTGAACTTCATAAAGTACTCAGTAGCATCGTTTCCTATTCCAACCATGCCTGGTGTCTAAACGGATCAAGCATCGTTCGACTTCAACAAGGTGACTACGTGGAGCTTTTCGGTTACTCGTTTTTTGCCAATGGCGTCGTAGAAGCCCTCCCTACCTATTCTTACTTCCAAATCAAGCAGTTGTGGTAGCATTTCCACTCAAACCACCGTGAGAATTTCCCCGAACTGTCTACTCTATATATAGACCTCACAAGAGAAAGCAGGTGAACAAACGGATGATCCAAACACTACTCAACTCCTCCACTCTCCCTTTGGTAGTATCCAGTGTGCTGACGGCAATCGTCACCTATCTGGTTGCTCGCCACAACAACAAGAAAGAGTTGATGATTACAGACAGGCAGCAAATCTCGCAGGAAAACCAGCAAATTCGCCAGGAGCTTCGTCAGGAAATGGACAAGCTTCGGGAAGAACTCCATGTTTGGCGCAACCGTTGCATGGAGCTTGAAACCATCGTGCAGGAGTGGCGAGATAAATACACGACGCTGGTAGTAGAGAGACAACAGCTAGAGTTTCGTGTAAAAGAGCTGGAGACCGAGCTCAAAACGTACATGCAGGGAAGGGTCTCCTAGATGTAACTGATCCAGCCGCATCTCCTTTTGTTCCTCATCAATGACCGCTTGGTCCAAGGTGCCATCCACGAAGGTGACACCTACCTTCCTTGGGGCGAAATCTCGCCTCGCCTCAGTCTTGATCACTATTTACATCCCCGAAGTACGCCCCGCTTTACTAACACAAGGAGGAACAACCTTTGATTGACATTGACCAATTCATTCACAGCCTGAGTCTGCTTACTTTTATGGCGATCTTGATCGAAGCCGTAACGGAAATTTTTAAAAATGCCTTCCCCGTACTAAAAGACCGCTCCACTTACCTCCTCTCTATCCTCATTGGCATTTCGCTCTCCCTTGCTTTTCAAGTCAACCCCTTTGGTCTTGAGGGCAGCGGCTACTACGTTTCTGCCGTGCTGGCTGGTATCCTCACCAGCCGCGGAGCGAACTACCTCAACAGCTTTGTGAAAAAGCTGAATATATCCTCGAAGCAATAGCCTCATTCTTCCCTACAAAAAAGCACCTGACCTGATGCAACGTCACACGCATCAAGGCAGGTGCCTCTTCTCTTTTCTCTCTATACTTCCTCTATCAAACGCGCCAACAAGGTAGCGCGCGTCGATATTTCTCCCAGTTCGATCCATTCATCCGGCGAGTGGGCGTAGCCACCTTTTACACCAAGTCCATCCAGTGTCGGGACTCCACAAGCAGCAGCAAAGTTGCCATCGCTGACTCCGCCTGTACCCGACTCTTCCAAAGCCATCCCTAGTTCATTGATGCTAATGGATTGTGCAAGGGAAAATAATTTGCCTGTCTCTTCGGTTCGCTCCATCGGCGGTCGGCGAATGCCTCCCTTTACGCTGATGTTTGTACCGGCTAGCACTGGTGTGAGTTCACTCATTACCTTCTCCATGCGTAATGCCTCTTGCATCGAGATAAATCTCACGTCTACTTCAGCTTCTGCCGAGTCGGCTACGACATTGGAGCCGATTCCGCCCTTGATGACGCCCACGTTGACGGTCGTTCCTTTCTCGTAATCGGTCAAGGCATGCAGATATTGCACCTGTCTCGCCAGCTCTTCAATAGCAGAGACACCTTTTTGATGATCGACGCCAGCGTGTGAGGAAATACCGCTGACTGCCACGGTAAAATGGGCGCTTCCCTTCCGCCATGTTTTGAGTGCGCCGCTCGGTTCGGTTGGTGGCTCCAACACAAAGCTCGCCACCGAACGCGCGGCTTCTTCTTCTACCAGTCGGCGAGAAGTCGGGCTGCCGATCTCCTCGTCGCTGTTTAGCAGAAGTACAATTTTTTTATCTGGAGGCAGGCGGTCCAGCTTCACCAATGCCCGCATCGCAAACATGGCTTGCAAAACGCCCGCTTTCATATCGTATACGCCTGGCCCGTACGCTTTCTCATCCCGGATTGCAAACGGTCGGCGAGCCGCCTCTCCTTCTAGCCATACAGTATCGTAGTGGCCAATGATGAGGATTTGCTTTTCCCCGTTGCCCAGCGTACAACGCACCTGATCGCCATATGTCTTATTCGGGATCAGCTCTGCTACTCCCCCTGTCAGCCGTTGAAACTGTAGGGCGAACCAGCCCGCCATGCGGTCGCCTAGCTGTTTGTCACGAGAAGGCGAGTCCATGTTGACTGCCTCTTCGAGTAGCTGTAGATAGTGGGACATATTCTCTTGTACATAAGTGTGGATTGACATAGTGCCTCTTCCTTAGTGAGATTGTGAATTGAGTCCGAACAGGCGCTCTAGTCCGTACACTTTTTCCAACAAGACGATGAACACCAGACTCAGCAGGATGACCACCGAGGAAATCGAAGCCACCAACGGGTCAAGTGTTTCCTGCATATAGGTGAAAATCGCGAGTGGCAGCGTCGTCGTATCCGGTGCCACCAAGAATAAGGAAACCGTCACATTGTCAAACGACGTCAAGAACGAAAAGATCATCCCCGACACGATGGCCGGACGCAACAGTGGCAACGTAATATCCCAGAACACCCGAAACGGATGGGCCCCGAGCATGTATCCCGCTTTTTCCAACGTATAATCGAACGAGCTAAGCCCTGTGAGCACCAGCCTTACGACATACGGAATCGAGATCAGCATGTGCGCCAGCAAAAGCCCCGTAAACGTCCCTGCTATACCAATTCGCGTGAAAAACAGCAGCGCGGAAATCCCGATAATGAGCGAAGGAACGGTAAGTGGTGAAAGCATCAGTGCGTTGATGATGCCGCTCCCACGAAACTTGTATTTGGACAGCGCGAATGCAGCCAATGTCCCTATGAGAGTCGCCAAAATTGCCGTTACCGTAGCGAGCTTAAGACTGAACCACAGCGAATCGATGAACTCCGGTCGATCCAAAATCATCTCATACCACTGCCACGAAAACCCTTCCGGCGGAAACCCGAGATATCCTGCTGCGGTAAAGGAGCTCGGGATAATGACCAGAAACGGCAGATTGACCAAAACAAGCACAAAGAATGTGATGAGTCCGAGTACGTTTATTTTTTTCATGACGCAAACACCTCTTTATACCGCTTGGTTTCAATTAGCTTCGTATACAAAGTCACTAATAGAATCGTGCTTCCCAGAAGCAGGAAGGCAAGTGCCGCACCCAAAGGCCAGTTCAGTGTCGCCATGATTTGCTCATAGGCGATGACAGGCATGACCTTAACGGACGTTCCCCCCATCAAGGCAGGTGTTACAAAAGCACTCATCGACAAGCTGAACACCAGTGTCGTACCGGCAATAATCCCCGGCAAGCACAAGGGCAAAGTCACACTGAAAAACGTACGTACGCGGGAAGCCCCCAAAATCGATGCCGCCTTATTCAGGGACGGATCGATGGCATACAGGCTCGTTGCAATCGCCAGAACCATGTAGGCAATAAAGGAATCCGTCAGACCGATCACAATACCCAGCTCGTTGTACAACAGCCGCAATGGTTGATCGATCAACCCCAGACTGATCAACGTTTCATTGATCCACCCTTTTTCCCCTAAAACTACTACCCAACCGAAGTTGCGAATAACAACACTGATAAGGTGAGGGGCCAGGATCAGCATCGTGACGATTCCACGCATTTTCCCTGTAGCCTGCGCCATGTACATCGCTACAGGGAATCCAAGCAAGAGGCTCGCCAATACCGTCCAGAGACTCACGCGAATTGTCCGCCAAAGAACTTCCAAGTAGTACGGATCTTGTACAAACAATAAATAATTGTGCAAAGAAAACGCCTGATTCTCATCCTGAAAGCTAAGCAAAAGCATCATCAGCATCGGGATGATGAATACGCCAAGCAACAAAATCATCGCAGGTGCTGTCAACAATGTAACCGAGAGACGCTTGCTCATCCGTCATCCCCTTCCTGCGGGCATGACCAGTACGTCGTCCGCGTTCCATTGACAGTAAACCGTTTGACCTTCTTGGCGGTCCACCGAACTATCGGTCATTTGGACTTTTACCGAAAGCGTATGCTCCCCGACCTTGACCTCACATTCTGTGTACGAGCCCAGGAAGGAGGCAAGCTGCAAATGTCCTTTTACCCGATTCGCTTCCTCGCTGACTGCTGTATCGGTCAGCTTGATTTTCTCTGGTCGGATAAAAATGATCACTTTTTCATGGAGTGCCACTGTTCGCTGTTGCTTTGCTGCCTTCACAAGCATTCCACCAGTCGTCCGCAGCGTGAGTACATCCCCGTCCAATCCGATGACTTCCCCTTCCAAACGGTTCGTCTTACCGATGAAGGTATGTACGAATTCAGATGCGGGCTGATTGTAAATCTCCAGCGGTGTACCGATTTGCTCCACGAATCCGTGATTCATGACCACAATGCGATCAGAGAGCGCTAGCGCCTCTTCTTGGTCATGGGTAACGAAAATAGTCGTAACGCCGATTTCGTGATGTAAGCGCTTTAACTCATCGCGTAGCTCTTCACGAAGTTTGGCATCCAAGTTACTGAGCGGCTCATCCAAAAGCAGGAGCGACGGCTCAATAACAAGCGCCCGTGCAATCGCAATCCGCTGACGTTGTCCGCCAGAGAGCTGTTTCGGGTAGCGGTCTGCTACGTTTGGCAGCTTGACCAGCCCGAGTACACGATTCACACGCTCTTGCATTTCTTGCTTGTTCACTTTGCGCAATTTCAAGCCGTAGGCGATGTTTTCCGCCACAGTCATATGCGGGAACAACGAGTACGTCTGGAACACCATTCCCAGCTCCCGTTTGTACGGAGGCACGCCATTCATTCGCTGCCCCTTGATCAAGAGGTCTCCGCCATCCGGGTCCAAAAAACCGGCAATCATATTCAAGGTCGTGGTCTTACCGCAACCAGATGGGCCGAGGAACGAGATGAATTCGCCTTGCTCCACCTGCAGGTTGAAGTTTTGAACCACGACATTGCTTTGAAATTTTTTCATGATGCCGCGCAGTTCAACGTCAATCACCTTGGTCACGTGAATACCTACTTTCCTGTTTTAGGTGCGATTTCTTTGTTAAAGCGATCCAGCCAAGCAGATGTTTCCTTGCTCACTACGCTATAGTCGAAGTTGACAACCTTTGTGCGATCGAATTCCAATGTTTTCGCTACATCGTCTGGCAGCTTCACAGATGTTGCCGGATTGTAGTACAGCTTCGTTGCGTACATCGTTTGAATTTCATCTGTCAAAAGGAAATCGACGAATGCTTTTGCCGCTTTTGGACTCTTCGAACCTTTTACCAGCGTAGCTACGTTCGGTACGATGTTTCCTCCCTCTTCAGGGAAAACGAACTCCAATGGTACGCCTGCTTCTTTTTGTGTCAAGCTGCGCGCCATCGTCCAAGTGGTGTACGCTGCGCTCTTGTTTTGCAGATTTTGCTGAAGCTGTGCTGCACTCTTCGCAAAGGTCGGCATGTATCCTGCAATCGTTTCCATTTGTTTGAAGCCTTGTTCCATATTTTTCTCGGACCCGCCATTTGCGTACGCCAGCATGATCATCGCAGAGCGTCCGAAGTTGCTCGCTACGTCTGTCATCGTGATGTAGCCTTTCACTTCAGGCTTCGCCAAGTCATTCCACGATTTCGGTACAGGCAAGCCTTTTTCTTTTACCAGATCCGCATTGTAGGAAATCCCCATCGGCGTGAAGTTTACGACGACACCGCTATCCTCTGTCACATGCAAATCTTCCGGTACGTTTTTCATGTTCGGAATCTCTGTTGCCGATACGGTTTCCCACAAGCCTTCTTGACGACCTTTCTCTTGCTCGCCGCCCTCAACGATGGTCAAGTCGATTTGCGGAGAATTTTTCTGTGCCTTAACCTTCGCCACGATGTCCGTAGAAACTCCGGAAACATAGGTCAGCTTTACATTCGGATACTTCTCGTTAAACTTCTTGAAGACTTCATCCTTCATCATCTTTTCAACGGTCGCGCCGTTTCCTGCTACTACCAAAGTGTCTTCCAGCTGAGCTTGTGCTTCGGTGCCGCTATTGTTGCCAGCAGCCGGTGCAGGAGCAGATGTTTGCGGTGTGGAGGAGCCACATCCAGCCAGCAAGGAACCAGTCAAAGCGAAAATGGACAAGACGGATAATGCCTTTTTCTTCATGTAAGTTCGACCCCCGATTGTCTGTATTGTTCACGAATAGAGAACATCGTTTCCTATTCGAGAACGATAATGTTATACTAGCATAAAGATACTGACTATTCAAGGTAGTCGTAATAGCATCATCATTGCCTGAATTGCGAGATTGTCAGCATTGTTTCTTACACGTAAAATAAGGCTATTGTAAGCAAAGGAGACGTTTGTATGGACCAAGTATTGTCTTCTGTTCGAAATGGCTGTCGGCTGTTAAAAATATTTCTCGATTCGCCAAAGGAACTCGGGGTAACGGAGCTCAGCAAAAAGCTCCAGCTGTCTAAGGGAGCCGTTCACAAGCTCCTGTCCACGCTGGAGTCTGAAGGCTTTATCCGCCAAAATGAAAAAACCAAGCAGTATACGCTTGGCTACACGCTTTTGGAGCTGGGCACGAAGGTGCTCACGAATCACGATATCGTTGATTTTTCCAAACCGTTTCTGGACCAGCTTGTCTCACGGACAAACGAATTGGCGGTCTTATGTGTACAAGATTCCAAGGACGCAATTTATGTCGCCAAAGAGGATTCGCTTCATCCTGTTCGGTTTACCGTCGAATCCTTCCGACGTTTTCCCCTTTACTCTACCTCCGCCGCCAGGGTTTTGCTCGCCTATCAGCCGGAGGAGTTTCAGGATGAGATTTTGCAGGAACACCCGCTGAAAAGCTACACACCTCATTCGTACACGTCAATCGAGCAAATCAAAGAAGATTTGGTGACGATCCGCAAGCGAGGCTATGAAATCAGCTCGAATCGGCGCAATACAGGCGTGACCGGAATCGCTGCCCCGATTTTTGATTCAACTGGACACGTAACTGCATCCGTCAGTGTCATCGGTCCCTCCGACCGCGTGATGCCGAAACAAGAAGAGATTTTACAAGAAACGCTAGCGACGGTACGTGCGATGTCTGCTCAGTTAGGGTATCGAATGTCTTGAGCATAGCTTGAGTTTCCATGAAAAAACCTCCTGTTCATCAGTCTGCTCCGATGACAGGAGGTTTCTCTTTATGCTGACTCCCTCAGCTTCCATTGTAGATGAAAGCTCCCGACGCACAGCGGACTCCTGCGCATACTCTGCTGTTCAATGCCAGGCCGTAGCGTCGAGCCGAGATCGACCAGTTCATGATTCCTTGGGAATTTAAGCCGATTACGGCAAATCCCCGCTTCATTGGGAGAGTAGCGAATAGGGTTACTGGCGATATACTACATCATCTTTACTTAAAACAAAGAGGATATTATCGATACAATTAATTAATTTAATCGTTACACTAAACGTAAGATACAGTAAATACTAATTAATCGCGAATGCGCTCTGAAGTGTGTCCTGTAATTTTTTGTACATCATCTTCGTATTCAAATGCAATGCTTCCACCTATAGGAATTGAGAAAGCACCTGACCAATGTATTTTGTACTGTGTATGTAGATAATGGCTAAATACATCATATCTCTCTCCGCCCCAAGAAGAACCCTCAGGTTCTACATCGACTTTCATGTAGCCTCTTATATTTTTGATATGCTGTCTTCTATTATTATTTAAACTGGGGAAGTTCACGTTAAATGCGTAACCACCTTCGTCCCGCAAATCTGCTTTACTATCTGTCTTACTATCAGAGTACCACTCATTAATAGGATCTCCATACTTATCGTATTCACCGTTGAACCCATATAAACGATATTTCAGAGAAAAATCCTCAGTACCAGGCATTAGTCGAGCATTTTCGCTAACACCAATGGCAAGAATATCATCATAAAGATCTGCTTCTGTAAAGCCATATGTAGAACTATTATCTGCAAATTCGAAACGTGCTGAAGCTTGTGCGTCCCAGTCCACTTCGTCATATATGAACCATGTCTCTAAGGTTATATAATCATGACGATCTTCAATATCGTGTCCTAGAGTCGAAATTAAGCCAGATTCTCCATCTTTTTCTTTTTGTTCGTTAGATTCTTGGTTTTCAGTTACCTTTGTATCAAATTCTTTTTTGGTAAGTTGCTCGACTGCGACTTCACCATTTGGCTCTCTTGTTAGCTCATAGTATTCCTCTTTCTTACTAACTACTGGTTTTTCCATAGATAAATAATCTTGAACAAATCCATCCTCTACTAAATCCTCAATGTGTTGATCAGAGAATTTAAAGACTTCCTTTAGTTTTTTCATTTCTGATTGACTCAAATTGTCATTAGATTTAGCCAAAATTATAGTAGAATCCATATAAAATATAGATGTAAGCAACACTGCCGATATGGCCATTTTTGCTTTTTTTAACATTTCTTACACTCCTTGTTATATAATTAAGAGAAAACGAAAAGGTGAGATTCATTGAAAATTGGTAAAAAATACTTTGCCTCTACACTAATTGCTGCATTAGTAGTCACCAATATCTTCTCAATATGGGGATTAGTAAAAACTAAAAACCATTTAGAACTTTACCAAAAGCGCAATGATGTTGATTTTCAAAGAAGTTTAAGATCCATCGCTACTTCATTAAGGCAAAGCACTGATTGGGATACAAAATATAAATTAGCGCTTTCCCATGCGAGTAAAGTTCAAATTCTTGTTGATAGTACCTCATTTACTGTAGGTACAACTGAAGAAGCCAAGAATGTACTTAGTTACGGATACATGCTAGAAAACTACTTTCAAAATTATCAACATGCAACAATCGATGATAATCCCCAAGAATTAGAAGAGTTTATTAAATGTGTCGAAGCATTATCATCTAACCCCTCAGATAGTGAATCCGCCAAAAGACTAATTTCACTTATGAAATAAATTAATTCCACCCCCAATACAAAATGTGATAAAAATTACCAATATTACCCTTTTATCACATTTTGTATATTATTGTCAATTTTATACATTAATGTAAATTTTTTATATTTTTAATGCACTACTTTCTAACTTCGAATAATAGATGTATTCATCTGAATCTCTGATATGGAATAGGATAAAGACACACACCAGTATCAAGCCTTATATTAGCTTCATCGACTTCAGGTTACGGGGAGGCTTAAATGCCAAACCCTTGCCCGCCTCAATATCTGAGAGGACGTTATCAAAAAACTTACGAGTACCTATGTTGTTTTTCCCACCGCACCGCCCGTACTTTGGCTGTCCTGGGAGCTACACTCCCTTATAAGGTCTACTTTTTTTGTCTCTTTTCTATAGAACACTTTACTACTGTTAGACTCCCGAGATATTAAGTTAAATTTTTCATGTAGAGGAGAAACGGTTTAGTTCGTTTTTCGTCTACTAATTGTGAAACGTATTTACGTGTAAACAGAAAGGAAATGACATCCTATGAGAAAAACATATTTGCTGCTTTCTTCTTTGTTATTCTGTGCTTTGCTTGTTCCTGACGCTCATGCAGCTTCACAGCAAGGAACGGTTGCACCTGTTCCTCCCCAAGTAATGGTTCCAACAAGTAGCAAGGATAAACAAGGAAATACCCTTGAAAAATCAATGGCATATGTGAAAACGCTACAAGTAAAAAATGGAAAACTAATCGTTTCGCTGGACTATGTTCAATGGTTTTTCGGTGAGGCAGCTGTAAAAGCTTATCGTCAAGATCATCCATTAGAAAAAGAGGACTATCCTATGCCATATTACATTCGTAATAGCAGTCCTAAAATTAGAACGTTTGAAATTTCTCCAAAGGCTTCGTTTACTCTTCAAACCAACTCTACTCAAGGCGAGAATTTCCATTGGAATGAAGCAGTAAACGCCGATACTTTTAAAAAGTTTGTACTATCCAAGGGAATTCCTTATCAGATACCATTCCACGTTGAAGTAAAGAATGGAATCATCACAAAAGTTACAGAACAGTACGTCCCCTAATTATTAGCAGCACTCCCTTTTTGGGATGCTGCTTTTCCTCACCCGATCCCTTGGATTGGGTTTTTATTTTCCCGTTCCACTTGCAAATAAGGCTCCCATGCACGTTTCAACAGACGAATCCCACCCTCAATCTCCTCGATGGTCTGCCCCCCGAATCCGAACTGAAAAGCCGGAAGTCCATTTTCCTGCGGATGAACCCATTTATGTGCGGTTGGATAGACACGAACGCCTGATGCAGCCGCAATTTGCGTCAACTGTTGCGGTGTGCTCTTACTTTCCACTTCTACCGTTACGGACAGCCCAGCATCCTGACCTTTGATCCGGATGTACGTTCCAAAGTGTTCCTGCAAGCACTGAAGCAGCACCCCATGCTTTTTGCGGTAAAGCGTCCGCATCTTGCGAATATGCCGCTCCCAATCGCCATTTTTCATGAACAAGGCCAGCGTCTCCTGATGAATACGCGATGCCGACTGGTCAAAATCCGCCAATTTCTCCTGATACACCGCCAATAACGCTTGTGGCAAAACCATATAGCTCATCCGAATCGACGGCAGCAACGCCTTGGAGAACGTCCCCAAATAAATGACGCGTCCCTGCGTATCCAGCCCTTGAAGGGAAGGTATCGGCTTGCCATGATAGCGAAACTCACCGTCGTAGTCATCCTCCATGATGTAGCTCCCCGTCTGATTCGCCCAGTGTAGCAGCTTTAGCCGTTTGGCATACGGCATAACAATACCAGAAGGGTCCTGATGAGACGGAGTGATATAAACGAGCTGCGCTCCACTCTCACTAAGCGCTTCCACATCAATCCCATCCTCCTCCAGCTTGATCGGGCGCACATCATAGCCCAAATGGGAAAACACGGCACGAACACCGTGATAGCCCGGCTCTTCCATCGCAACAGCCTGTCCTCGTATCCCGAATAAGATCATCAATAAGCTGATCATCACTTGCGTTCCCGCACCGATCACTATTTGTTCCGGCGTAGCTTGTACACCTCGAGCACGTCCGAGATAACGTGCGAGCTCCTCCCGCAGCTGCGGCTCTCCTTGTCCATCGCCGTAGTAGAGCACATGCTTGTTTTCTTCCTGCATGCATTGGTTGGTGTACTTGCGCCAACGCTCAAAAGGAAAATGCTCGGCATCTACGCGGGCTTGGTGAAAATCATATTGGACCGGGACTGGTAAAGACGTAGGTGCAGGCGTTTGGACGTGAGCCGTTTTACTTGGTTGCTGCCCTTTCCCTGTAGATACAGGTACAGGCACTGGCCCATCCCAGTCCACATCGACCACATAAAATCCGCTGCGCTCCCAACTCTCAATGTAGCCTTCTGCCATGAGCTGGTGATAGGCGCTCTCGACAGTTGTTTTACTCACTTGCAAAAATCCGCTCAATGCCCGAACAGAAGGCAGACGCGTCCCGGAGATCAAGCGCCTCCCCTGTATTTCTGTACAAAAATAGCGATATAGCTGTAGATAGAGAGGCTCGCTCCCTTCTACAAAGCGGGGACTAATATCTAGCAAGCTACATCCTCCTCGCTGTCCAAATGAAAAACCGACGGAGACAAAAATCCCCATCGGCACTCACGTTTCCATTACACCAATATTACGCCAAATACGCCTCTCTTACCTGCGGATTCATCAATAATGTCTGAGCGTCGTCTTGCAAAATAATTTCGCCTGTCTGAATCACATAACCGCGATGCGCGACAGACAGCGCCTGATTCGCATTTTGCTCGACCAAGAGAATCGTCATGCCTTCCTTGTTCAGCTCTGTAACGATGTCAAAAATCTGCTCCACCAGAATCGGCGCCAATCCCATCGACGGTTCATCGAGCATGAGAATTTTTGGCTTCATCATCAGTCCACGAGCAATCGCCAGCATTTGCTGCTCGCCCCCGGACATCGTGCCACCTTTTTGACTAACCCGTTCCTTCAATCGCGGAAAGTAAGCAAAGGCACGCTCAATTCCTTCTTCAATCACCTTTTTATCAGATACACTGAAGGCACCCATCTCCAAATTCTCACGTACGGTCAGTTTGGGAAAAATACGGCGACCTTCCGGAACATGAGCAATTCCTGCTAAAGCAATATCATGGGTACGCATCTGTGTAATGTCTTTGCCATTAAAGATGACTTTTCCTTCTTTGGCACGGGTTTGCGCACATATCGTTTTCAACGTAGTGGATTTACCTGCCCCGTTGGAGCCGATCAGCGTCACCACTTCGCCTTCGTTTACCGTTATGCTCAATCCTTTTAATGCGTGGATGCCGCCGTAATACGTATGAACGTTAGTCAGCTCTAGCAATGCCATCGATTTTCCTCCTTCTACGACACGTCCGACGCACTTTTTCCGAGATAGGCCTCAATGACGTTAGGGTTGTTGCGGATTTGTTCGGGTGTACCTTCTGCAATTTTTCTCCCGTAATCCAGCACGTGAATGTACTCGCTAAGTCCCATGACCAGCTTCATATCATGCTCGATCAAAATGATCGTCAAATCGAGCTCTTTTTTCAGCCGACGAATAAAATCCGTCATCTCAACCGTCTCGCGAGGATTCATCCCTGCCGCCGGTTCATCGAGCAAAATAATTTGCGGATTGGTCGCCATCGCCCGGGCAATTTCCAGTCTTCGTTGCAACCCGTAAGGCAGACTCCCTGCTGCTTCATTGGCAATATGTGCGATCCCGACATACTCCATGAGCTGATAAGCCTCGACGCGCGTCCGTTCTTCCTCCTGGCGTACACGCTTGGAGTTGAACAGGATTCCAAGAATTCCAGCCGATAAGCGGCTATGCACACCCACCATGACATTTTCCAATGCCGTCATTTCTTTGAACAGACGAATGTTTTGAAAGGTGCGCGTGACACCGCGACTCGCGATCTGATCAGGACGAAGCTTCTTGATGCTTTTGCCATTCAGCAGGATTTCTCCCTCGTCTGGCTCGTAAAATCCGGTAATCATATTGAAAAAAGTCGTTTTTCCGGCCCCATTCGGACCGATGACCGCCGTAATACTTCCTTTTTCGATGTCAATCGAGACGTCTTGATTGGCTACCAAGCCACCGAAGCGCTTCGTTAAATTTTTTGCCTCTAACAATGCCATGCTCATTTCCCTCCTCGTCCGCTATGACTGTTTTCCAGAAGTCAATTGGGACAGTCTGCCGAGAATCCCCAGCTTTTCTTTGCCAAACTCGCTCTTTTTGATCGCATCGAGATTGTTTTTCTTCCGTTTGGCCGGAATCAATCCGTTAGGGCGATACAAGGCAACGAGAATGAGCATAATTCCGAAAATGAGTCGCTGAAACTTGGATGGGTCCAACTGGTTAGGCAAACTGATGATCCCCGCATTTTGCAGACCGTGCAGGAAGTTGGAAAATTCCTTCAACAGCTGTACCTGCAAGATTGTCACAAATGCGGCGCCAAGCACAACGCCTGGAATACTGCCACTCCCACCCAGAATGACCATGACCAATATCCCGATCGATTCCATCAGCGTAAAGGAAGTCGGATCGATAAACGTCTGTTTGGCAGCAAAGATAACACCGACGACACCAGCGAAGGAAGCACCCAGTGCAAATGCTGCCAGCTTGGTATTCAACAGGGAAATCCCCATCGACTGGGCAGCCAGCTCATCCTCACGTACCGCAATCCATGCACGCCCCAAACGGGAATGCTCAAAGCGTATATTCGCCAAAACGATAAAGGCAATCACAAACAACACAATGAAGTAAAAGTAAAACGGCGTCCCCATTTTGATCCCAAACAGCTCAGGAGACGGAATCGGCGTGATTCCCTGTGGACCGTTGGTGATGTTGATGGGCTTGTCCAGGTTGTTGAAGACAATGCGAATGATTTCACCGAAGCCCAAGGTCACGATCGCGAGGTAATCCCCTTTTACTCTGAGAACTGGCAATCCTAGCAATATTCCGAAAACAGCAGCCACAATCAAGCCGACTATGAGAAATGGCCAAAACCACTCACCGGAGAGCGGGAACAGATTCCCTGCAATAAACTCATTCGCTTGCGAGGTCGAGAAAATCGCGTACGCATAAGCCCCAGCAGCAAAAAACGCAACGTAACCCAAGTCAAGCAGACCAGCAAAGCCTACTACGATATTCAAGCCCAAAGCCATCGCTACGTAGATGCCAACCTGTGAAGCTACCTCCATGTAGTAACGGTTTTCACCGGCTACCAACGGAATGATCAGGAGGAGAACGATAGCGCCAATCGCCATTTTGATCGACTTGGAGGTATTAGTGTAATAGACAAGCACAATGGAAGAAAGAATGCCGAGAAACGCGATAACCGATTTATCCATGAGGTACAACGCGGCAGAAAAAGCTACAATCCAGATCAACGTAAATACGAGCGGAATGCCTTTGAACGATTTCCAAGCGAGATTTGCCATTTATTTCACCTACACTTTCTCTTTTACAGCTTCGCCAAACAGTCCTTCCGGCTTGAAGAGAAGCACGAGAATTAAAATACTGAACGCAAACACATCTTTGTACTCTGCACCAAAGGCTCCGTTGGTCAGCGGCCCCATAAAGGCACCGGACAGAGATTCTAAAAGACCGAGGAGTACGCCACCGATCATCGCACCACGCAGGTTCCCAATCCCGCCGAGGACGGCAGCGGTAAATGCTTTTAGACCAAGAATAAAACCGATATACGGATCGATCGTCCCGTAGTTTTGCGCAAACAGAACACCTGTCGCGCCACCCAGACTGGAGCCAATCAAAAACGTAAGCATGATTACTTTGTTTACATTTATGGTCATCAGCGAAGCCGTACTCTGGTCTTGTGCAACGGCGCGCATGGCGATTCCCCACTTTGTTTTATTCACAAACAACGTCAACGCAATCATCATGACGATCGCAATTACAATTACGATTAATCCTTTTGTTGGGATCGTAGCAATACTACCTATTGGAATCGAACCTGTAAAAAGAGCGGGACTATTCAGATAAAACTCATTACGAGCTAGTGCTTCTGTAAAACGTACGAGGTCCTGTAGCAAAAACGATACGCCAATCGCCGAAATCAACGGCACAAGACGAGGTGCTCCACGCAATGGTCGATAGGCAATCCTCTCAATTCCTACCCCCAAAGCACCAGTTAATACCATGGCAATTATGAGTGTTATGAAAAGTGCGACAAATGGATTCATACCTTCGAGTGCCCCTAGCGCATCAGAGATCAATAATACCTCTGTACCGATAAAGGCTCCGACCATGAAAATGTCTCCATGAGCAAAGTTGATAATTTCCAAAATCCCGTAAACCATTGTGTAGCCTAAAGCCACGACTGCGTACATAAATCCAAGTGTCAATCCGTCAACCAACACCTGAGGCAAAATGTTGATCATGCTTTCCCATCCCTCATTTCTCATGTAAACTTGTACAAATTTTCTGCATTCATTCGGTTGACTGGACTTGTTTTCTCGTGGAAAAGGGGCCAACACCGGCGTGCAGCCCCCCTATCCTGATATGAGGCATGGGAGTGTGTGCGCATTGTGTGGTGTGATTACTCGGCCTTGCCTACGAAAATGGATTTGTCCTTGTCAAACTTGTAAATAAATACATCTGCATTTGTGTTGTCACCTTTTTCATCAAAGGTAACCTTGGTGAATTGACCCTGAAAATCCTTGGTTTTGTGGACTGCATCGAGGACTTGCTCGCGGGTTGGTTTTTTGCCTCCGTTTGCTTTGGTAGCTTCCAAAACACCATTGAGGATGACGTTCATAGAGTCGAAACCGTAGACGGAATAGGTTTCCAGAGGCTTGTTTGTGACTTTTTTGTACTCTTCAGCCCATTTCTTGCCCTCTTCGGTCTGCGTTACGTCCCCTGCTACTGACGTAAAGACTACACCTTCGACAGCAGCTCCGGCTATTTTTATCATATCAGAAGAATCCAAGCCGTCGCCACCCATAAAATAACCCTTAAATCCTTTTTCACGAGCTTGTTTGATCAAGATTCCACCTTCTGGATAAAGACCGCCGAAAAAGATGATGTCCGGGTTTTTCACCGTTACCTGGTTAAGTACCGCGCTGTAGTCCTTTTCGCCCTGGGTAATGCCTTCGAAGCCAAGGATTTGAACTCCATCCTTTTCGAATTGCATCTTTACTTGATCACTCAGACCTTGGCCGTATGCAGTCTTATCATGGATAATATAGGCCGTTTTTACACCAAGTGTATTTTTTGCATAAAGAGCAGCCTTTGGTCCTTGCGCGTCATCGCGAGCACAGATTCGATGGACGGTTTTCTTGCCTTCCTCCGTGAGCTTTACCCCTGTGTTTGCTGGAGATACCATGACCAGCTTGCCTTCCTCGTACTTCACAGACGATGGAATGGCAACACCTGTGTTATAGTGCCCAACTACACCGTACACATCGGGATCAGAGATGAGCATCTCCGCATTGGATACCCCGATTTTCGGGTCGCCTTGATCATCCTGAGGGAAAAGCTGGAGATCAAAGCCAAGTGCTTTAAACTCTTCCTTGCGCTTTTCGAGTGCGTAACCTGCGCCTGTCTTAATCGCATCTCCCACAGCAGAATTGCTCCCGGATAGTGGGGATTGTGTGGCGATCTTGATGAGACCGCCCTCGGTCTTTCCGTTTCCGCTGTTGCTTGGAGCTGGCTGACTTTGCCCCCCGCTTGCGTTACTACCGCCGCTTGAATTACTGTTTCCTGCGCAACCTGTTAATGCCATACTCGTAGCCAATACCGCAGATAAAACCCCGACATAAGAGCGCTTTTTCATTCAGAATGAATCCCCCTTTTATCATTCTTTGTTCTTGTTACCCAGTCCATCTACCTCGCTAGCCAGGTTGCGACTTTCAAAAACAATGACTCTTCGGGGATAAAGATAGATGAGGCTTGGTTGTTTTTATTTTAAAATAAATCTGATAATTTACAAGAAGTAAAATATATTTTATATACATATATCATTGATGTACAAACAATTACAAATCGATTATGACCGCAAGCGTCCCTTAAGGTAGAGGGAGTGCCGGAACGATGATTTGCCCACTCTTAACATCGACAATGCCTGTTGCTGTAAGACGGGCATACGGCAAGTGGGTAGCGGTAAAAAACAAAATCGAATAAATCGGGTCAAGATGGACATGGCCTTTGGAACGGAGCTGATTTACCAAATTTTCACCCATGCTGATCACTTCCTCCATCGGTGCAGATGCGAATTTTCCAGTAAGAGGCAATGGGCATTCACAAATTACTTTTCCTTCATCGATCAGGACGACCCCGCCTTTTATTTCCCGAGTACGTTCCAATGCTTGTGCCATCGCGTGGGGATTGCGTCCGATTACGATCCAATCGCCAGACGCTGAATAGGTGCTGGCCAGCCCTTCGAGATGCTCACCGAAGCCGCGAAGCACTGCCAATGTTCGGTTGCCGCCAGTTGCATCGATGGTCGCGATCAGCGCCAACTGCGGATCATGCTGCAAAGATACATAACCATCCTGATCAACGGGCATGTCCTCTAGCGACAACCGGGTGATAACGGCATTCAGCATCTGTAACACAGGGGCCTTGCCGTCTTCATCTGGCCGCAAGCGGAACCAATCAGGATGTGCCTGCTTTTTCAATGGATCTGTCAAACGTAACGAAGCTTCGTCCCATTGAGGCTGAACGGTTGGGACGAGCAGGGTTCCCTTTTCTGCCACCCGTTGTCCATTTGCAATCACGATGGATGGTGTCGGTTGATCCTTTGCCGTCAACAACAGCATATCCGCGATTCGGCCCGGCGCAATTCCTCCGATCTCCGCGTCCAGCCCGTAATAGACAGCCGGGTTCAGCGTCGCCATGACATACGCTTCTTCTGGTGGCATCCCCGCTTCGATGGCCACACGGATCGTACTATTCATGAACCCGTCACGATGCATCGGCGGCGTACTTCCATCTGATGTGAGCATCATCCGTGATGACCACGGCACACCCAGCGCAAGCCACCCTTTCACCAGCTCCGGCAGATCAGGGCGAATCGAGGAATGGCGCAGTGTCGCATACATACCTAAACGGATACGCGCCAGCAAATCTGCTGCATCGATGGCCTCATGACAAGCTGTTACGCCGGCTGCTGCGGCAATGTTCAAGGTCTCATAAGAAGCTCCCGGATGATGTCCCTCCATCCTTTTGCCCAAGTCCCGCGTATGCTTCAAACCAAAAAGCAGCGTTTCATCCTCTTGTAAAACGCCGCCCCAATTCGTCAACTCCCCACCCTGAATCACGCGTGGATGCTCCAGCATTCGCGCCAAGCTTTCCTTGGTGAACGCCGGATGAGCTTTCCCTGTCTGCGGATCGAGTCTGCCCCAGAAAAATTGCTTCACCGGATGAGCAACCAGAGAATCCATGATCGCTGCCGTTTGCGAAAAAGGCAGATGCATCAGCATCAATGAGTCCGACATCATTCCAGTCGTTCCCGTTTGCAGAGCAAAGTCAGCCAACGTGTAAGGGTTGTACCATTGAAACGGATGTGCGTGTGGCTCGATGTAACCCGGAACGAGATACTGTCCAGCCGCCTCGATGATGACAGTCTGATCATCGACCAACGGCTCTTTTTCTCCTACATAAGCAATTCGTTCTCCTGCCACTGCGACGTGATGCTCTTGCCATTCTTTTGTATACACATTCAGTACGCTTGCGCCTTTTATCCAGAGGCTTGCCGGTGCCTGACGTCTACTCACGCGAATCATGTTCAAGTAATCACGATCTGATATGGCTCGTACGCGCATCATTTCTTCTCTCCTTGTTGGTCTGCCGATGTCTACAGCTTCGCCGCCCATAAATCATTCCCCTGCAAGCTTGGTGGTGGTAGTAACAATTCCCACGGGTGTCTTGTCGCCCTTCATCGCAGACTATCGAATAGAAGTAATTGCGACAGGAGGACAACTCTCATGCACAAAAACGTAGGTAGAACTGACGCGCTGATTCGTATAACGGGCGGTCTGTTAGGCTTGGCATACGGCATCGGTAGAATGAACCGTCGCCCATACAACACTCCATGGCTGCTCATGGCTTTTTCAGCCATGAAAGTAGCAGAAGGAGCTACTCGCTTTTGTCCGATGTACGCAGCGATGGGCATCAATACGAAAAAAGGGAATGGCATGCAGGGCATGATGGATCAACTCAAGAAAAAAGGCGTACAGATGGCAGTCAATCAGTTCACGCGCTCCATGAATATTGCGCCCATCAAAGACTCGAACAACAGCCAGGATGATGCGAGCAATACGCCATCTACCACCAATAAGACAAACATACAGTATTCTGCAAGCCCTCAATCATCAACGAATCAGGAAAAACAACCAATCAACAATCTGCAAAACACGAAGCTTACCTCCGAGGATCAACTTCTCGAAAAGGCGGCAAGAGAGTTCATTTCATTTCGCTCCCAAGAAAATAATAACAGCAGCACTACTCGCTACCCCACGTACAGATAAGGAGAGGAGGCACTGCATATGCTTGTCGGCTCCCAGATGTATGAATGGATGTCCCATAACTTCTTTGTTATTGCCACGATCATTGGCGTCATCGGCGTGATGGGATATTACTTCTTTCGGACGTCGAAAAGAAGAGGAAGATATCGACAATAGCCAATCATAGACAGGAAGACGAAAAGCCCGTTACATTCGATGAAAATGTAACGGGCTTTTCACAAATCATATTAGAAAGGGAATTTGCGCGGTTCTGTCTGGACGGACACCCATTTTACTGTCGTGAATTCTTCCAAGCCGATTTCACCGCCGTAGCGGCCAATGCCGGAGCTTTTCTCTCCACCAAACGGAGCGTTCATATCCAAGTTAGCAGTAGCGTCATTGACATGTGTCATGCCACTTTCGACAGCACGTGCAAATGCAATGCCTTTCTCCAAATCCTGCGTAAACACTGCGCCAGACAAGCCATACTCTGTGTTATTGGCCCACTCCAGCACTTCTTCATCTGACTCGAATGGAATAATGGTTGCAATGGGTCCGAAAATTTCGGTTTGCGCCAGTCGCGACTCCTGCTTCACATCTGCAAAAACATACGGAGTCAAAATATTGCCGATACGCTTACCTTCCAGCACAACACGTGCGCCATCCTGCTTTGCATCCTCCGCAATACCGATGACCTTCTGCATTTGGCGTTCGTTGATCAGTGGACCGATAATTACTTTTGGATCGATTGGGTCGCCGTATGGCAGTTGCTCTGCTCGTTCCGCGAAACGGCGGACAAACTCGTCGTAATGCTTGCGATGAACGAACATGCGATTTGTGCACACACATACTTGTCCAACATTGAAAAATTTTCCGAATACGGCTGCATCAATCGCAGCATCCAGATCAGCATCTTCCAGTACAACGAACGGATTGTTACCGCCGAGTTCAAGAGAAACACGCTTCAGATGCTGGCCGCACAATGCGCCGATATGACGACCGACATTTGTAGATCCCGTAAAGGAAATGATCCGTGGAACCGGGTGTTCGATCAAGTAATCTCCTACCTCTGCGATATCATAGCTGACGACATTCAGAACACCTTTTGGAAGGCCTGCTTGCTCAAAAATATCAGCAATAAACGGGCCACCCGACATGTATGTGCCAGAATCCGGCTTGAGAACGAGAGCGTCACCCACAGCAATCGCCGGAGCGATTACGCGTATCGCAGACATAAGCGGGAAATTGAAAGGTGTAATGACACCGATCACACCGATTGGGTGACGGTAGACATGATTCTCTTTGCCAGGGACAGTACCTGGGAAAATTTGTGGCTCATACATGCGATCCACATACTCAATAGAAGCCACGATCATCCCAACTGAAACCATGAATTCGGCCATCGCTTTGACGAACGAGCTTCCTGTCTCCTTTATCATGATTCCAATGTATTCGTCTTTTCTTTCCTGCATGAGCTGAGCTGCACGTCGCAGCACTTGCTTCTTCTCGTCAGCCGAAGCCTGTGCCCATTTTTTCTGCGCTTGCTTCGCTGCTTGGTATGCTTCATCAATGTCGTTTCGATTCGCCAGCTTCATGCGGGCTACCACGTCACCATTGTAAGGGTTTACATTTTCATACACATAATCACTTGAGCCTTCGCGCCAAACCCCGTTGATATATTGCATGGAGAATTTATCTGCCATCTCTCGGTGACCCCCTTAAAATTTTGTAATGACAGTTACCCCTACGCCGCCATAAGAAACCATTTCATCGAATGCAGCATTGATGTCATCCAAAGCGATTTGTTTTGTGATCAATTTCCCTGGTGCGACCTTGCCTTGGCTGACCATATTAAGCATTGCCGGAAACTCCGGGATCGGCATGCCAGCAGAACCAATCAGTTGCAATTCGTGTCCGAGCACGAGATTAACCGGAATCGGTGTCATACCGCCGTTTGGATTGGAGCTCAAACCGATTTGTACATGACGTCCACGTTTGCGCAGGCTCATGATCGAATTGAGGCATGTTTCCTGAATACCCAGGGCATCGATGGATAGATGAGCGCCGCCCTTCGTTATTTCCTTGATAGCTTGAGGCGCATTTTCTTCTTTGCTATTAACGGTTGCAACCGCTCCCATTTCTTTGGCGAATGCGAGCTTATCGTCGGCAATGTCGACCGCGATGACGTTCGCGCCTGCTGCTGCTGCAATTTGGATAGCAGATAGCCCCACGCCTCCGGTGCCATAAACAGCAACCCATTCCCCTGGACGAACGTTTCCTTGGGCAACTGTACCATGGAAAGCCGTCATGAATCGGCAACCCATGGCAGCCGCACTCAGGAAATCAACGTTCTCAGGCAGGTGAAGAAGGTTCAGGTCCGCGTTTGGAATGTGGATATATTCTGCATATCCTCCGTTAAAATGCATGCCGACCAATTGGCTGTTATCGCAAACGTTATTGTGACCGGACAAGCAATGCGAGCATACACCATCGCCTTGGGTGAAAGGTACGATAACACGATCGCCTTTTTTGAAATTACGGATGTTGCTTCCGACTTGTTCCACAACACCGCTCATTTCATGTCCGAGAATATGCGGGAAGTTTTGAACCATAGACATCTTTCCGTGAATCGCGTGCAAGTCGCTACGGCATACACCGGACGCCACCAATTTCAAGATAACACCGTCTGGGGTCAATTCAGGGTCTGCGACATGTTTTACAACTAAAGGTTGATTAAAAGCTTCAAGGACAGCAGCTCTCATGCTTTATACAACTCCCATCGACTGAGTATTCGTTCGCCTTCATTATAGGAAGTTATTTTCATAATGAATAATATATTATAATTATCTAAATGATAGATAAACGTCTATATAGAAAGGGAAATAGACAATGGACCTGCTTCAGATGAAATATTTCTTGACTGTAGCCCGGTTGGAACACATGACAAAGGCCGCTGAGGTACTGAATATCAGTCAGCCTTCTTTGAGCATAATGATTGCACGCTTGGAAGAACGCGTGGGTGTACCGTTGTTTGACCGCCACGGTCGCAAAATTCGTTTAAATCAATTCGGAAAGGTATATGCGGAGCATGTAGAGCAAATCTTTCATGTGCTGGAACAAGGTGAAAGCATCGTGCGGGATATGGCCGGGCTAAGTAAAGGAAGCATTACTCTGGCTGTTTCTATTACTGGTGTCATCCCTGATTTATTGGGAAAGTTTTTGCGTCTATATCCGGACGTCCAGTTTCGCCAAGTGTTCGAACCAACACCTGTTGTCAAGAAGATGCTTGAAAATGGCGAGATTGATATTGGTATCACCTCAGGAGTAATCGACAGTCCTGATTTAGAATGGCAACAACTCATTACCGAGGAAATTTATGTCGTGGTCCCAGAAAATCACCATTTGGTGGGCCAAGAATCCGTTCCGTTGAAAATACTGAAGAATGAACACTTTTTGAGTGTACGCCAAGGATTTTGGCTTCGTAACTTCATGGATGAACATTGTTTGCAGGCAGGCTTTTCCCCGAAAGTAATTTTTGAGGTAGACGAGCCTGATGCCATCGTATCCTTGATCAGACAAGGAATCGGGGTGTGCTTCGTCCCTGCTATGAGTTGGAAAATGAGATCGCATCTCATACCAAATAAAATCAGGATTACAGATCCAGAATGTCAGATTACCAGAGGCATTGCGTGGTCACGAAAGCATTATTTATCCCAAGCAGCACAGCGCTTTCGGGAATTTACCATTGATTATTTCAAAGAGTTACAGCGTTTTCCATTTACATAATTACTTGTTATACATATAATTGTCATTGCAAATATTTTGGACGAAAGAGGGTTATTCCCCTGATCGATCATTGGCAAAAAGAACCGGTTGGATTTCTCATTGGAAATACATACCGGAGAATGATTCATTATGTTTCCCTTTTTTTAAAGGAGTTTGATTTGACCACGGAGCAGTTTGCCGTCCTTTATCGGCTACGAGAAGAAGAGGGCATCAATCAAAAAGAGCTGGCCCAGCGCTCGGCCAAGGATCAGCCTTCCATGACACGCATTTTAGACACACTTGCCAAAAAAGGCTTTATCGAAAAGACATTGAGCGAACAAGACCGCCGCGCCTACATCATTACCCTTTCTCCGAAAGGACGGGAATGGATTGAGCAGGCAATCCCTGTAGAAGCTCATGCCGTTGCAGACATTTTGGAAGGGATCTCTCCTGAAAAGCTGGCCTTCTTACGAGAAATCTTGCTGGAGATTAACGAGAACATCAATAGAAAAACGACAGACTAGGAGTGACAGCATTGGGAGAGAGTAGAGAGAGACTGTGGACGAGAGATTTTGTCCTGTTAACTGTATGCAATTTGTTGTTGTTTCTCACTGTTCAAATGCAGACCCCTACCTTTCCTGCCTATGTGAAGGAAGCGTATCAGGCCAATGATTTTGTCGTCAGCCTGGTCATTAGCTTGTTTTCACTTGCAGCAGTGATCGCAAGGGTATTTACCGGGGAAGCGTTGAAAACAAAAAGCAGTAAGCTCTTGGCGATCGTCGCCCTTGGATTCGTCGCGATTTTTAGCGCAGGCTATTACTGGGCGGGAAGCATTGTTTTCTTTCTTCTGTTGCGAATCCTGGTCGGCATCGGCTTTGGGATGGGTAGCACGACCTTTCCGACGATTGTCTCCAATGTGATTCCTGCCAAACGGATCGGCGAAGGCATGGGGTATTTCGGCTTATCGACCAGCTTGGCAATGGCACTCGGCCCGTTGATTGGACTTGGAGTATTAAATGGGTTTGGATTCGGATCGATGCTCATGGTTCTCGTGTTGCTAGTTGCCATTATTTTTCCGTTGATGCATTTTATTCGCGCCTACAATCAGCTTCCTGTGTCGTCCGGGAACGCACAAACAGTCACAGGCATTCGCCGTTTTTATGATAAAAAGCTGCTGCTTCCAGCTGGACTGAATTTTTGTTTGTCTATTACGTATGGAGGGATTCTCAGCTTTTTGGCCTTGTACGGAAAAGAAGCCCACATTGAGAATGTCGGCTGGTTTTTCCTTACGAATGCACTGGCGATGGTGTTGATTCGTCCGTTTTCCGGCAAGCTGTATGATCGCAAAGGGCACATTGCCGTCCTGCCTCCCGGTGCGATTTTCGTCGGGGTCAGCCTTTTGCTCCTCTCCCTGACAACGACAGAGTCCTTGCTTCTCGTCTCTGCTGCCTTCTACGGGCTTGGCTATGGCATGATTCAGCCATCTATCCAGGCGTGGATGGTGAAGGTCGTCACACCTGAGCAACGAGGCATGGCGAATGGACTGTTCTTTAATTCCATCGATCTGGGCATCGCGGTCGGCTCTATGCTCCTCGGCGTCATTGCGACACATTCGAGCTACTCCGTCATGTACCGCTGGTCGGCAGCTTGCTTGCTGCTGTTCCTTATCGTTTATTTCCTTTCGCAGCTAGCTGCGGCCAAAGCGAAAAAAGCGGCCATCGCAAGTGAAAACGTTGGTGTGTAATAGAAGCTTAAGACTTTGTTCTTGCGTTATGACGGAGCACAGTGCATGTTGGACAACGAGCATTTTGGTCTGCTCTTGTCCTCCTGCTATACGTTCATTCATCACCGTCACGGTAAAGATTGGTCCCCGTAGAATTAGGCGCCTTTTAGCGCCTCTTTCTTTTCTGCGGTGCTGTTAAGCTATATACGATTACTGCAGCAACAATTACCAAAACCACCATAAAGATAAGACCAGGGTAACCTACACTCCCCATAAATACCCCTACCCCCTAAATTTTTACTATTATTGGCATTATACAAATAAAACTACTCCGTTTGTAAGGAATAGTTTTATTTGTATAATGCTATTTTTGGTGTAGACACACCATCCCGCACATGTAAAAAAGCTGTTCCCCACGTAGAAATTTCTACCGAAGGAACAGCTTGTTCTTTTTTATCCCTTTTGCTGATGCTTCATCGCGCGTGCCGCAATATCCGTGCGATACTGCGCCCCGTCAAACGAGATCCCTTGGACCTTCGCATAGGCTGTCTCACGCGCTTGCGCCAAATCCGCTCCTGTTGCCACGACGCCAAGCACACGGCCACCGCTCGTCACGATACCTTCCTCGGTTTCCTTCGTACCTGCGTGAAACACCGTAGCTCCTTCGTTTGCCTGACCCAGCCCGTGAATCAACGCACCCTTTGGATATTCGCCCGGATAACCCGGTGCTGCCATGACGACACAGACAGCACTTCCTTTTTGCCATGTCACATCGACTGCATCGAGCTCCCCATTGACCGTTCCGACAAAAATATCGAGCAAATCTGTTTCGAGCAACGGCAAGAGCACCTGTGTCTCTGGATCGCCAAAACGCGCATTGAACTCCACGACTTTCGGGCCTTGCTCCGTAATCATCAGTCCTGTGTAGAGAATGCCTTTGAACGGAATGCCATCCTTGGCCATTCCTGACGCCATCGGCTGGACAATCGTTTTGACGATCTCGTCCACCAGCTCAGCAGACATTTGCGGTACCGGGGCGTATGTTCCCATGCCGCCTGTATTGGGACCGCGGTCATCATTGAAAATTCGCTTATGATCCTGGGAAGTAATCATCGGCTTAACCGTCTCTCCATCGACGAAAGACAGCAGCGACAGCTCTTCGCCGAACATGCACTCCTCAATGACCACACGCGCTCCCGCTTCACCAAAGACGCTTTCCTGCATGATCTGACGGAGTGCCTCTTCTGCTTCCTCCACCGTCTCTGCGACAACGACACCTTTCCCTGCTGCCAAGCCGTCCGCTTTGACAACGATAGGAGCTCCCTGTTCTCTCACGTACGCACTCGCCGATTCGTAATCCAGGAACGATTCATAGGCAGACGTCGGAATCTCGTAGCGTTTCATTAAACTTTTCGCAAAAGACTTGCTGCCCTCGATCATTGCCGCTTTTTCGTTCGGGCCGTAGATCGGCAGATTGCGCTCCTGGAAAAAGTCCACAATCCCCGCCAGCAAAGGATCTTCCGGGCCAACGACAGTCAGATCAATTCCCTCATCTTTGACGAATTGCGCCAGTGCAGCAAAATCGAAAACGCCAATCGGCACGTTTTGTGCAATTTGGGCGGTGCCCCCATTTCCTGGCGCACAGTATACCTTTGTCACTTTAGAGCTCTGCAACAGCTTCCAGGCAATCGTATGTTCTCGACCGCCGCCGCCGATCACTAATATTTTCATCGTATTTCCTCCTGTGTGAGAGGTGATCCACCCTTTAGTACGTGTTTAAAAAAGCGAACGTTACTCCCGAATAGCCTCTTTTAGTGCTTGAAATGACGAGTGCCGGTAAAGATCATCGCAATGCCCGCTCGGTTGCAAGCATCAATCGATTCTTGGTCGCGAATGGAGCCGCCTGGCTGGATGATAGCGGTAATCCCTGCTTTGGCTGCCGCTTCCACGGTATCTCCCATCGGGAAAAACGCATCTGAGGCCATAACCGCGCCACTTGCCAACGTACCTGCTTGCTCGATGGCAATTTTCGCTGCCCCAACGCGGTTCATCTGGCCTGCGCCCACACCGATGGTCATATTGTCTTTTGCCAAGAGAATCGCATTTGATTTGACGTGCTTGACGACCTTCCACGCGAATTTCAACTGTGCCAGTTCCTCTTCCGAAGGCTTGCGGTCTGTGACCACCTGAATCTCGCTTTCTTCGAGTTGCTTGTAGTCGAAGTCTTGAATGAGTGCCCCGCCTGCTACAGGAGCCACACGGAACAGATTGTCCACTTTTTTGGCTGGTTCATTCAGCGCAGGAATACGCAAGAGACGCAGGTTCTTTTTCTCAGCCAGAACAGCCAACGCCTCTTCGGTGAAGTCTGGTGCGATAATAATTTCCAAGAAAATCTCTTTCATCGCGAGTGCGGTGTCATGGTCAATCGGGCGATTTGCTGCCACGATCCCACCAAAAATAGAGACAGGGTCTGCTTCGTACGCTTTTTGGTAAGCGGCGCGAATATCAGTGCCGATCCCTACTCCACACGGGTTGGAGTGCTTGATCGCAACGACAGCAGGTTCAGCGAATTCGCGTACAATCGCCAACGCTGCATCTGCGTCATTGATGTTGTTATAGGAAAGCTCTTTTCCTTGCAGTTGGCTTGCATTCCCGATGCTCAACTGATCGGACAACGGCTCACGGTAAAATGCCGCACGTTGATGCGGATTTTCCCCATAGCGTAAATCCTGTGCTTTCTCGTAAGTCACCGTGTAGCTCTCAGGCAACAGTTCGCCTACCTGCTCACTCAAATAGCGAGAGATCAAGGCATCATAGGCAGCTGTATGACGGAAAACTTTTGCAGCCAGCTTGCGACGGGTTTCAAGCGTAGTATCGCCATTTGCTTCCATTTCTTCTGCTACTTTTTCATAATCGGCTGCATCGACCACTACACTGACGAACGCGTGATTTTTCGCAGCAGAACGCAGCATCGTTGGTCCACCAATATCAATATTCTCAATGGCATCTTCATATGTCACGTCTGGCTTCGCTATCGTTTCCTTGAAAGGATAAAGGTTCACGACAACCAGATCAATGGTTTCAATCCCAAGGTCTTTTAGTTGCTGCACATGTGCTTCACTGTCCCTTACAGCCAAGAGGCCGCTGTGGATATTGGGATGCAACGTTTTGACGCGACCGTCCAAAATTTCTGGAAATCCAGTCACTTCAGAAATGCCAATGACGGGAACTCCCTCTGCTTTTAAGAGAGAAGCCGTACCCCCGGTAGAAATGATCTGTACCCCGGCGGCTACCAATCGACGGGCAAACGGAATCAATCCTGTCTTGTCAGAAACGCTGATCAACGCTTTTTTCACACTCACGGATAGAACCTCCTGAATTTTAGTGAAAACATGAGTAACTATTGACCAAAACACGAACAATACTTATATATTATAAAATAATTGTACGCTATTATCAATAACTTCGTCAGGAAAACAAACGCAGCCGCCCATGCCTGTTCGGCACTTGCGACTGCACACACCTGCATTTGTTTTATGAAGTTATCGTTTTTTCTTGCCTTTGCCTGACAGCTTTTTGATACGGTCTGACAGTGAGACTGATTTGCTTTTGGCAGTCGCCCTGATTGGCTTGATCGGCTTCTTCGACTTGCGGCTTTTCGCCTTTACTTCTTTGGGCATTAAGTTCCCTAGCTCTTCCATGGAGATGGATTGGCCGTCCTTTACACGATCCCTGACGCGCTCCTTCGTCTCCTCTGGAACTTCGAATCCCATGTTGCCCAGCTCATCGAGCAGCGCATCTACGTTGGCTCCACCCTTCGGCATTTTTTCCGCTAGCTTCATAATATCGTTAAGCGTCCATTGCCGCCCTGTTTTTTGGCTTAGCTTATCAAGCAAGTTCGAAACAAAATCTCCGCTCAAGTCGGCCCCTCCCTTTGTGGGAATATCCTTCTCTGTTACTGTATGTCACCAGAGTTGATTTGGTTTGTCATGATTCGCGGAGGAAGAATAGCAGTAAAATAGGGGGAGCCGGTCATAGTTAGAAGCCGACACCGTCTGAAAGGACATGAATAACATAGTGGTAGGACGAGAAAACGTGATTGGCAAAGTCAATCATTCATCCTCGTTAGGTGAGGCTCCTATACAAACATAAGCCACTGCCCGGAAATATCGAAAGATGCCAATGGGTAGAACAGGAACTGCCGAACTAAGGCTTTTCTTAAGGTGGCTAAGGAATGTTTCCTTTACGTTGTATAGTGCCAAAGCTCTGGTAGGGGGCCCTCTAGATTCCCGCTAGAGGGTTTTTATTTTCGAAAGGGGGGAACGTTTTTATGGACAGTAGTCCAAGTTGCGGAATAAATAACTGCAATCAATTGTGTACGGAGAATTTTCCGGCCTTGTGGCGCTGCGGCATGTTCCCCATACCTTATTTGACATTGTCCCTTTTTATGGGACGAGTGTAGTAAGTATCTATATGTAGACATGCTTGCGCAACATGGTCGTATCCCTCCGATCCTGATTTGTGAAAGGATGAGAAAACCATGTTGAACATTTACAAAACGAATGCCATGGGAAAAATAGAAGAACTGCATCAAATTGAAAAAGGCTGCTGGATTCATTTGACCGATCCTTCTGAGCAAGAAAAGCAACAAGTCGTCAGGGAGTTGTCGATTGACCTTCATTTTTTGCAGGATGCCCTTGATGACGAAGAAATAGGTCGGATCGACAAAGAAGGTAACCGCGTGATGCTCTACGTGGACATCCCGATCTCCACAAAGGAAGGGACGAAGGACAACTATACGACGGTTCCGCTGGGAATCATGGTGATGGAAGATTATATCTTAACCGTTTGCCTGGTAGAAACGGCTGTCATGAATGAGTTCGTCCAAGGGAAAGTGAAAAGCTTTCACACGCATATGCGAAACCGGTTCGTCCTGCAAATTTTATCGAATACGTCGCATGATTATTTGCATTACTTGAAAAAAATCAACAAGCAGACAGAAACGCTGGAAAAATCGTTGCGACAATCGACGAAAAACAATGAACTGCTTACCTTGCTTGAATTGCAGAAGGGCCTCGTTTATTTTTCGACTTCCCTGGAAACGAACAGTCTGTTGATCTCCCTGCTTCGGAGCGGCAGTTATTTGAAAATGTACGAAGAAGATAAGGAACTGCTGGAAGAAGTAAAAATCGAAACCAAGCAGGCCATCAAAATGACGGAAATCTATACTGCCATTTTAGGGAACATCATGAATGGCTTTGGCTCCGTCATCTCCAACAATCTGAATCGCGTATTGAAGCTGTTGACCGCCATCACGATTGTCATCACCTTACCTATGGTGATCGGCACCTTTTACGGGATGAACGTCCCGCTTCCTTTTCAGGATCATCCGCACGCATTCACGATCATTATGATCATGTCCACCGCCATTACGTCCGTAACAGCCCTCCTGTTTTGGAGAAAGAAGTATTTCTAAATGAATGACCAAAAAACCGACATCAGAAAAGGATGTCGGTTTCTTTTGGATCTCTCGATTTACGTCAACTGGACAAGCCTTCCTTCCAGCTTCACTCTCTCTTCTGCTAAATAGCCAATGACCTTCACCAAAAGCTCATGCTCCACGGCATGAATGCGAGCTGCCAAAGTCTCAGCCGTATCTGTATCTTGCACCGCTACGGGAATCTGGGCAATGATCGGCCCTGTATCCAAACCGGCATCAACCAGATGTACCGTTACCCCCGTTATCTTTACCCCGTAAGCGAGTGCCTGACCAATCGCGTCTTTTCCTGGGAAAGCAGGCAAAAGCGACGGATGCAGATTGATGATTTTTCCTTCGTAGTCAGACAAAAGAGTGTCGCCCACCAAACGCATGTAGCCTGCCAGCACAACCAGCGATATATCGCGTTTTTGGAGCTGCGCCACTATTTCCTGCTCAAAAGCAGCCTTGTCTGCATACTCCTTCGGTTGAAAAACAAAGGCGTCGATCCCTAAACGCTCTGCCCGTTCCAATACCTTGGCGCCAGGCTTGTCGCAAACGAGCAAGGCAACTTCTACGCCTGTGAGCCTACCGTCCTGTACAGCCTGCACGATCGCTTCAAAGTTGGAACCGCTGCCTGAGGCGAAAATGGCCAGCTTTCTCACCATTCCACCCCGTTGTATACGACTTTGCGCTCTCCCGCTTGAATATGTCCGATCAAATACGCCTGTTCTCCCAGCTCTTGCAGCTTTTCCATCACACTCACTGCGTCTTCCGGCTTCACGACGAGCATCATGCCAATACCCATGTTGAACGTTTTGTACATATCCGGGTAAGAGATGTTACCCGCCTCTTGTACCAGCTCGAAGATCGGCAGTACAGGCCAGGAACCAACGTTGATTACAGCCTGCATTCCTTCTGGAAGCACGCGCGGAATGTTTTCAGTAAAGCCGCCGCCTGTGATGTGCGCCAGAGCTTTCACCTCATGTGACTCAAGAACCGATAGCACTTGCTTCACGTAAATGCGGGTCGGTGTCAGTAGCTCTTCGCCGAGCTTTTTGCCCAATCCATCAACATGATCATGCAGGGACATACCTTTGTCTGCCAAAAGAACCTTGCGAACGAGCGAGAAGCCGTTGCTGTGCACGCCGCTGGAAGCCAGCCCGATCAGTACATCACCAGCCGCCACAGAAGCCCCCGTAATCATTTTGCTCTCGTCCACGACACCTACGGTAAAGCCTGCGATGTCGTATTCGCCTTCCGCGTACATGCCAGGCATCTCGGCAGTCTCCCCGCCAATCAGCGAGCAGCCGGACTGGGAGCAGCCTTCTGCGATCCCTTTGACAATCGCTTCGATTTTTTCCGGAATGACCTTGTCTACTGCCAGATAATCGAGGAAAAAGAGCGGCTCTGCCCCTTGAACCACTACGTCATTGACGCACATCGCGACAGCATCGATGCCGATTGTATCGTGTTTGTCCATGGCAAAAGCGAGCTTCAGCTTGGTTCCTACCCCATCTGTACCGGAAACGAGAATCGGTTTCTCGTATTTTTTGGTATCCAGGCGAAACAGCGCTCCGAACCCTCCCAAATCCGTCATAACTTCCGGGCGGAATGTTCGTTTGACGTGCTTTTTCATGCGTTCGACGGCTTCGTTGCCCGCATCGATGTCTACGCCAGCTTGTTTATATGCTTCACTCATCGTTTCTCCCCCTAGCAAGAGGTGCTTGTATTAGCGGTTGTTCATAAGTAGCACGGTTAGCATTTGAGCGCAGGTAGCGCTTCTTCGAACTCAATCTCTGTCGGATATTCTCCGTTAAAGCATGCGAGGCAGTGTCCTCTATTGGGAGCCGAATCCGTGCGGCCAATCGCATCGATCATTCCTTCAACAGACAAGAATGAGAGCGAATCAGCCTCAATGATTTGACGAATTTCCTCTACGGATTTGGTCGCCGCAATCAGTTCCTCACGCGACGAGGTGTCGATGCCGTAAAAACAAGAATTCATAACAGGCGGAGAGCTGATGCGCACATGCACTTCTTTTGCGCCAGCCTCACGCAGCATGCGGACGATCCGATTACTCGTCGTACCGCGAACAATGGAGTCGTCAATCATGACAACGCGCTTGCCTTCCACTACCTTGCGAACCGCAGACAGCTTGAGATAGACAGCACGCTCACGCAGCTCCTGACTCGGCTGAATGAAGGTACGTCCGACATAGCGGTTTTTGATCAAGCCGATTTCGTACGGAATTCCCGTCGCTTCCGCAAATCCGATAGCAGCAGAGATACTCGAATCCGGTACACCTGTGACGACATCAGCATCAATCGCGGATTCCAATGCCAGTTGCTTGCCCAGACGTTTGCGCGCCATGTGGACGTTGATTCCGTCGATGTCACTGTCTGGTCGAGCAAAATAAATGTATTCAAACGTACAAATCGAACGCTGTGTTGTTTCAGTAAACTTGCTTTCCGTAATGCCATCCTTGTCGATGACAATCAGCTCACCTGGTTGCACGTCACGCCAATATTGCGCGCCGATAATATCGAATGCACAGGTTTCAGACGCGACAGTGATCGCATCTCCGAGTCGTCCCAATGACAGCGGACGTAAACCATTCGGATCAAGGGCGATCACGAGTTGGTTTTCGTTCATGACGAGAAGTGCATATGCTCCCTTGATATATTGCAGGGCATCCTTTACCGCTCCAGGCAAATCCTTGCACTCAGAGCGGGCGATTAGATGTGCGATCACTTCTGTGTCACTCGTCGTCTGGAAAATGGAGCCTTTTGCTTCCAGCTCTTTTCTAAGCACGGCGGCATTCACGAGATTCCCGTTGTGGGCAACAGCCATGCTGCCTTGTGCGTAACGGAAGAACAACGGTTGGGCATTTTCAATCTTGCTCGAACCAGCAGTCGTATAACGGGTATGACCAATCGCGATATGACCGCTGAACTTCTCCAGATCGCCCTTGCCAAAAGCCTCTGACACGAGACCCATTCCGCGGTGCTTATACCATTTCTCACCGTCGGAGGCGCAGATACCTGCGCTCTCCTGACCGCGATGCTGAAGGGCATGCAGACCCAGATAGGTCAATTGGGATGCTTCTTTGTGGTTGTAGATGCCAAAGACGCCGCATTCTTCGTTCAATTTGTCCCAGATTAGCCGATCAAACATGGAATCGCATCCTTCCAGGCTGCTTTCACCTCTTGAGTCGAAGCGTTAATCGCTTCTGTACCATTCACGTTCACTACCAGACGATCGCCGCCGACCGTACCGATGTTTTCAGCAGGTACGCCATGTTCACCTGCCAATGCGAGAATCGCCGCCGCTTGCTCCCCAGAAGCACTGAGCAAGATGCGAGATTGAGATTCACTGAACAAGAGCACGTCAGCACGCAGCTCAGACGCAAGAGCCACCTGCGCACCGAAGCCTTTGCCAAAGCAAGATTCAGCCAATGCGACACCCAGACCACCTTCGGACAGATCGTGTGCGGAGTTCACCAGACCTTGGCGAATCGCTGTGAGAACCAGCTTTTGCACAGCCGCTTCTTTAGTCAGATCGATTTGTGGAGGACGTCCGGAAATGCTGCCCGTAGCCATCTTTTGATACTCACTGCCACCCAATTCAGCGAAGGTTTCGCCCAACAGGATGATCACGTCGCCTTCATTTTTGAATTCTTGGGTCGTAATATGGTCAACATCAGTGATCAAACCGACCATTCCCACTGTTGGGGTTGGATAGATCGCGTCACCGCTGCGTTCATTGTAAAAAGATACGTTTCCGCCGATGACCGGAGCATCGAGTGCTACGCACGCTTCGCTCATGCCCTCGCACGATTTTTCAAATTGCCAGAACACCTCAGGCTTTTCCGGGCTTCCGAAGTTCAAGCAGTCCGTAATCGCCAGCGGCTCTGCACCGGAGCAGACGACGTTGCGCGCAGATTCTGCAACCGCAATGGCACCGCCCACTTTCGGATCGAGGTATACATAGCGACCATTGCAATCCGTACTCATGGCAAGGGCCTTGCGAGTACCGCGCACCATGACAACAGCAGCGTCAGAACCAGGCTTTACTGCTGTGTTTGCACGCACGATGTGATCGTATTGCTCATATACCCACGCTTTATTCGCCACTGTTGGCTGAGCCAGCAAGCTTTTCAGCGTAACATTCAGATCTTTCGGTTCTTGGATGTCTGCCAACACATCTACATTCGCATTTGCTTCGTAGTAAGCAGGCACCGCAGATGGACGATGGTAGACAGGTGCGTCGTCTGCCAAGCTGTCTACTGGTACTTCTGCTACTACCTCACCTTGGTGCAACAAACGCAGCTTGCTGTCTTCGGTTACTTTGCCCACGACAGCGGACGCCAGACCCCATTTGTCAAAAATCGCAATCGCTTCTGCCTCTTTACCTTTTTCCACGACGACGAGCATGCGCTCCTGAGACTCAGACAGCATCATTTCGTATGCAGACATGCCAGCTTCACGCTGTGGTACCAGGTCCAGATTCATTTCGATACCATTGCCCGCCTTGGACGCCATCTCGGAGCTGGAGCTCGTCAAGCCAGCCGCTCCCATGTCCTGAATCCCGACGACGATACCCGTGTCGATCAGCTCCAGGCACGCTTCCAGCAAGAGCTTTTCCATGAATGGATCGCCGACTTGTACCGCCGGGCGTTTTTTCTCCGACTCTTCCGTGAGCTCTTCGGATGCGAAGGTCGCCCCGTGAATACCGTCACGCCCTGTGCTTGCACCAACGTAGATAACAGGGTTGCCGATACCGGACGCTACCCCTTTTTGAATCTTCTCGTGGTCGATCAAGCCGACACACATCGCGTTGACAAGCGGATTCCCTTCATACGTAGGGTCGAAATTCACTTCGCCACCCACAGTCGGAATCCCGATGCAGTTCCCGTAGCCTGCGATACCAGCTACTACATTTTCAAACAAATATTTGACGCGAGGAGACTTGAGCTCCCCGAATCGAAGCGAGTTGAGCAGCGCAATCGGACGCGCGCCCATCGAGAATACGTCACGGATGATACCGCCCACACCAGTTGCAGCCCCTTGATACGGCTCAATCGCAGATGGGTGGTTATGGCTTTCGATTTTAAAAACAACCGCCTGATTGTCACCGATGTCGACAATACCCGCACCTTCCCCAGGTCCTTGCAAAACGCGAGGTCCTTTTGTCGGGAAACGACGCAGGACAGGCTTGGAGTTTTTGTAGGAGCAGTGCTCCGACCACATGACGCTGTACAGACCTGTCTCCGTCCAGTTCGGCTTGCGGCCGAGAATTTCTACGACACGCTGATATTCTTCGTCAGTCAGACCGATTTCTTTATATAGTTTTTGATCGGCAATTTGTTCGGCTGTCGGTTCTTTATGCGTGAGTTGTGACACTGTTCTGCTCCCTCCAAGTCTTCAGGATCGAGGTAAACATGCGGCGTCCGTCATCGGAAGTCATCCAAGAGTGGACGGCACGCTCCGGGTGAGGCATCATGCCAAGTACGTTTCCACGTTCGTTGCAAATGCCCGCGATGTCTTCCAGTGAACCATTCGGATTCTCGCCATGATAGCGGAAAACAATCTGATTGTTCGCTTTAAGCTTCGCCAGCGTTTCTTCATCACAGTAGTAGTTTCCTTCGCCATGCGCGATCGGAATTTGGATGATTTCCCCTGCCGCGAAATCACGGGTAAAGGAGGTGTTGTTGTTTTCTACACGCAATTCGGACAGCTTGCAACGGAATTTCAGTGAACGGTTGCGCAAGAGTGCTCCTGGCAACAGCCCGACTTCTGTTAGGATCTGGAAGCCGTTGCAGATTCCCATGATCAGCTTGCCTTCTTCTGCTGCCTTCACCACTTGCTCCATGACGGGTGAAAAACGAGCGACCGCACCACAGCGAAGATAATCTCCATAAGAGAATCCGCCTGGCAAAAGAATCGCATCATATTTGGAAAGATCGGTATCGGAATGCCATACGTAATCCACAGGCACTCCCATTACGTCTTCAACTGCGTTAAACAAATCAATGTCGGCATTCGAGCCTGGAAAGACGATAACGGCTACTCGCATATCCTTAGCCCTCCACGATATCAAAGCGATAGTCTTCTACCACCGTATTGGCCAGCAGCTTTTCGCACATTTCACGTACACGTTCTTCTGCTTGCGCACGGTCAGAAGTGTTCAATTCCAGTTCCATGTACTTCCCGATGCGCGCATTGTTTACTTCATCAAAACCCAAAGTGTGCAGAGCACCTTTTACAGCGTGTCCTTGCGGGTCCAAAACACTCTCGCGCAATGTTACATAAACAACAGCTTTAAACATGTACGTCTCCTCCTAGTCTCGTAAGCATTTCTTTGTAAGCTTCCTCCACATTGCCCAAATCGCGGCGGAAGCGGTCTTTGTCGAGCTTTTCATTTGTTACCGAGTCCCAGAAACGGCATGTATCCGGGGATATTTCATCGGCGAGGAGAATCTCCCCATCCGCTGTTTTTCCGAATTCCAGTTTGAAATCGACCAAGGTAATGTTGCGCTCGCGCAGGTAAGGCACGAGGACCTCGTTTACAGCAAGACCCATGCGCTCCAATGTCGCTTGGTCACTCTCGCTCGCAATCCCCAACACTTTGATATGGGAGGCATTCACCAATGGATCTCCCAGTGCGTCATCCTTGTAGTAAAACTCGACAACGGGCTGCGGGAGCACTGTCCCTTCTTCCATGCCAAGACGCTTGGCCAATGAGCCTGCTGCGATATTGCGAACGACTACCTCCAAAGGGATAATCTCCACTTTGCGAACAACTTGCTCTGTGGCGGACAGCAGACGGACAAAATGGTTGTCGATGCCCCGCTCCTTCAGCATGGTGAAAAAGATTGCCGTAATGCGGTTGTTCAGCTCACCTTTTCCGGTGATTTGCGCCCGTTTCTCTCCATTGAATGCTGTTGCGTCGTCTTTGTACTCTACCCAGTACTGATCAGGCAAAGATGTCCGATAAATACGTTTCGCCTTACCTTCGTAGAGTTGTTCCTGTTTTTCCACCGTAGGAGTCACCTTCCCAGTCAAAAAGGTTGAGTTTCGGTTAATTCACGAACGTTTCAACTACATTAAAACACAATCATACGCATTTATCAACGAAAAATGCTGGAATAGACTTCGACAAACGTTCGGGATTTACTGCATGTTTTCCGAACTATATATGTTAACATTCGTTTACATGTTCTCCATACTGGCTTTACATCTCCTGATTACAATAGTCCTTAGTCTCGGGACTTTTCGACCATCCACTTATCAGGAGGCAACTGGAGATGCACGCTATCTTTCGCCATTTACTCACTCCCTTATCTCGCTTACACAGGCAAGTGCGGCTCCGTACCAAGCTGACGATCCCACTGCTATGCATCCTGCTCATTTCTTCTGGCATGATTGGCTGGACCTTTTACACCCAGGCAAAAAAGGCGATGATTTCGCAAATGGAGTCCCGCCTTGACTCAGAAACGGACAAGACTACCGAAAAAATATCGCTTTTGAAGTTTACTTTCGCTAGCGACGATCAAGCCTACCAAAAGCGCCTTCAATACGAATTGCAACAGCAAGAAAGCAATCTTTCTCAGGAAGGCTTGATACTTCAGCAATATCTGGTCAAAAATGGAGCCTTTCATCCCATTGAAAAAGTGACAAAGGGCGCTATTGAGATCCCGCAAGATATCGCGATACGGATGGAAGCGGAGCGATTCGGCGTGATTCATGTCCCTGTCGATGGTCACATACATACACTGGCCTTTACGCATTCTCCTGAGGAGAACTACATATACGTCATAGACGTTTTACAGGAGTCCTATCTAGGTCCTCTCCACGAGATAACCAAAATTATCGTGGTGACCATTCTCGCTAGTCTGGTCTTTTCTTTGTTGCTTTGCTTGCTGGTTGTAAAGGGGATAACCGCGCCTTTTCAGACGTTGATTATGGCCATGCAACAGGTCAGCTCAGGCGACCTCACCCATCGTTCCCTTCTGCAAAACGAGGGTCCAGAGATTCGCGGGATTTCTAACAGCTTCAATCACATGATCGAACAAATGTGTGA